>NZ_CP009503.1:3819080-4137337 GCF_000969965.1 Methanosarcina sp. WWM596
ACATATAGTCTTCATCCGAAGAGTTATGCGTATCCAAATTGTGGACTCCAACTTCGTGAAGTTGGAGTATTACAGCGTAGTTGGAAGGACTCCAACTTCGTGAAGTTGGAGTATTACAGCGTAGTTGGAAGGACTTCAACTTCGTGAAGTTGGAACAAGTCAATTCCGGAATTCGTCCTCCTCTTGATCTGATATGGAAAGGTTTAACGATGCAAGCACTGTCCCTACCTCTCAGGACTGTTTAACCGGCATCCTTAGAGCCTTAAACTGAAGCGACATTCAAGGTAATTATTTTTTTCCTATCGTTTACCGATCTTCCAAAGCTCCTTATCGGTGATCTGGTCAACCAGGGCTTGTTAAACATGCCCCTGAGTCTTTAGCTCAGGGGTAGTTGACTTCCTCATTTCTGCAAACACTTTTTCAGCTTTTTCTCTGACCTCTGCAAAAATATCTTCCCCTTTTGTATTGATTCCTACAATGAGAGGTCCGAATTTCTCAACCTTTAGCACCCAGACAGCTTCAGGCATACCAAGGTCAAGCCAGTGGACGGTTTTCACCTCTTTTATCAGTTCTGCGGCAAGGGCGGCGCATCCTCCAGTGTATGCAAGGTAGACACACCTGTTTTTCAGTGCGCCTGCGACTCCTTTCATTCCACCTTTTCCGATAATTGCCCGGACTTCATGAGCTTTCAGGAGAGGAGGAGTCATTTTTGACATCCTGCCGCTGGTTGTGGGGCCTGCGGAGACGACTTTCCATTCTTCCTTTTCGCCTTTTCCTGTTTTTTGCATAAGGGGGCCGCAGTGATAGATAACTGCCCCTTCAAGGGAGAAAGGAAGTTCTTCTCCTTTTTCTTTCATTTCCAGAATTCTGGCGTGGGCTTCGTCCCGGGCTGTCAGGATCTCTCCGGAGATAAAAACAATGTCTCCAGCATTGAGTTTCTCTATATCTTCGATCTTCAACGGGGTCTGTAAATGATACTCCATTATTCTTCCCCTCCGAACACGACTGAAGCATGCCTGTTCGCCCAGCACTGGATGTTTACGGCAACAGGAAGGGAGGCCGTATGGCAGTTTGCGGTTTTCACATGCACGGCAAGGGCGGTTGTGCTGCCTCCAAGGCCCATACAGCCGATCCCGAGGGTGTTTACTGCATCAAGGATTTCCTTTTCAAACTCGTTCATGAGAGTGTCGAGGGGTTCAAGCAGGGCTTCTTTTGCAAGCCTGGCGGCTTTGTCAAAGGAACCTCCGATCCCTACACCAAGAGTCAGGGGAGGACAGGGCATTCCACCTGCATTAATCACCGTTTTGAGCACGAAGTTTTTGATACTGCCTGCTTCGGTCGGGTTCAGCATCCTGAGAGCGCTCATATTCTCTGAACCCGCACCTTTCGGAGCGACCGTGATCTTGAGCTCTTTTCCGGGCACAAGTTTCCAGTTAATATCAGGGATTCCTGCGCCGGTATTATCCCCGCTGTTTTTTCGGGTCAGGGGGTCCACAGCATTCGGGCGGAGTGGGATTTCTCGGGTTGCGAGGACAGCAGCTTCCCGGATTGCGGCTTCAAGGTCAAAGCCTGGCTGAAACTCTGTTCCAAGTTCGACAAAAAAGATCAGGATACCTGTGTCCTGGCATATGGGAACTCCATGATTTTTTGCAAGCTCGATATTCTTCAGGATTGCCTGAAGCTGGGACTTTGCAACCTGGCTTTCTTCCCGAGCTTCGGCTTTCTTCAGAGCGTCAACCACATCAGCGGGAAGATCGATTTCTGCTTTTCTGAGAAGGTCTGCAATAGACCTTATAAAAGTTTCACGGTTAATTTTTGAAGACAAAAGACCACCAAAATTGCTAAAATGGATTGATGATAGTTAGAAGATGAACGTAAGATTAGTCGATAATAAACGCAGGAGAGGGGTTTTAATTCCGAACGCCTGGCGAATAGATCTCGGACTTTCTGAGAATTGGGCTCTTTTATTAAATAATTTCGTATCCTCCGCATATGCCAGGACATTTTATTTCAGACCATGTTTCATTTTTGTTTTGGCGTATCTGTAGCAGGAGGCTTTATGAGAATACGGTTTTCAGGATATGCTATCCTGCTCTGTTTGCAGATAAAGGACTCTTCCAGGTCGGCTGCCATCTGCTGCGCAAGCCCTGCAGGGATGCCCATAATTATCAAATCGGATGGAAGCCAGGGGTTCCCTGTCGGATCTACAGACCCGACATAAGCTGAGCCTTCTGGAGCATTTTCGGCCATACCTGCCGGAAAAGCAATCATTGTGGAACAGACCGGTCCTCCGGGTATTATCGTCCTGAAGAAAGGATCAGAGTTGCTGAATTGAGCCAGCCCGCAAAGATTTTGGATCTGTTCAGCGCCCGCGAACAGGATAAAGGCTCTGACAGCTTCAGATGGAACTTCATCGTTACATGGGACAATAACTGTGTATTTTCCGTGAGAAGTAATTTTCCCTGCACGTTCTTTCTGCTCATCGAACAGTTCAGGAGTTGCTTTCAGATGTTCTGCAGCACCCCCACGGAAGTCCAGTGTGCCTTTTCAAGAGGGCGGCAGTATAGACTGTTTTTGCTACACAGCGGTCTACCGTGTAAGATGGAACTGCTCCTTCTGGAAGCACATTCGTGCCATAGACACAGAGAGGGCGCAGTTTTAGCCTGCCGGCTTCGGAAAGCTTTTCCCCCATGTCTTCAACGCTTAACATCGCAGCTTTCCCCATTGTATCACTTTTCCCGGTACCAAGCCTGAAAATCTTATTCTTTAATCCAGCCTTTTTCGATCCAGTAATTGCAGTTGTGCGTCCAGTTGTCTTTATTGGCAAGGATAACATACTTGAAATGGTCTCTCCATGCCTGATGTACAGCTTCCTGTTCTGAATATTTTCTCTTATCTTTTATCGCTTCAACAAGGTCTTTTCCCATTTCACGCGATTTTTCAAGGGCTTCTTCCATTGCTTCGGGACCCCGTGCTACTGAACATCCCACTCCTCCGATGACATTGCCTCCGCAGTGTATCATAAAATTATCCATAATGCGAAGGACAAAATCGAGCTCATCACTGCCTGCAGTTGTTAAGGAAAGGCTGTATTTCCCTTCAAAGAGCTGTTCATGAATAACAAGTGGACTTCTGTCGAACAGGGTCTTGAGCTGGGCTGTTACATTTGTTATGTAATTGGGACTGCTAAAGATTATGCCGTCTGCATCCAGCAGCTTCTCCAGCACACCATTATAGTCGTCTTTTATTGAGCATACGCCTGTTTCCTGGCAGGTATTACATGCTGTGCAGTATTTGATCTTTAATTTTGCAACATCAATAGACTCAACTTCGGCTCCTGCTTTTGCGGCTCCTTCCAGGGCTGCATCCAGCAGTTTTAAGGTATTACTGTTTTTGCCTCTTGGGCTTGATGATATTCCGACTACCTTCATGGTTTCCCTCGCTTTATTTTTACGGAATTTTTACAAAAATAACAGTATTGTATTCAATTAAAACTTTATTGTACTCTCGGTCGGGGAAATTACGAAGATACAGAAGTAGAATAATAGGTAAACTTTGAATAATGGGGAGTCTTTTAAATGGACTACCAAAATCTTCATGAAAATTTTATATTTTAAGCGGGTAGATTTCTTTGGTATTTATAAAAGGGTATAAAACGTTTTGTTCTCAGGAGGCAGAAGACCACATTTAATAGAGGGAGTCACGGCATTCTTTCAAAATCCTTATTATAAAATGATAAATAAAATTAAAAAATTATATATTCTACGCTCTCTTGGGGGTATGGTGACACACAGCACGGTCATTGCGCAGGAATACGGTATTTCTTCCGTTGTCAGCATAGAAAATGTCACCAGAATATTAAAAGAAGGCCAGTATGTACGTGTTGATGGTACCAGGGCTTTGTACAGGTTCTGGAGTGAGATGTTTACTGTGTAAAAGTGGGCGGCCTGAAAAATCCGGTTCACTCAATTTTTTTCTATTTTTTCTTTCGAAGACTACACAGAACCCTAGAAACCTAATCCCTTTATAGGAAGAAGTGTAAAACCCATGAAATCTTAATTTCATGGGATATAAGCGTCAACTTCCTCAACATAATTTTTGATATGCGTTGCCTTCATATGTACCATCGTCTAATATTATATTAGATTAAGGTATGTGAAAACCAAGCAACCATTTTCCAAGAGTTTACCATCTGGCTCGATAGGTTTTGAATAAATCCACTGTACCAAGTTCGTATTCATGTAAAGCCGAAACTGATGTCATGTTAAACCTAAACGGACGAATGGACAGAACTCAGTAGGGATGGTATAGCCCGAATTAACGCTCATGGAGATGTTGATGGTCTTCTATGAAATGAGAAGCTGTAAGTCTTTAGTTTAGGGGTAGTTCACATTAATCATCTCAATACGTTAGAAGGGGATATAACATGGTAGAATTTGAGTTAGATGATTTTGGAGTGTATCGAAATACCAAAGTTTTCGATCAACTTTTTAAATTTTTGAAAGAAAATTGGGGAAACGATAGGGTTATATTAAACCATTTAGAAGATTTAGTCAGCGTTGAGCTTACAGGGTGGTTCATGCGAGACGAAAATGATGAAATTTCGGTAGGTATCGAACTTAATGAATCCAGTGACCACAAATATGACGAAATCATCTTCTATGACAAAAACAATGAAGATATAACCGTATTTTCTGTAATGAGAGAGCCTACCGCCTGATGTGCAATGTTGTGCATCTTGATAATGATGTTTCTGAGATATTGCTGTTTTTTTAATTTTCCATTTACCTCAGGTCTTAAAGCAATTTTTGATATCGAATTGAAGTCTGTAATTATAATTATTAATGTAACTATTCAGCCTGCCAAAATCAGTTGAATGATATCGATTTTGATGAAACCGATATGTCTGATTACTAACCAATGGTTATTGAAAAAACGCAATCAATAGTCAACAATCAAATAAAATCAATTCCCAGAAATTTGCTTATTGAATCTTAATACAGATGGCTATTGATGTTGTTTTTCCCAGGTTGAATATTTACTTATTAATAAAAATTGATATGTAACAAAGGTTCGAAAATATTTTATTCACATAATTATATAAATTATATAATTACTTAGTATCTTTACTAATTTATCACATAATTGTTTGGGCAAATAGTCCAGGTTTGGATTAATGTGACTTTAGTAATAAAAGGATTCAGATATTATCACATAACCTGAAAAATATCCGAATTATAAAATGTACATTAACTTTGAAAAATAAAGCTACCTGGGGGAAATAAATGATAAATAAGGGGAAGTTATGTTCTACAGCTTCAGCTTCAGTATTCCTGGTTTTTGTTTTTTTGATATTAATCTCAGTCGCAGCTTCAGCGGCTCAAGTTACGAAAATTGGCACTGGATATGATCCTGCTGTTTATGGTAACAAGGTAGTATGGGCAAATGGGGTTGTTATTCATCTATACGACATGAACAACAGAACAGACACTACGTTTAGTTCTTCTGGGGCATCCAGTCCGGATATTTACGACAACAAGTTAGTGTGGCGTGATGAAAGCAGTGGAACACCAAGGCTTGCTGTATACGATATACCAACAGCCACAAAAAGTTACATCACACAGAATGTAGACCAATTTAGCAAACCTGCTATTTACGGCAACAGAATCGTCTGGAGTGCAAATGATAGTGTGTATCTGAGGAACATATCTACATCCACACAGACAAAAATAGGGAACGGCAGTAATCCTGATATATATAACACAAAAGTGGTGTATTACTCATATTCAGAAGATCCGAAAGTGGATATAACAATCAGAATGTACGACATCGATACGAAGGAAAAAGTAACTGTCGCTTCATATGGAGATCCGAACATACCGCGTATATGGGGCACTAAAGTCATCTGGTCTGACGCATATAACCATCAGGGATATATTGTGGTATATAACACGTCAACAAATAAAACCATAGATGTCACACATCCACTTGACACCGATCCAAATGGAAATGAATACGGGGCCAGTACAGGGACACACATCGCCATACAGAATGATAAGATTGTATACAATAAAGCTGTTGACGATTATGAAGGCAAGCCCGGAGTATATGTATATAACATAACTACAGGACAAAGCACACTGGTATATAACTATCCTAAAGAAGTTTATACGACACCAGAAGTATACAATAACACTGTTGTATGGGGAATAGATAAGAACTATGTTAATGGTGCGACTGACAATGGTATCTATTTATATGACCTTGCAGCCTAACCCGAAACTCTTACAATAAGGAATACGAGATCAGGGGGCATGGTGGACACCCACCACAAAATTTTATTTAAAAACATCTGAATTTTAAATTTTGGAATGCATAGAAATTGTATAAAATACTAAAAAATAGAAGGCTTTTCCGAAAAGCAAGCATTAAGAAATTAACATTTCCTATAACCAGAATTTCAGAACCCCTCCTAAAAAAACATTTATTCCTTTAGCTGTATACCAGTTGAAGTTTTGGCTCTTGATCTTCGTTTCCGCAGTCACTGCTATAGAATGCAATATAGTTATTGCTCTCTGTACGGGCTTTTATCAGAAATCCCGTGTTTTCATACTTCCCACTGGTGTACTCTTTTACGAGATCGGTTACATCAAGCTCGTAATACCTGTTGTCAGGGAGATTGCTGCCTTCAATAGTTATTGTAGCATATGGAGTGCTGCCCTGAGGAACACCATTTTTATCATACCAGTCTCCTCCAGGATTTTTCCATGAAACATCTTTGTCCTTTTTATTCCAGCTTATGTAGTCTGAGTTCCATGTGGAAGCAGGTCTGTAAACCTCAATAATGGTATCCTCAGGTCTTGTTTTTCCTGCTGGATAATACCAGTAGAGTGAAAGGGCTGCATTTTTGATAGAAGTATCACTGCTGTATTCGCTCAGGTCAAATCCCATTACATCCCTCCACCTGAAGCTATTTTCTCCACCGACGTCAATATAGGGTGAACTCTTGTAGACAGTGTTAGGAGAAGCTTCACGCAAACGGTTGTCAGATACTTCTATTTCGGGAACTATATCCTCAAATTTGAAAACAACATCTACAGGTGTCCTGTTGCCATTATTTATGTCAACAGGAGTATCAAATTTTGTATCGGGTGTATTATTAGTATTTGTGCCAGGTAGCAAACCAGCTCCTAATACAATAAGTAAAACCCCTAATACAACAACAATTATGCCTGAACTTCCTTTTAATCTGAAGTTCATAATTTGAATATCGGTATCTTTATCTGAAATTTTACCTGTCCCTTTAAGTAAAAGGTAAACTATACCAAAAAATGTTAATATAAACCCAAAAAGTAGAATTGTATCCATTTTCCTGCTCCAATGTTATAGTAAACTCACTAATTAATTTCTATTTAAAAAAATAAATTTAGTTAAAATGAAAATATCCACACTTAGTTACTCAATTTTTCATAATCATGGAAAACAAAGAAAACGCAGAAAATTATCCCTTAATTCCTTTCTTTCCGTTTGTAGGTTTTTCAGTGGTTCATCTTTTCTTTTAAGATTGATGAAGGAATACCGTAAATCCTGTAGAATTTACATTTATAAGCTGAGATCATTTTCATTATCTCAAGTTTAGGTAATCATATGGAATCTTGTTCGACGTTTTCTATTAAGGCTCTTGATGTTGATTATTTGGTGGTTGAATAGTTCCTAAATCTGAATTATCGATATTGTTGCCACGCATCCGGTTTAAGATGATATTTTGTCAACGTTAGAATTGTGCTCGTGGTAGCGCTGATAGAATATTAACTGCTGGGACAAAGTCAAAGTTAATAATAGCAAAAATAGAGGTAAGCTTTAGCTTTAATGTTGCTTGAAGTGTCGCAAGCCAGTGCATAGATTCTAATATAAATCCATAAAATAATTATATTAATCATTCAATAAACTACCTTTAAACTACCTTATGCCTCGTATAAGCCGTCGCCCCAATTATCATTCACTCAAAAAGATTTAGACTATCTTATCAAGCTTAGCCGCTCTAGAAATCAAGCAGCAAGCATTGTCGAAAGATCAAAAATCATACTTTTAAGCTATCATGGAAAAAACGACACTGAGATCTCAAGAGAGTTATAAGTAGATTACAATATTATAAAAAAACATATGAAAAAATAAAAATATGCTTCAGGATAAATACCTTAAACTGGTCATAGGAGTTTTCATCGCCCTACTGCTCGCTCCAGATAGCTAATAGTCACGATGTCCTCTTAAAGAAGACTTTTACAGCTAAAATATGTACTTTTACTATTTAGATATTCTCATTTGTTTTATTATTAGTATTTGAAGTATAATGCATAAATGGTAACGTTTGTGTGCGAAGCTCTCAAGACAATACAAGAAATCAAGGAGCTTGACTTTGACAATTGGTTAGGATAAGAATGCTATGAAGAACGTGAAGTGAACCGTCGTAAAAATCGTGAAGTCGAATAAGCGAAAACATGTTGATACGCTTTAACCAAAAGGTACAGTATCAGGTTGTAATGGGTCTGTGGACATTATGGCAAGTGGACATATGATTCTCGTTTTATAGGTGGCTTCTAAGGTATTCACATTATTTGTAGTATGGAACTTGGTAAACCCGATATGCTCCTCTTCAAAATATGGGCATAGTGAAAAATTCGGTTTGTGCTGTGTTTAAGAATCAACGAATTTGCCATAACAACTTTCAATTATTATTGAACAGTTATATATGGAATAAAAATAATTTTATTTTTGTGGACATTTGTGGAATGTCGGTTGGAACAGATAGTTTAAGGTTATGTTTATGGCAGTAGCTGTGAGTCTACCGAATGAATAAGGTCCTTTTTATTCATTTGCAGTTATCTTGTCGATTAATCTTTTTAACCTTCCCTGCTCCAGGTGTGATATTAAAAAAAAGCTTATAGGATGTGATTTTTGGTGGTGAGAGAAGTCTGGAACACCAGAGTTGGATTTATTCTTGCAGCAATAGGTTCTGCAGTCGGCCTCGGAAACATCTGGAGGTTCAGCTATGTGGCATATGAAAACGGAGGAGGAGCTTTCTTGATCCCTTATTTTGTCGCTCTTCTGACTGCTGGTATTCCTCTTATGATACTTGAGTTCGGACTTGGAAGCAAGTTTCTCGGCTCAGCTCCCCTGTCACTTAAAAAGGCAAATAAAAGTTTCGAGTGGATAGGCTGGTAGGGTGTAATTGCCAGCTTTATAATTACGACTTATTACTCTGTAATAGTGGGCTGGAGCCTTGTCTACCTTTTAAAAGCGTTTACACTCGGTTGGGGTGCGGACACGGGAACCTTTTTCAATAACGAACTGTTACATGTTTCCGATTCTCCCTGGAATTTGGGGAACTTTTCCTATCCGGTCTTTATAGGGCTGCTGGCTACCTGGCTGATTATCTGGGTAGTCGAAAAAAAAGGTGTGCAGGCGGGAATTGAGAGGTCAAGTAAAATCTTTATTCCTCTTCTCTGGGTTCTTTTAATCGTACTCGTATTCAGAGCAATAACCCTTGAAGGTTCAATCAATGGACTAGAATGGTACCTGAAGCCGGACTTCAGCAAACTCACGGACATAACGGTCTGGCAGGCAGCTTATGGACAGGCGTTTTACAGCCTGAGTCTTGGCATGGCAATAATGATTACTTACTCAAGCTATCTTCCAAAAAAGAGTGATATCGTAAACAACGCTTTCATTGTCAGCCTTGCAGACGGGGCTTTCAGTTTCACAATGGGCTTTGCGATTTTCGGGACTCTCGGTTACATGGCCTATGCCAAAGGGCTCGGAATTGAAGAAGTAGTGGCCCAGAGTATAGGCCTTGCCTTTGTGGTACTACCAGAAGCTCTCAACATGCTCCCCGGATTAAAAGTCCTTACTGCAGTTACTTTTTTCCTGTGCATCGTTATTGCAGCCCTTTCTTCCCTCATTTCCCTTGTGGAAGCATTTGCCTCATCAATAATGGACAAATTTGAGATGAAAAGGAGCAGGGCAGTTGACCTAACTATCGGTTTTGGACTGCTCTTCAGCCTGATCTATGCGACCAAGGCAGGGATTTACTGGCTTGATATCATAGACCACTTTATCAATACCTATGGACTAATTATAGTGGGAATTCTCGAAACCATTGCAATCGGCTGGATCTATGGTGCAGATAAGACAAGAGAATGGGTCAATAATTATTCGGATATCAGGGCTGGAACCTGGTGGGACATCTGCATAAAAGTGGTAATTCCGGTTATCCTTCTGTATATTGTTTACATAGAGACCCGGTCAAACCTGGTTACACCCTATGAAGGTTATGATACTGCAGCCCTGATGATCGGAGCCGGAGTAATTGTCCTTGGAATTCTTATCTCTTTCCTTATGCCTTTTATCAATAAGGAGGTGGAGTAAAATGATGCTCTCAACAGGCAGCTTTCTGATGGCTGTTTTCGGGTTCACAATCCTTTACGGAGGGCTGGGGTTTTGCCTGAGTATAGCCCTGAGAAAAAGGATGCCCTGAGAAAAAGGATGCCCTGAAGAGAAAGGTGAAGAAGTTAAAAGAATTAAAGTGAAGTAATGGTTTTGAAATAAGAAATTGAGAAGAAAAGAGAGTAAACCTCTCAAACCTTCTCAGCCCGGAAGACAAGGGACCCTTTAATCATACCGTTTTCTGAATAGTTTGCCGGAATGTTAAGCACGACTTCAACATCTTTACCGGTACTGTTTGCAATTACTTCTGAGAAATCAGGCCAGAAATGAGAGGAAAGATAGATACCTTCGGAAAAAACAGAATCTGAAGAAGCTCCAATCTCAGCCGTAACTTTCACATTGCTTTTTCCTGTGTTTCTTATATTCAAGACCTGAGGGTTACTGGCCTGCCCGGGAAGCAGGGTCCCAAAATCCAGGTTGCTCCGGTCAAGTTCTATGGAAACATCAGATGTCTTATTTGCTTCAGATGTCCCGATTATTACTTTAAGGTCCACCCCGGGTATATAAGGGGGTTCGGCAAGCGGGAGATAGTCAAAATCGCTTCCGTTAACGTTATAAGGCAGGTCGCAGATCCCGTCCGAGTCCGAATCCTCAGCGGTCTGAGAAAACCCGGTTCCATTAAGGTCAGCCCAGAAATTTCCACTCAGGTATGGGCCTTCCATGATATTCGTTCCTGACGTTTGTGTAGTGTTCCAGTTGTTTCCTTCACTGTTTTCAGCCTTCACATTTACACTGTTGTTAAAGTAATTATTATAGATACGGTTGTCAGTACTGGAGTCCAGCAGGATACCTGATTCGTTACTGGAAGTTATCATATTGTTGAACAGTTCGTTGTTGTGGCTTTCCTCTCTTAAATAGATGCCCTTGCTGCTGTTTGAAATTGTGTTATTATACACTCTGGCATCAAAGACGAAAATCAGGTAGATCCCGTTTTCGCAGTCCGTAATCAGGTTATCACGAAGGACGGTCCTTGCCTGAGTGTCATACATATCAATTCCGTTACTGCAATTTCGGACCTCATTCTTTGAAACAAGATTGCCTCCTCCGCAGCAGGCAATGCTTATCCCTCCGCCGTTTGAGAGCCTGTTCTGGAACATTATATTGTCCCAGCAGTGCGCTCCAATGGTGATGTAACCCTCATCAATAGTATTATTTATCAACATGTTCCGGCTGCACCCTTCATCAAGCCAGATACCATTGTGGAAGTAGGTATTCTCCGAGATTGTATTGTTCATGGAGCCCTGCAGATAAACTCCATAGCGGTTTTTGAAAATGTTGTTTCTTTCGATTGTGCAGTTTATAGCGTTTTCAAGGCAAATCCCTGCTGAAGGACAACCAGCCCCGTTCCATCTGGTGACAAATATCTCTCTTTCCCCGGAATCGTAAGCCTGCCTGGCTTCCATTCCCGAAGTCCCGTTAAGTCTTCCCGAACTTTTCGAGATAAAAGAGTTTATGAAACCCGAAGCTTCACGGGCACTAAAAATTTCTCCTGAGCCTGTTATGTTAAAGCCGCTGATGGTTACATTATCTGCTTTAACCTGAAATACGCTGGAATTTTCATCCCCTGACCTGATAAGTACACCTTCAGGGCTCTCAGGTTCCGAAGTGACCGTTACCCCTGAAACATTGACAATGATATTTTCCTCATAGTCCCCGGCTTTCACAATTACAAAATCCCCGGTCGTTGAGTTATTGATAGCAGCCTGAATTGAAGCTCCGGGCTCCACATAAATAACATCTGCACTTCCAACGCCTGCAGAAACCAGAAGCAAAGCAATAGCTAGCGTTGCACTCATCAGCCTGGTAATACAATCTCCGATAAGTATAATTTTCAGAACTACCCCACCCCGGTATTTTTGCACAGCCCCGCAAGCTCAGGATTGTCTTAATTTTGAACCAACAGTTCCCGTGCATAAAACTATTATTTATTAATATACTATCAAATTCATTACTATATATATTAACTGTTTCTTTGATTTTACATGAAAAAACAGGCGACCAATCTTGATATATTCCAACTGAGAAGAAAAAGAATTGCTCAGCGCAGGAAACATACATGATCAAGACTTACTTGTGAACTATCACTCAGCTAAAGACTGAGTGGCTTCTTGGTTCATCCTCCCTCTATTGAGGGCAAGTCCCCAAGCTCATCCCCGTAGTCCCTACGGTGTCATAATCCAATTAGATTCTGATCTATGAGAGCGAATTTTTTGATATTGATAGCGGCATTAATGTCTCTATGGTGTTTGGTTTTACAGTCTGGACAAATCCATTCTCTGTCTTTTAGCTGAAGCTCTTTATTGTGGTATCCACACACACTACATAGCTTAGAAGAGGGTTCAAATTGTCCTATTCTCAGGACGGTTTTTCCAAACCATTGAGCCTTATATTCCAACTTTGTTACAAAACTACTCCACGCAGAATCACTTATAGCCTGTGTTAAGTGATGATTCTTAACCATGCCTTTAACATTTAGAGTTTCCAGAGCTACAGCTTGGTTTTCGCTAACAAGTCTAAAAGAGAGTTTGTTCTGGAAGTCATTTCTCTGATTTGTTATTTTGTCATGGAGTACAGCAAGTCTTCGTTTAGCTTTTGCCCTGTTCTTAGAGCCTTTCTGTTTCCTTGAGACTCTTTTCTGTAATACTTTGAGCCTTTTAAGAGAGTTTTTCAAGTACTTTGGATTCTCAACCTTTTCTCCTGTTGAAAGGACAGCAAAGTCTTTGATACCTACATCAATTCCTACTGTTGTTGATTCTGTAAAAGCTTCCTTTACTGGAAGTTCTTTTCCATCTTCAACAAGGATACTGATGTAGTAATGTCCTTTACATGTCCTTGATACCGTAGCCGTTTTAGGCTCTCCTTCAAACTTCCTGTGAAGAACTGCTTTAATTGGTTCTATTTTAGGAAGCTTGATAGTATTATTTTCAAAGTTTACAGTGTAGTGTTGAGGTACAGGGAAAGACTGTATCGGATTCTTTTTTGATTTGAACTTTGGAAACCCTGTTTTCTCTCTAAAGAATCTAGTGAAAGCGGATTCAACCTGCTTAGTCATCCCCTGTAATGATTGAGAGTTAACTTCTCCTAACCACTCATTAGAAGCCTTTAGAATAGGAATTAATTTGTTTAAGTCAAATCTGGAAATTGATTCCCCTGTCTGCTCATAAGTTTTAATTTTCTGGTCAAGTGCCCAATTATAGACAAATCTACAGCTACCTATATGCTGATTCAATTGAATAGCTTGTGTAGTTGTAGGATAGAGTCTAAATTTGAACGCTTGCATCATACAAAGGCATTATATGCTTTAACAACACATGTACTTTTTGGTAAATACGAAGTATGAAACACGGAATCATAGCAAATTTTTGTTAATGTATCATGTTATTTTTGTTTGCAAATACCGAAAAGTCATACTTGAACCAATTAGCGAAGAACTCAAACAGATTATGATTGACATTTCAAAAGAGTCTAACTTTGAAATCCTTGAAATGGAAACTGACAAAGACCATATTCATTTCTTGATCAAGAGTGAGCCGAAAGTTAGCGTTTTGTCAATTGTCAGAAAATTGAAACAAGAATATACTAACAGGTTATGGAAAACTCAAAAAGAATATCTGAAAAAGTATTATTGGGGTGAGAATACGTTATGGAGTGATGGTTATTTTGCGTCTACTATCGGAAATGTGAGTAAAGAGGCGGCAGAATATTACATACGGAATCAGGGTTGAAGTTGACGCTTATATCCCCTGAGCTAAAGACTCAGGGGTTTTACGCTTCTTCATATAAATACTGAACATAAAAGTATATTAGGAATACTTTTGCTAATAACAATTAAAAGCCAGAACCTGGGAGGCCACATGACAGTCAAAACCACTCCAGTACCAACGGACGAAAAAACGAAAGATGCGGCATATTTCACAAAAATTCTACGGCAATACCTTCCGGAGCTTTCAAAAAAATATAGCATCAGCTATCTGGGAATCTTCGGATCTTACGTCCGCGGGGAACAGAAAGAAGATAGCGACCTTGATGTCCTGGTAGAATTTTCTAAAACACCGGACCTCTTTGAATTCATAGGGCTCAAACAGGATCTTTCGGATATGCTGGGAGTGAAGGTCAATCTTGTTATGAAAAATGCACTGAAGCCCAGGATTGGAGAAATAATTCTTGAAGAGGTTGTGCAGTTATAAGAGGGCTTTATCAAGCATAAAAGGCATTTAATCTCTTTTCAATGGCTTTATTCTTATCCTATCCTCTTCAACGACTGCAAAATGTCCTCCCCAATCATCACGCGACCCTATCACCTTTACAAGGGCTTTCGCTATATAAGTTGAAGAGATCATAGGTATGCGAAAAAGAATTATTCCACGCGCTAGTGGCTGCGTTGTGCGGAAAGCCAGTTCCCCGAAGTCTTTGTCGAAAGTGATGAGAATAAGTCCTTGCCTGTGAGCCAGTGCCATAACTTCTATATCAGTACTTCCTGGAACTTCTTCCCTTATCCACAGAACTTCGTGTCCGCCAACTCGAAGAGCCTTCACTGCATCCAGAGGAATATTTTCATTTGCCAGCAGCCGCATCAGATCCCAACCATAATCAGGTTCCTTCCTGAGAAATTTCAAGTGGATATACCTTTTCTGCCCTGAGCAAATCACTTGCATAGCCAAGGCAAGCCTGAATATCTTCATGTGTAAGGCCTGGATAATTCCGCAGGATCTCAGATTCAGGCCAATCCTTAGCCAGTAAGTCGATAACGAACTCAACTGCCAGGCGTGTGCCTTTGATTACAGGTTTGCCCGCAAGAACTGCAGGGTCAATAATGATACGTTCTCTCCAGGTCATAAGATTGCACCTGATTAGAATATGAGCCTGTCAGGTATTTTAGGTTTAAGGTGGGATATCATCCGGTCCAGGAGAGAAAGTGACATGAAGTAAAAAATACCCAAAATAGATAATCAACTGCAAAAACCACTTTTATCTCCGCAGCCGAATCCACCAAAAATAGTCAGTACCTGCTTGGAACTGCATCTGGACTTTACAAATCGCTTTTTAAACTACACATCAATAACCTATAACTTCAAGTTCTGGCACTTCTTTGAAATGGTTATCTCTGGTAACTATTTTCTCATCATAACACAGTACTATAGCAGCTATGAGTTCATCGAATGCCCCAATGGCTCTTCCTTTTGAGAGCAAACTTGCAGAAAGGGAAGCAAAGACTTCATAGACTGATTCTTCAAGCTCCCATACCTGAAAACATTCCAGAAGCTTCTTGATTTCTTCCAGATTCTGGTGCGTCTTTCTGGACAGGTATGCTCCCCTGTACAGTTCAAGGACATTAATTTCGGTCGTGCTGAAAGAAACTCCTTCGGCTTCCATTTCAGCCAGTTTTTGATGGGCTTCCGGCTTTCCCCTTAAGAGGTCCACAATAAATGAAGTATCAAATACCGGCATCGAGATCAACTTCCCTCATCTTTGCAGTTCTCATGTCCCTTGAAGCTTTTTCGATTGCATCGGCGAGTTCGGGGTTGGAGCCTATTTCTGCGAGCACTTCCGAGAGCTTTCTTTTTTTAGGGTAATATTTGATGATCACGTCGGAGAAGCTGTCTTTTTCAGAGATTTTGAGGCTTTTTAGCTTCTCGTAGGCTTCATCGCTTATGCTGATCGTTCTGGTTGGCATGATAATATCTGTGTATGTATGTGTATTTAAGAGTTTCAATGGAAAATGGATGATCAGAAAACCAATTAAAAAATAGACTTTATGCGGATTACTTGAACCCGCATTTTATGTCAAAAAGTACTGTGCATCAAAAAGATGCGTTTAAATAACGCTCATTTTTTCGTTTTACCCTTTTTGCTGCCTTTTTCAATCACCTTTATTACATCGCTCCCTTCAAAACTTGCCTTACCGGAGTCGATCTCGTTTTCATACTCCACTTTGCCCGCGAAGGTGACTTTTACCTGATCTCCAGCTTTAAGGATGCCTTCAACTGTTTTCCGGTCAAATTTGAGCATTCTCTCGGGAATCCCGTCGCCATCCCGATCCTTCAGATATTCGCTTTTATCCTTGACAAAGCCGTACTTCTGATCCGTAACTGCCGAAACTGCATCATTCAGGAGCACACTGGACGCATCGATTCCGGCGACATCATACCCATCAGGAAGTTCGATGTACGCAGTGACCCAGTTGCCACCGCTGCCCAGGTTCAGGGTATCGGGGTCGAAATCAACTGTTGCCACAATCGGAAGAACCGTGACCGTTAGCTGGTCCTGCCCGATTACGCCGTCGTCGTCTGTGACATTGAGGAATACAGTATACTCTCCGGCATCGAAATAACTGAAATTCCCTGAGACCGTGCCTGTGGAATTCGGAGACTCGTTTTCTTCGGAAACAGAGCCAGCTTCAACAGTTCCTTCCCCGAAGTTCCATTCGGCGGTATGGGTGTCAAGCCAGCCTGGGTCTGAGAATGTGCCGGAGAAGGAGACGAGGTCGCCAGCTGTGACTATAATATCAGAGCCTGAGTCCACAACTGGTATGGCGTTATTTACAGTAACCAGCAGTGTGTCGTTTCCTAAATCCCCTTCTTCATCAGTTACAGTTAAGTTGACTGTGTAGATTCCATCGTCGGCGTAGGCATGGGAAGTTGTAAGGGAACTATCTTCCATAGATCCGTCTCCAAAGTCCCAGTGGTAAGAATAGGTATGTGACCCTGAAGCTGTAAAGCTCCCTTCAAAGTTTACACTGGTTCCTTCCTCTACTGTCTGGTCAGATCCTGCTTCAACTATTATCGGTGCTTTTCTGGTTGTTGCAGTCAAGTTGACCCACGTCTCATTCACATTCCCGTGAATATCCACCGTGCGCGTACCGATAGTATAATCTGTTTCAGGTTGGAGGTCGGTGGCGTTGAAGTATTCGGCAGAGATATTGGTCTGGAAAGTGCCGTTCAGGTAGATTTCAGTGTGGTCGAAGTTTACGTCTATTGGATTAATCCAAGTCCAGTTAATCCAAGTATTACCTGTAGTGGATTGGAGACCCATAACAGTTGATGGAGGCACGGTATCTTTCGGTCTAATAGTTTCTGTGGAATCAACGGTTCCGTCACTTCCTACATCATGTTCAATTACGACCTCTGAGTTGGCGATATCGTTCCAATTTGAAGGTTTTATGAATACAATTGAATTTCCTTCGATGACAATATTCTTAATGCTGTCATCCGAATTTGGACTGCTCCCCACCTGTTCGAGATGCAAACTGCATGTTCTTGGCAGACCATGATTTTGTACAACGATTGTTCCATTATTGTTTGATAAGTTAATAGAACCTCCCGTTTCAATCTGGGAAATATTAGCCATAACTTTGCGTGCAATACCCGTGTTTTCTTTCTCAAGTGTTAGATTAAGAAAAGGAGTATTTTTGCCCGAAACGAATTCAACACTAGACGCATCTGCTGGAATATTTAATGTGTCTACAGAATCTCTGTTAACCTGCTCTTGAATAGAGATAAAGACGTTCTTTTTGAATATATTTACGTTACCAACGCTATCATTTAAACCAATTATTTCCCTTTTAAGGTTCATATTATCTGGTATAAAATATATATCTGCATATTCGTTGGTAACATCTTGTCCATTAAAAGGTCGGATTTTAAAAGCACCTACAATATTGCTTACAAACTCCTGCTTCTCCTGTTTCAAGCGTCCTAGTTGATACCCAAACACATCAGTATACAGCAAATCTAAATTATTCGATGTAATTTCAAATGACGGTATTCCTGCAGGCGGCTGTTCTATGTTTTTTAAAGATACGACAGAAATCCTGATTATGTTGTAATTATCATGGAAATTGTTTGCAAAATTGCCAGTACTTTCATCAATCAGAGGCGTTACTGTATTCTGAACTATGTTAAAATCAAAATACAGGTTATCTTTGCCGTGGTTATTAGAATCATATACATATACTTTTGCAGATTTACCGTCTTGTGATTCTATTATTTTATATGGAACTACAGCATGACCAGCAGATCCAATCTTGCTCTTTTTTGCCATATCTGCAAACGGTTCGCCAATATCATATTTGCCGTTATTATTCTGATCCACATAAGCATCGGTCCACCAGTTGTATCCAATTACTAAAGGATTGTCTTTCCAGTTGTCATCCATCATGCGTTTCTTTATTGCAAAATAAACTGAGTTTGAGTCATCATAACTGTTAGCTTCTTCTTGAACGGCAGGATTTTTATCCATTCCTTGATAATAATTGGTCCAATCATAAATTTTTGTTATAATATTTGGTATTTGGATTCTCGTTAAACTTGGCATTGCAGCATTCATGTCATTTCCAAGATCCCAGCTATTATGGTTCTCTCGATTTAAAACCAAACTGGATGTAGACATGCCAAAACAGCAGCCACCATTATTTTCAAGAGAGTATACTTGGTCATAAAATATCCTTGCTAGATCGCTATTATCGACTACATTAGACCCGAAAGTATACCTGAACATTTCCCAAGATAAGGATGGATATGGCACTTTACCGAGTATTTTACCATCAAAATTATCAAATTGATATCCATTCGGATTGGGTCGATAACTCGTATCAATGGTTAGCGGAGAGTTACTTAAATACACATAACTTTTTGCAATGTCACTCCATTGAATTTTTCCGCCTTCGAATTCACAGTAATCATGTCCCTCTGCGTTTGTTATCTGATCCGCAATTGGGAAACCTAAATCACTATATGTTCCTTTCATCTCAGTATATAATTCATCTAATTCTCCATAAGTGACAAATGATTCTCCCCTTTGCAAGTGACCTACATTTTCTCCATCTTTATCGCTAATCCAATGAATGCGACCATTTTCAAATTCACTGTATTTTCCAACTGTTCCAGTGGGTGATACAGCCGCTACTTTTTCATCGCTTGCGATATGTCCTAATCTAGTTTTATTTGCATCTGGATAAGCATAATATTTATCCCAAATTGCTCCATGAATAAAATATGCAGTATTGTTATTGGGGTTGTACATGATTACCCCACCCGCAGTTGCAGGCATTTCAGGGAAATCTTGTACTTCAAACCCGAATGCAGAATGTACTTCCGTAGTTGGATTACCTAATACGCTTAATCCACCGTTTCGGTCGCAGGTTTCAATAAACTTCTGTGTAATCTCTGGAGTGGTAGCACCTTGACCAACTGTTATAGTGGATGGCTCTGGTTCAGGAATATAAACAACTACCATATTATGAGACCAAGATCCTATATTTATTGGCTCTGAAGTAGTCCAAGCTGGTTCATTTGATATATCTATTGTATAAAATGTTCCGGGAACATTACCACTCAATACACAAATCTTTGATCCATCGGGAGTTACTGCAATTGTATCTCCAGCATATGACATACCCATATCTGTTACAATGGAATCGGTTTGTGTGTTAATTATATAAACGCGTTTAAAGGCTCCCGTATTCACACCCACTACATATAATCTGGTCCCATCTGGATTAATTGTAATTCCCGTAGGACAATCTATATTGGTGATTGTTGATACTGTATTTCCTCGTCTATCAATTATAGATATAGTATCGCTGTCGGAATGTGTTATGTAAATCTTATCACCGTTAGGGGTAACTATAATTCCATCAGTTTTGTCTCCGAGAGGCACAGTTGACACAGGATTTCCTTCATATCCTGGTGTCGGGTTAATTTCACCGATAGTGTTGCCATACGGCACATATAATTCCTCCCCATCTGGACTGATTGCGATATCTGTAGGATCAGATGCTACATCCAACGTAGCTGTAACCTTGTCTATCATTGTGTCAATTACAGAGATGGTATCATCGACAATGTTTGTTACATATACCTTGTCTCCTTTCGGACTAGCTACAACTCCCCAAGGAGTATTTCCTACAGGTATAGTGGCTATAACTTTATTTGTTGCTGTGCTAATTACAGAAACACTGTCATCGTCGATATTTGCCACATATACTTTTGTTCCGTCTGGAGTAGCTGCAATTCCCTCGGGATGGCTTCCTACAGGTACCATAGTGACAGTGTTTTTAGAAATATCAACTATAGAGACAGTGCTATCGTCGAAGTTCGATACATATGCAAATGGCGCTATCGGGTGTTGAGATTCTGCCATTGCACCAGCGATACTAACTAGCATTAAAAATGCCAGTGTCGCGATTCCCAAAACTTTAATTAGGGCATGCCCTTTGCGTGTTTCATCACGTTTCATTTCTTTCATTTTAAACCCCCATAAACTAATTTTTTATTTTCAATCAAATCAAACCATAACTCACTGAAACTTTCTTATCCAAGATTCATCCCGAAAACCGTACCTATTTTTCTCATTGAACCGTGAACTCTATAGAACCAGATTTCTTTCCCGACCTCGCCTTTATATTATGATACTTTTGCAAACCCCGCCTACAGTAAATATATAAAAAATATGTACATGATATATATAATAAATAAAATATTATTCAAAGTTAAAAAGAAATAAGGACAGATAAACATTTCTTTTTGTAATTAAGATATGATAAAATATGAGAATGTATTTGAAAAAAATATGTAAATTATGCGGGGGAAAAACTAGCTTATC
Organism: Methanosarcina sp. WWM596; assembly: GCF_000969965.1. Taxonomy (GTDB): domain Archaea; phylum Halobacteriota; class Methanosarcinia; order Methanosarcinales; family Methanosarcinaceae; genus Methanosarcina. The sequence continues at coordinate 3,840,186 of NZ_CP009503.1, forward strand.
GAGATATGAACACATAGAAATCTGGAAGGGATAGTTATGACTAAATTTAATTTATGAAGAGGTGCCAAATATCGAATATAAAAAGCAGTTGAAAAAAAGAAGCAAAAAATCAATCCGCAGGCACCTCCAGAAGAAAGCACCCACAAAAAAGAAAAGAAATAAAGCCGCTTTAAAAAGCAGCTTCGATTTACTTAATGATGTGCGTGTTCCTGCTCGATCTGTTCCTTCTTATGCCTGATATAAGCCTCATCGGCTGCTTTCAGGCACCTGTTGCAGACATATACATCTTTTTTTACGATCCCTTTTGAGAAATCAGGAATTTGAAGTTCCATAGAGAAAACCCCGGTTTTATCTCCGCAGAGGACGCATTTACCTTTTCTGCATGAAGTCTGATTTTTGTTTACTTCTATGTAAGTTTTCTGGGCGGAATCGAGACAGGTCTCGCAGAGTCCTTTCCAGACCCCGTTGGGGTAAGCGAATTTGAGGAGGGGGCGGATAGCCCGGACCGGGATGACGGTCGGGATTGCACGCCCGCAAAGATCACAATCTGTCATTTCTCATACCTCCTTATAATGGTAATAGTACCATTGCTGCTTTCATAGCCATCTCCACGAAGGGTTCGGGCCAGAGACCCATTGCCAGTACGCCTGCCACTGCAACCAGAAGGGCTGCTGCGTATGGGAGAGGAATGCTGACCTTTTTACCCTCGGGGGGCATGAAGTACATGTATTTCACAAGCCGTGCGTAGTAGAACAGTGAAAGGGCACTGTTCAGGATTGCAATCACTGCAAGCCAGGTCATGCCTGCCTGAATGGTTGAGGAGAAGAGCACGAACTTGGCCATGAAACCTGCAGTTGGGGGGATGCCTGCAAGGGCAAAGACGAATATCGTCATGGAAAGGGCGGCGAGAGGCATTCTCTTCCCAAGGCCCCTGAAGCTGTCAAGATGGTCAGGGATATCGAGGTTGCCTGTCTTTTCCGAGGTAACCATCCAGACAACGACTCCGGCTGCGATAAAAGCTCCTGCTTTCATAAAGGCATGGGCAAGGGCGTACATGATACCGCCTGTAAGAGCCACCGGGGTCATGACGGCAAAAGCCATTGCAATGTATCCTGCCTGTGCCAGGGAGGAGTAGGCAAGCATCCTTTTTACGCTGGTCTGAGCAACTGCGATCACGTTTCCGAAGGTCATTGTTACCACTGCCAGGATGGTGAAAGCAAGCTGCCAGTCAGGCTGGAGGGCTGCAAGAGCCACAATGAAAATCCTGAAGGCTGCCACGAATCCCATTTTCTTGGACCCGGCTGCAAGCAGGGCGGAAACAACTGAAGGGGACCCCTGGTAGGTATCCGGAGCCCACATATGGAAGGGGACCAGAGCCATCTTGAAGCCAAAACCTGCAATCAGCAGCACGACGGCGACAAGCCCTATAGGGTTTTGTGTCAGGAGGCCGGTGTTTGCAGCAATCAGAGGGATGCTGGTAGTGCCGGTCGCTCCGTAGACAAAGGAAATCCCGAAGAGCATGAGCGCTGCAGAGACTGAGCCGATCACGAAGTATTTCATGGCTCCTTCGAGGGACTTTGCGTTCTGCTTTTCAAAGCCTGCAAGAGCGTAGGTTGCAAGACTTGCCAGCTCAAAGGCACAGAAGAGTACGATAAGGTCGTTTGCCGATGCCACAACCATCATTCCGAAGGTTGCAAAGAGCATCAGGGTGTAGAACTCTTCTGTGTGTTCACTGTTTTCAGTGTACTTGATTGCAGCAAGCGAAACGATCAGAGCAACTACCAGGAAGACCAGTTTGAAAAACTGGGAAAGGGCATCGATACTCAGAGTTTCTGAATAAATCGAATATCCAACCTGGAAGCCTTCCATTGTCAAAAGCCCTAAGCTTTTAACCGTTAGAGCAAGAGCTGCAAGGATTCCCAGGGTTGCCAGGTAACCCAGTACATTTTTGGACTTGGGGGAAAGGAAAACTCCGGCCAGGAGTACGACCAGTCCAGTTGCAACTAATATAAGTTCAGGTGCAAGATACATTAATTCATTCATTTCTCACACCCCCAGGACAGCCGCAAGGCTGACTATTGCTTCCGAATTCTTAATCATCATATCAAGCACCGGGCTCGGGTTCAGGCCGAAATAGAGCACAAGAAGGGCAATAGCTGCCATTGAAAAGACCTGCAGGGAATTGATGTCCCTGACATCTCCGAGCTTCTCATTGTACACTCCGAACATTGCCCTCTGCATTGCCCAGAGGTGGTAACCTGCAGTAATCACTATTGCCAGCAGGGCAATTAAGACAAAGCCAGGTAGGTTCACAAAAGTGAAAGTCAGGACCAGGAACTCGGCAATAAAACCTGTCAGACCCGGAAGCCCGAGGGATGCCATAAAGCCGACCATCATAACCACAGTGAGCATTGGCATCTTCTTTGCAAGCCCACCGAGATTGTTAATGATTCTGGTGCCTGTGCCGGTCTGGATTGCGCCGGCGGACATGAACAGGATGCTCATGATAAGCCCGTGAGAAAACTGCTGGAACATTGCGCCTGCAACCGAAAGGGTCACAAGGCCGGCTGAACCCAGGGTAACATATCCCATGTGGCTCAAACTGGAGTAAGCGATCATGCGCTTGAGGTCTTTTTGCCGCAGAGCCAGAAGAGCCCCATAAACTATGCTGACAGAGCCGAGCAGGCCCAGCATCATGATCATCAGATGGGGGTTCCCGGTGTTAGGAAGCATCGGGAGGGATATCCTGAAAAGCCCGTACCCTCCGATTTTGAGCAGGATAAAGAGTACACTGCCTGCAGTAGGTGCCTCGGAATATGCATCCGGAAGCCAGGAGTGGAAGGGGAAAGTCGGCATCTTTGCCAGGAACCCGAAGAGGATTGCAAGGAAGATCCCATCTTTCATCAGGCCGGATTCGAAGAACTGGAACTGTGTGACCAGTTCTCTTATGTCAAATGTAGCAACGCCGGTCTGATTCAGGGCTGCGTAGAAGAGCCCGAAGATTCCGAGTAGCATTACCAGAGAAGCGACATGTGTGTAGATAAAGAACTTGTAGGACGCATGAGCCCGCTTTTCTCCACCCCAGATATTTACGATGAAGAAGAGTGGGACAAGGGTCAGCTCCCAGAATATATAGAAGACAACGAAGTCAAGGGATACAAAGACCCCTATGACTGCGGCTTGCATGGTAAGGATCAGCCCGTAAAACCTGTTAGGGGCTTCCCTGTCTTCTTTCCAGCTGAAGAGGATCAGAAGTGGGATAACAATCGCATTCAGAAGGATAAGGGGCATGGAAATGCCGTCGATTCCAACTGAATAGTTGACCCCGAGGAAGGGGATCCACTTCACAGATTCATAGAACTGCATTGCAGCAGTACTGCTGTCAAAGTTCAGATAGGCGTAAAGGGTAAGGCCCAGAGTCACAAGAGACCCGAGAAAGCCCAATCCTGCAGCCTGGTCTTTTGTTTTTGTGAAAAAGGTCACGACTGCGAAAATCAGCGGCACCAGAATCAACAATGATGCGACCGGCAGCATCAGAGTACCTCCATCATTAATTTAATTAATATAATTAGCAGGCTCACACCCACAATTATGACAGTTGCATAGGTCTGGACAACTCCTGTCTGAACTTTTCTGAGTTCTTCGCCCACACCAACTGTGATAATTCCAATTCCTTCTACAATGCTGTCAACGATCACATCAACTACCTGCGTAAGGAAAGCAATAACCCCGTAAACTATTCCGATTGAGAAAAACTCGGTATAGATTTCGTGCTGGTAGTAACGCTTGTAGAGCAGTCTGTAGATCGGATTCTTCATGGAAGCAAGAGGCCCGAGTTTCACTGCTCTGAGGTAATAGATCACGAAAGCAATTGCAAGGCCTGCAAGTGCCATTATTAATGGGAGCCATAGAATAAAGAGAGGCTCGTGTCCTGCTGCCTCCACAAGTTCGTTTCCACCTATGCTGGCAAGGCTTCCTATGTTAAGGCTCACGAAACTGTTGGTAAAGGTTTCTTCAAGGAATTTCATGAATCCTGTCTGGGTAAGCGCTCCAAAAACAAGGGCAAGGAATGCCAGAATGGATAGGGGTATGGTCATAATTGCAGAGGACTCATGCCCGTGATAATTGCTTCTTGGCTTCCCTGTAAAGGTCATGAAGATAAGCCTGAAGATATAGAGGGATGTCAGGAAGGCGGCTGCAATTGAGAATATGTACGGGATCCAATTGTTGCTGTGTTCTCCGAAGAGATAGGCAGCTTCAATAATTGCATCCTTTGAAATGAAGCCGCTTGTCCCTATTGAGGTTCCAGGGATACCGAAACCTGCCAGGGCAAGAGCTGCAATAGTCATAGTGGCAGCAGTAATTGGCATTACCTTTCCTACGCCTCCGAGTTCTCTCATATCCTGGGTGCCGACTGCATGGATTACACTGCCTGCACAGAGGAAAAGGAGAGCCTTGAAGAAAGCATGGTTGATCAGGTGGAAAAGGGAAATTCCAACTGCTTCAAGCCCTATTGCCGATCCAAGCCCAAGACCCAGCATCATGTAGCCGAGCTGGCTGATGGTAGAGAATGCAAGCACACGCTTGAGGTCGTTCATTACAATGCCCATTGTGCCTGCAAAGAGAGCAGTAAAGCCTCCGAAGTAAGCGACTACCATAAGGGAGTCAGGGGCTGCAATAAACATAGGGAAGGTCCTTGCTACCAGGTAAACCCCGGCAGTAACCATTGTTGCTGCATGGATGAGAGCTGAGACGGTTGTTGGGCCTTCCATTGCATCAGGCAGCCACACATGCAACGGGAACTGCCCGGACTTTCCTACGGCTCCTCCGAAGAAAAGCAGGGTGATAATAGTAAGGTGGCTTATTTCAAAGCCGAAGACATTTAACTGCAGAGCAGAAAGCTGGGGGATATAGCTGAATATTTCGTCAAAGCGAAGCAGGTATACTCCTTCCTGGAAGCCACCTGCAAGTTTCAGGAGATCGGAAGTCAGCACGATTATTCCTGTAAGGAACATTACGTCTCCGATCCTGGTTGTAAGGAAAGCTTTCTTGGCTGCGGCTGCAGCTGAGGGTTTTTCGAACCAGAAACCGATCAGGAGATAGGAACAAAGCCCGACAAGTTCCCAGGAAACAAAGAGCTGTAGAATATTGTCCGAGAGGACCAGGGAAAGCATTGCTGCGGTAAACAGTGCGGTTTCTGCAAAGTACCTGGGTTTTCCTTCATCATGAGACATGTAGCTAACTGCGTAGATGTGGATCAGCAGGCTCACAAAGGAGACCATTGACAGCATGACTGCAGCCAGGGGGTCAATTAAGATTCCGATGTTAAGCACTGCAAACCAGGAATAGGACTGGCTTACGATCTCTTCGGGGTTTGCCAGCAGCCCGAGGGTAATCGCAAAAGAGATTACAAAGGAGGCGGCGATGGCAAGGATGGGGATGATTGCCCCTCCTGAAGGCATTTTCCTGCCAAAGAAGAAGGTGATCGCAAAAGCCAGTGCCGGAAGCAGGGGGATCAAAAATGCAAATTCTTCCAGAGCCGTTTTTACCACCTCAGGATGTTAAGCTCATCAAGGTTAATTTTGTCGTGCATTCTGTAGATTGCCATGAAAATTGCAAACCCGACTGCTGCTTCAGCAGCTGCAAGGGCAATTGAGAAAATGGCAAAGACCTGCCCGTTAAGGGTGTCCGTATAGCTTGAAAAAGCCACAAGGTTCAGGTTTGCGGAGTTCAGCATGAGCTCGATACACATGATCATCCTGATACCGCTTTTATGGGTCATTACGCCATAAAGCCCGATTGAAAAGAGCAGGGCTGCAAGGCCGAGATAAAATGTTAATGGAATAGCAGTCATCTGTTGCCCTCTCCTTTTGCCATGTAAATTGCTCCTATAAGGGACGCGAGCAGGACGATTGATAGGACCTCGAAAGGCACCACGTACTGGGTGAAGATCAACATACCTATGCCCTCGATATTGCTCGGGTCAGCCGGGTTCTCAGGGAGTTCCGAAACCGTATTCCAGGAAGTCCCAAAAATCCCTGTAACAACAACAGCAACAAAGAGCAGGACAACGAGAAGAGATGCAGGTCTGTTAATTCGCACGGGACTCACCTCCCAGTTCACGCTTTGTAAGCATAACGGCAAAGAGGATCAACACTCCGATTGCCCCTATATAGACCAGCACCTGGACAACTCCCAGGAACTGGGCGTTTAAGAGGATGTAGAGAGCTGCAATGCCGAACATGCACATGATCAGGGAAAGCCCGGCTCTTACAACGTCCTTTGCAATAATCACAAAGATTGCAAAGAAGACTGTGACAATCGCAAGGAGCCCGAAGACAGCCATTTCCAGAGCTGCCCCGATAGTTTCAATTCCTATCATTTTTCATCACCTTCATCGATATCTACTTCCCTTGCGAGTTTGTCAGGAGTCATGAGCAGGTCTTTATGAGTCCATTTTACCATGCCTTTGGTGTATTCTTTCCCGCTTGAAAGAGCACTTTTGGGGCACTGGTCAATGCAGAGCCCACAGAAGAGGCAGTGGCCGATATCTATTTCGGGGAACCACCTCTGTTTGCCACTTCCAGGGGCAATCGGGGCTTTAATAATTTTAATCGCGTTATTTGGGCAGGTATTGGCACAGATCCCACAGCCGATGCATTTACTTTTGTCAAGGATCTGAAGCCCTCTGAACCTGTCGGAGAGTGGACTTTCCACCTCCGGACACAGCCTGGTCACGCGTTTTTTAGGGATGTTTTTAAGTGCATATCTGATGTTTTTAAGAACCATACTCTTAAGCCCCCAGATAGAGTCCAAGGCCCACTGCCCAGACAAGGTTCAAAAGGGACAGGGGGAGAAGTTTCTTCCAGCTCAGGTCTATAACCTGATCGATCCTGTACCTTGGAACAGCCCATCTCATTCCGATGATTGTCATAAGCACAAGCACGGTTTTAAGAAGCAGGAAACCTGTGGGGACAATAAAGCCGAGCACCGGGTTGTTTGAGATAAAAGCCGGCACGTTCCAGCCACCAAGGAAGAGGAGTGCAACAAGGAAGGAACCAAGGATCATGTGGATATACTCAGCAAAGAAACCGAGCCCGAAACGCATTCCACTGTATTCGGTAATCCATCCTGCGATCAGTTCTTCTTCAGACTCGTTCTGGTCGAAAGGAAGCCTCCCCATATCAGCCATAAGTGCAATAAAGAAGACAATAAATCCAATCGGCTGCAGGAAGATGTTCCAGTGAAGCCCCTGGGCGCTGGCAATTTCCACTATGTTCAGGGAACCTGTCATTATGCCAACACTGACAACAGTGATCCCAAGGGGTACTTCATACCCGACCATCCGGGCAAAGTTCCTGAAAGCTCCGAGAAGGGAATACTTGTTGTTAGAACCGTAGGCAATCATGAAGATCCCGAAAATGGTGAGCGCAGACATTGCCTCGATATAAAGAACACTGATGTCCATCTCGGTTACAACCAGCGGGTACTCGACTCCGTTGATGAAGACTGCACCTACAGGGATTGCGACAAGCATCAGGAAGACCGAGCTCATCATGAAGATTGTGGCGTTGTCAAAGAGTACGCGGTCAGCATTCTTCGGCCTCAAGTCTTCTTTCGTAAAGAGCTTGATTGCATCAGCCACCAGCTGCAGGAGCCCGAACTTGCCTACCCTTGAAGGGCCGTATCTGAACTGGATGTCGGCTGATAATTTACGCTCAATCCAGACAGCACCCATTGCTCCAAGGAAGATAGCTCCCACAAGAGACAGGCCTACAAGCCCGCGAATCCAGGGAATAAAGGGAATTATGAATTCAGGGATTTCTATCATTATACTCACCTGTCCGCTTCACTGGTGCAGCCGTCCATGCTACCTGAAATCGCTGCAACGTCTGCAACTGTTGTGCCTATAATGAGAGGGGGCAGAGCTTGCAGAGTCGGGAAGTAGGGTCCTCTGACTTTTACCCTGTAAGGTTTATCAGTGCCGTCAGAGATCATGTACATGCCCATTTCTCCTCTTGGGTCTTCGACCCTGTGGAATACCTCCCCTGCAGGAACTCTCATAACAGGAGTCCTTCTGCCGTAAGGGGTTCCTTCGGGAAACAGAGGCCCGTTCGGGATCTGGTCAAGGCACTGTTCGAGGATGTAGATACTTTCCCGCATCTCGTTAAGCCTGACCCGCACCCTGGCAGCACAATCTCCTGCAGTTTCCGTGCAGACCTTGAAGTCCAGGTCCTCATACACAAGGTATGGCTCGTTCTTCCGGATATCGAAGGGAACACCCGTTGCCCGCAGAGCAGGCCCGGAAACCCCAAGGCTCTTTGCAACATCTGCAGTCAGGATTCCGACTCCTTCGGTCCTTTCCCTGTAAATTCTGTCCGACTGGAACATTTCCTCGTAATCGCTAATAACTTTCTTGAGGTTGTTCAGGACAGGGAGAGCTTTTTCCTTAAACCCGGCTGGCAGGTCATCGCGTACCCCTCCGAATTTCAGGTAGCTGTGGGTGACCCTTGCCCCTGTGACCATATCAATCAGGGTAAGGATATCTTCCCTTTCCTTAATTGTATACATGAACATGGACACGAAGCCGATGAACTCCCCGAACTCTCCCATGCCGAGCAGGTGGCTCTGGAGCCTGGAAAGCTCTTCTAAAATGACCCTGATATATTGAGACCTCGCGGGGGGTTCGATGCCTAACAGCTTTTCGACGCAGCCCACAAAACATTCTTCGTTTGTCAGGGCTACAAGGTAACAGATCCTGTCAACTATCGTGATTCCCTGAAGGTAGGTTTTATTCTCCAGGATTTTTTCAATGCCTTTGTGAATATAACCCAGTTCCACTTCAGCATCCATCACAGTTTCCCCTTTCAACCTCAGGTTTAACCTGAAAGGTCCGGGCTGCATGGGATGCTGGGGGCCCAGGTGTACAATCATTTCATTTGATTCAAGCATTTCTTCCATTTTTCACCCCTCACACCAGGTTTCTTGCTGTCTTGTTCGGGAAACCCTCGTAGTCTTTCCGAAGAGGCCACTCCCCCAGCATCTCTTCAGGGAGCACCAGAGTCTTCAGGTTCGGGTGGTTTTTAAACACAATCCCGTAGAGTTCGTAGGTCTCTCTTTCATACCAGTTTGCATTCCAGTATACCGGTACAATAGACTCTATTTCCGGAGCATCCCTGGGCAGCCTCACTTTCAACATAAGAACTACAGGGTGGTCATAAGAAGCTATATGATACACCGATTCCAGCTCGTTCCTCTGAGGATAGTCCACTCCACAAACGGAGCAGAGGTGGTCGAACTGAAGGGAGTCCTTAAGGTACTGGCAAACTTCTTTTGCTTTCTCCTTATCCACATATGCCCGGATACGGATCGGGGATTCAATCCCGGTTTCGGAAATTGCCTCCGGAAATTTACCGGTTAGTGATTCTATGATTGTTTTGGCATCCATTGTATTCCCTCAAATAAGCCTGAAATCTCCTCAGTAGTCCGTCCCCAGGTCTTTTTTGGCTTTTATCTTTTCCTGTAATTCCACAAATCCCTGGATCAGGGCTTCGGGTCTGGGAGGACATCCGGGAATGAAGACATCGATAGGAAAGAGCTCATCGATGTTCTGCACAGTACTGTAGGACTCATAAAAGGGACCGCCGCTGATAGAACAGTCTCCCATGCAGAGAACCCATTTAGGAGCAGGCATCTGTTCCCAGAGCCTCTTTAAGGCGGGCAGGTATTTTTTTGTCACATAACCACTGATTATCATGACATCCGCATGCCTTGGGGAGTTTCGGGGAATGATCCCGAACCGGTCAGTATCATAGTGGGCACAGCCCGTAGCGATCATTTCCACACCACAGCAGCCCATTGGCTGAGTCATGAACCAGAGCGAGTTTTTCCGCCCCCAGTTGATCAGGTCCTGAGCCTTGGTCTTCTTGAGAAAGTCGCTGATCGCATTGGTGGTTGTTGTGATAACGCCGGGAATTTCGTCTTCCGGAGTTCCTTTTATATTAGTTGTTTTTGTCTCCTTCACTTCACCCATGTAAGGGCCTCCTTCTTCCAGAGATACACGTATCCGAAGAGCAGTATGAAGATAAATGCAAACATCTCAACTACTGCAATTGAGGTAATTCCATGCCCTTTATAGACAGTAGCCCAGGGGTAAAGGAAAAGCACCTCAATATCAAAGAGAACAAAAGCAATCGCATAGAGATAATACTCAACATTAAACTGGATCCTGGCAGTTCCTATAGGAACAGAACCCGATTCGTATGTCGTGTATTTGCTGGCTGCCTTGCTCCTCGGACTCAGTTGCTTTACGATAAACATTGTCATGGGAGGCATAACCAGTCCCACGGCAAGAAATATTGCAACCGGTATATAATTATCAATTATTCCAGACATTGTATCACCTATCAGAGTGCAGCAATCTGAAACTGCAGCGTCGCATGATCCTGATTTTATATTTTTTAAGATAAGCAGACAAAAAACTGCATCCGGATTCCCCGGTTCTTTAGAAAAACCACTATGGTCCGAACACAGGTCCTGTTAAGAATGTCTGTACCCGGGTACTTCCCTTCATGTGGATAGAGCTCTGAATACAGACTTCTGACTGCCGGGCTCTGAAAAATTTACTTTTTCGTTGCCCAGGTTATGCAATAAATTTTTGAAAGTCAGGGGAAAGCCCCTCTTTCGGAGATGTGGATTCAATTACTGTGAAAGTAGTATAATTAATAATTAAGATTCCAGGTAACTATGTTAGTTCTGCAAATGAATCATGGGTTATTTATAGCTATTTGCTAGATAATTAATATTATATAAATATTAAGTCTAAATAATTAAAAGTCTGTTTTTAGAATATATTAATGTTGAAATAACTTATGGGGAAAGCCTTGACTTGTTTACGAAATTATATATACACCATAAATATGTTATTATCTTTGAACAGCCAAAAAATCCGGAAAATTGGTTTTCTACGACCATAAAGTTTTCTCCGGGAATGGCAATGAATTATATATATCAGTTAATTATTTTAGTTCCCATAAAAAACCTTTGAATACAACATAATTAATAATGATAAATCTGATGGGCAAAGGTCTCTTGAGGCAACCTTTAAAATAAAAATAATAAAGAACTGGAAGGGCTGAAAATTTCCTGTGTAAGCGCGGAAACGGCAGCATCTCATTTCATTCAAATATGCGGCAAGTGATTTAATATAAAGAATGGCTATCAGATACCTGGCAAAGAATGACTATTAGATACCCGGCTATAAGAAATATTATTGCTATCGGAAATACATGTGACAGATCAAAAATGTCATCGTAGCTTATAGGCAATGGTGTACTGTTGAAGTTAGGCAATGGTGTACTGTTGAAGTTTTCAGAGAACCCTCGATAATCTATATATTCATGAGGAAAATGGGTATTCCTGTCCATTTGACAGCTTTCTTAGAATCCATATTATATTCAGGAAAGGATATATCTATAGTATGCTACCCATTGTATATTAAAACCGATGCATTATCATCAGAGAATCCCGTTTTCCCATTGACCCTGAGAAAATAATATGAGCGAAATGCTATACCAACACATTATAATAAGTCCTTTCACGATAGAAAAGCGGTGGATCGCATGAAGATAAATGATAACTGTGTAGGGTGCGGCCAGTGCGCTTCTTTTTGCAAAAAGGGAGCAATAGAAGTAAGGGGAAGAGCGCGGACTACCGATGCCTGTGTGGAATGTGGGATGTGCGTCCCTTACTGCCCTGTAAAAGCCATCGAGGTATCAGTATGAAAACGATTGTAATTGGTGCAGGCCTTGGAGGGCTCTTAAGCGCTGCCAGGCTCTCGAACGCAGGGCATGAAGTTGAAGTTTTCGAAAGGCTTCCTATTACAGGAGGCAGGTTTACAAATCTTAACTATAAAGGTTTCCAGCTCTCTAGCGGAGCTTTCCACATGCTGCCCCACGGACCTGAAGGGCCACTTGCCCGGCTTCTCGGAGAGGTCGGAGCTGAAGTGAAGATCGTGCGGTCAGAACAGACCATTATACGCGTGCCTCTGATAAAAGGAAACCCTAATTATGTGAAAGGCTTCAAAGATATCCCTTTTATTGAATTTCCATCATTACTTTCGCATATGGATCGCCTTAAAATTGCTTTTTTGATCGTGAGCACAAGGAAAAATCGCCCTTCAGGGGTTACTCTTGAGGCCTGGATAAAGGCTCAGGTTAAGGACGAATGGCTAGTAAGGTTTGCCGACTCTTTTTGTGGCTGGGCGCTCAGCATGAAAAGTGATGAAGTTCCGGTAGAAGAGGTTTTTGAGATAATTGAAAACATGTACCGGTTCGGAGGCACAGGCATCCCGATCGGAGGATGTAAAGGAGTTATTGACGCCCTTGAAGCCGTGATTCTGAAAAATGGGGGGAAAATATATACTGATAAGGAAGTTTCAAAAATCTTGGTTGAAAATGGAAAAGCTGCAGGGGTAATTGTTGAAAGCAAGAAACATGAAGCTGACTTTATAATCAGTAATCTCGGGCATGCTGCAACTGCTTTGCTCTGCAGTGAAGCCCTCTCAGGAGAAGTACATGCAAGTTACCTTAAAATGCTTGAAACCTTTCAGCCGTCTGCAGGCATAAAGATTTGCCTTGCTGCAGATGAGCCTCTAGTAGGGCACTCAGGAGTCCTGCTAACCCCCTATACAAGGCGCATAAATGGGGCCAATGAGGTTACTCAGGTTGACCCGAAACTGGCACCGCCGGGCAAGCATCTTACCATGTGTCACCAGTATGTGGCTCCTGAGAACGTAAAAAACCTCGAATCTGAAATTGAGATGGGCCTTGCAGACCTCAAAGAGGTTTTTCCTGGCAAAAAATATGAAGTTCTTCTTATCCAGTCCTACCATGACGACTGGCCCGTAAACAGGGCAGCCTCTGGTATGGACCCTGGCAATGAGACCCCGATCCCAGGGCTCTACGTCGTAGGGGACGGAGCCAAGGGAAAAGGAGGCGTAGAAGTCGAAGGAGTAGCTCTCGGTGTGGCTGCAACCATGAATAAAATCCTCGGCTAAACCCGGAAGAAAAAAAAACAAAACTCAGCAGGTGTTTTACCATTCCACAGGAGAACCCTTCTTTCGTAACCTACTCAAAAAACGTCTTTATCCCTATAACCAATATATGCAGGAACCACTGTGGCTACTGTGGCTTCAGACGGGAGCCCGGACAACCCGGAGCCCGGCTGATGAAGCCTGAAGAAGTAGTCCCAATCCTTGAAAAAGGAGCAGGGGCAGGGTGCACTGAAGCCCTCTTCACCTTTGGGGAGTATGCAGAAGAGGTACCGGAGTACAGGGAATGGCTTAAAGAGCTTGGATATTCTTCTACCCTGGAATACCTTGTTTTTCTCTGTGAAACCGCAATCAACATAGGGATTCTCCCTCACACGAACGCGGGGATTATGACACGTTCCGAATTGAAAGTCCTCAAGCCCTTAAATGCGAGCATGGGGCTGATGCTTGAGACCACAGCGGTTCTGGAAGCCCATAAGGACTGCCCCGGCAAGGTTCCGGAACGCAGGCTTGAGACTATCCGGGAAGCCGGGAAACTTGAGATTCCCTATACAACCGGCCTCCTTGTAGGGATCGGAGAAAGCCTGAAAGACAGGGCTGAGTCCCTTGAAGCCATTGCAAGCTTGCACAGGGAGTACGGGCACATTCAGGAAGTCATTATCCAGAACTTTTCCCCGAAAACCGGGACACCCATGGAAAACTTCCCTGAACCTTCAGTAGAAGAGATAATGGATACTGTAGCCCTTGCCAGGCAGGTTCTGCCGCATGATGTGGCCGTACAGGTCGCTCCAAACCTCATTGATCCAAAAGCCCTAATAGTAAAAGGGGTAACGGACCTGGGAGGGATATCCCCCCTGACCATTGATTGGATCAACCCCGAAGCCGAATGGCCCGACGTAAAGGACCTGCAGGAAAAGCTCGGGGCAGTTCCACTTAGAGAACGCCTTCCAATCTACCCGCAGTACGTGAAAAATAAGTGGTACTCAGACAGAATAGGAGAGCTTATAGGGAGGCTCTCTGACGGGGAAGGTTACAGGAAACTACCCTAAACAGAGCACGCGAAGGAGTCTGAAAAATGAACAGTAAAATTCCCAAAGACCTCATAGAACGCGCATACCAGGGGAAGAGTACAAAAGAAGATGCTCTCCTGCTCCTGGAGGTACCCCCTTTCGAACTCTTCAAGTTTGCGGATGAACTCCGCTCTCTTGCCGTAGGGGACACTGTAACTTACGTCATGAACAGGAACATAAATTTCACAAGCCGCTGTTTGGGGACCTGTGGATTTTGTGCATTTCGGACTAACAACGGCAAAGTCCTGAGCATAGAAGAAATTATGGAAAAGGTGAGAGAGGCAGAAAAGGCCAATGCCACTGAAGTTTGCATCCAGGGAGGACTGCTTCCTGATGTGGGCCTGGACTTTTACCAGGGAATTGTCGAAGCCATAAAAGCCGAATTTCCGGAAATGCATATTCACTCTTTTTCGCCAATGGAAGTCTACCATGCCGCCCACATCAGCGGAATTTCGGTAAGTGAAGCCTTAAGAAGGCTCAAAAGGAGCGGGCTTGACACCATGCCGGGAACTGCAGCCGAAATTCTCTCTGACAGAGTGAGAGAAATAATCTGCCCCTTGAAAATCAAGACTGGAGAATGGATAGAAGTTGTCAGGCAGGCGCATTCAGCGGGCATCCCAACCACTGCAACCATGATGTACGGACACGTTGAAACTCCGGAGGAAAGGATAGATCACATGCTAATCATAAGGGATATCCAGAAAGAAACCGGAGGAATTACCGAATTTGTGCCCCTGCCTTTTATGCCTTACAACAACCCTATAGGGGAAAAAATGATCAGAGAAGGCAGATATGCCACCCCAGGCCTGGAAGACCTGAAAACCTATGCAATCTCCCGTATTCTCTTCCACGGGCATGTGGACAATATCCAGGCAAGCTGGGTGAAACTTGGGAAAAAGTTTGCCCAGTTTGCCCTCCACTGCGGAGTCAACGACCTTGGTGGAACTCTTATGGAAGAAAGTATATCCAAATCAGCAGGTGCCTGCCACGGGGAAATGATTACGGCTGAAGAACTTGAGTGGATGATCCACGGAGCTGGCAGAGTCCCTAAAGAGAGGACTACCCTGTACAGGGAAGTGAATGAGCTGGCTTCCGGAAACTCCCGAGGGATGTCCGGGTGCAGAGTATCCGAATAAACCGGGCCAGTAAGGGAAAAGACAAGTAAATGTCTGAAATCTGGAAGGAATGATAGGGATGTATGTGAAAAACCCGGCAATTTCTGAGTCTGTCATTGAGAGAGCACATCAGGGAAAATGTACAAAAGAAGACGCCCTTCTCCTGCTTGAAGGAAACCCATTTGAGCTATTTGAACTTGCAAATGAACTTCGAGCCAACTCTGTAGGCGACATTGTCAGTTATGTTGTAAACAGAAACATCTACATCACAAACAAATGCATCGGAAACTGCGGGTTCTGCGCTTACAGAACCGAGACCGGTTATATACTGAGTGTGGAAGAAATCCTTAAAAAAACAGAAGATGCAAGAAAAGCCGGAGCTGTGGAGGTCTGCGTCCAGGGAGGGTTCACCCCTGAAGCTGATATGGAGTTCTACCTGGAAATTATAGAGTCCATAAAATCCAGTTTCCCCGAGATCTGCATCCACGCCCTGTCCCCGATGGAAGTAAACTACGCAGCAGGAATTTCCGGCATATCCGTAGAAGAAGCAATGCGCAAACTTAAAAAAAGTGGGCTTGATTCTCTTACCGGGACTTCAGCTGAAATTCTTTCCGACAGGGTAAGGAAAATTATCTGCCCTAGAAAAATCAATACACAGCAGTGGATCGATACTGTAACTGCAGCACACAGGGCAGGGATTTCTACCAATTCAACCATCATGTACGGACATGTGGAAACCCTGGAAGAGCGCCTTGACCATATCTTTACCATTCGCAAAATCCAGCAGGAAACCGGCGGGTTTTCGGAACTTATCCCAATGTCATTTTTACCCTACAACAACCCTGTAGGGGAAAAGATGCTTGCATCCGGAAAGTTCTCAAGTACAGGGCTTGAAGACCTGCAACTGATCGCCATATCTCGCGTGATCCTGCATACCCATGTAAACAACATCCAGGCTACCTGGGTAAAGCTCGGGAAAAAACTTGCCCAATTTGCCCTGCAGTGCGGAGCAAATGACCTTGGCGGCACACTTATGGAAGACCAGATCTCGACAGCGTCGGGGGGCAACTATGGAGAATACGTATCTCCTGCGGAGTTTGAATGGATGATAAAAGGTGCCGGAAGAATCCCTATGCAGAGGGACACTCTGTACCGAAAAGCAGAACCCAGGTTTCCTGACAGGGAAGGTCCATTGCCGAATTACAGAAGAGCTGGAATAGGCAGCAGGGAATAAGGAAAAAAATATCGGGAAATAATAAAAAGAGCATGAATTGCAGGAGCCCATATGAAAGCCGTCATCCCCTATAAGAAAGCCGGTGCAAAATCCAGATTATCCCCTGTCCTGAGCCTGGAAGAAAGGGAAGAGTTTGTAGAACTCATGTTAAACCGGGTAATAGATTCTCTCAAGGAAGCCGGAATTAAAAAAATCGACGTTCTCAGCCCTTCGGGCTACGGACTTGGGGGCATGACGAAAGCGAGAGTTCTGCTGGACGAAAAAGGCCTGAATGAAGCCCTGAACAGTTACCTTGAAAAGGCAGAGGAGCCTGTCCTGATTGTTATGGCTGACCTGCCGTTACTCTCCCCGGAACATATAAAAGGGATAACTTCAACTAAAAAGGATATATGTATCGTCCCCGGAAAAGGAGGAGGTACGAATGCCCTTTTTATAAGGAACCCCTCCAGATACAGGGTAATGTATTACGGGTCGAGTTTTCTGACCCACTGTTCGATTGCAACAGGTTCCGGGCAGAATTTTGAAATATATGACTCTTTCCTTGCAGGCACGGATATAGATGAACCCGAAGACCTGGTGGAACTTCTTATCCATGGAGAAGGAACTGCAAGAGACTACATTAACCGGAAATTCAGGCTGGAGGTCAGCCGGGGAAGGGTCGGGTTGGTTCCGCTTTGAATCCTGATAAGAGCACCTTGAGCTGACAGTTTCCCGGTCCTCGAAAGATTGATTAAAAATATTCATTAAGATAACATGGCAATAATTCTACCTTTTTTGAAGAATGAGCAGATATCGGGTTTCTTATTGATAAACCCGTCAGGATTCTTGCAGAAACCACTCCGGTGGTTCTTTTCCTCATCTACTTCAGGTACGAAATTGAGGGCGATGGTCTTTCCAAAATTATGAATATCTTTATTGACTTGCTGGTAGAAAATATTTCAAAAAATTTGTGGAGATATGTTATAAATAATTTTATATCAGGACAATCACATCAAATGATACTTTCTGGGAAGAGTTTACATCCAAAAAAGTGTACCATAGGCAATATAAGAAAAACACATAAAAAAGGTAGCTGAAAGAGAATTCTATATTGAGAGCGTCGGCATGATAGCCAATAACTTTAAAGTAGATAAATACAATAATTGTGGAAACTGATTCGTAAAAATAAATTGTGTTATACGGATAAATCTTAATTCAGACATTACCTTCCTCAAAAAGAAACGCAAGTAATAAAAATAAACCTTAAGAGCCGAAAAAAGATTCATTAACAGAATCTAAATTTCGAAAGCATAATTATCAAAAAAGAGATATTCAGG
This sequence comes from Methanosarcina sp. WWM596, assembly GCF_000969965.1. GTDB lineage: Archaea > Halobacteriota > Methanosarcinia > Methanosarcinales > Methanosarcinaceae > Methanosarcina. The sequence goes on from NZ_CP009503.1 coordinate 3,857,972, forward strand.
GATTATATAAAAGTCATATATAATGTCATTAGTTTAAGGAACGTGGCATTATATTGTCGAGTCTATTCATTTATGACATAGAGTCTATTCATTTATGACATAGAGTCTATTCATTTATGACATATTATTTGCAAGGACATATTATTTGCAAGAGATGATATCTTCTGGTTAAAAATCATGATTTGCCTTTAAAACTGACAGGTGAGCTGGTGAGCATCAACATAAACAGATACAAATGTGGATACTGTGGTGCCTGTGTGGGAGTCTGCCCTAAGGGAGCACTTGAACTTGTGGAGACCTGGATTGAAGTAGATGAAAGTATGTGCATACAATGCGGGATATGTGATCGCATCTGCCCTGTGGGAGCAATTGAGGTAATGAAATGAAAGATATGTATGATGTTCTGGTTATAGGAGCCGGGCCTGGGGGTTCCATTGCTGCAAAAACAGCAGCCGAAAAAGGGCTTGATGTGCTTTTAATCGAAAAGCGCCAGGAAATAGGGGACCCTGTACGCTGCGCCGAAGGTGTGAATAAAGAATACCTTAAAAAACATGTTGAAATTGACAACAGCTGGATTTGTGCTGACCTCAAAGGTTCCCGTATTTTCTCCCCTAACGGCACGAAGATAGAAATGGCACAGGAAATCTCCGGTGGAGAGGTTGGGTATGTCCTTGAAAGAAAAATATTTGACCGCGCTCTCGCTGAACATGCTGCAAAAGCTGGAGCAGAGGTAAGGGTAAAGACAAGGGCAACCGGTCTGATCATTGAAGATGACTTCGTGAAGGGAGCAAGGCTCATGCACCTGGGAAAAGAGTATGAGGTACGGGCGAAAATAATTATAGGTGCAGATGGGATCGAGTCCAAAGTAGGCAGATGGGCGGGGATCGACACAGCCCTGAAACCTGTAGATATCGAGACCTGCGCACAGTACCTGATAACAGGTGCAGACATAGACCAGGAATACTGCGAATTTTATATAGGAAATGAGCTAGCTCCTGGAGGCTACATCTGGATCTTCCCGAAGGGAGAAGGCAAAGCCAACGTAGGAGTCGGACTTCTCGGGAGCAAGACCGGTAAATTCAAACCCAGGCCTGTCGATTACCTCAATAGATTTGTGAAGAAAAACTTCCCCAACGCCGGTATCGTAGAAATGGTATTCGGGGGAGTTCCGGTTTCGGGAAGCATTGAAAAAACCTCTACAAACGGATTAATGCTTGTTGGAGATGCTGCACGCCAGTCCGACCCAATAACAGGTGGCGGGATCCTGAATGCAATGGATGCAGGAAAGCTTGCCGGAGAGGCTGCTTACGAAGCCATATCCGCAGGGGACGTCTCCTTTGAAAAGCTCGAAGAAGTCTATGAAAAACGGTGGAGAGAAACCACAGGGCATGACATAGACATGAGCCTCATAGTTAAGAACTGTTTTATCAACCTCCAGGATGAAGACCTGGATGCCCTTGCCGGTTCCCTCAAGGAAGTCAAGTTTGAGAGAATGAGACTTTTTGACCTTCTGCAGGCACTCTTCAAAGCCAATAAAAAACTGCTCTGGGACCTTCGCATATTTTTCAAGGACGCAGCAAAAGAAGTAATTAAAAACAAAAATAATGCCTGAAAAACAGGCATCTTTCTTTTTATAGGAAGAAGTGTAAAACCCCGAAATCTTTAGCTTCGCGGGATATAAGCGTCAACTTACATATATTTTTCAATTATTGATTCTAATAAACTATTTTTCGTATCAAGTTAATTTAATAGTAGTATCAAGTTAATTTAATAGTAGATACTGTCACCACAATCCAAAATGCGAAAATCAAGCTGAGGGAGTTGGATAACAGGGTATCGTATCCCTGAAGGGATCGGGAACATTAAGCCGGAGAATATCGGATGTTCTGAGCATCTCAAGTAATCTCACGATCATATATTCCATTTCACCTGTGGTATGCGGGGTAGAACCTGTATGACTTGTCCTCAGTAGAGGGAAGGAGGACTCAGAAAGCCGCTAAATCTTTAGTTTAGGGTAGTTCACATATCAGTTTTTATTTTCAATTATCCTGATAAACAATATGTGGGTTGGCAGGCTTGAAGTATACACTGTACTGGTACTCTTTACAAGTGTTTTCTGGCACTTCTAAACTGGAGATACTCATAGGCTCAAAAATCCGCCCATTTACGGTTTATTTTTTCCAAAGACTACTTAAGCAAGCAGGGTAATCTATTTGCAAACAGTCTTTTCTTCGAGGGAATCTTATGAAAGCAGTGGTAATCGGCGCAGGTGAAGTTGGATATCATATCGCAAAGTTTCTTTCCCTCACACATGACGTGGTTGTTATTGAGAACAATGAGGATGCTCTGAGACGAGCAGATGAGCTGGATGTTCAGGTAGTGGAAGGTAACGGCGCAAATGCCGATGTTCTTGCAAATCTTCTTCCTGATGCGGATATTCTCGTTGCTGTTACCGGAGTCGATGAAGTTAATATCGTTGCCTGTATGACCGCCAAGCTGATCATAAGATCCCATTCTGGTTGGAGGGAAACAAAGACTATTGCCAGAGTTAGCAATCCCGACTACATAGATGTACCTGTTACCTCCAGAGCTCAGGTGGGTGTGGACGTTATGATCTGCCCAGAACTTGCGCTTGCCTCAGAGGTTGCCGAGGTGCTTTCAAACCCTTCTGCAATAGATGCGGAAATGTTTGCAGGAGGTAAAGTTCAGATGATGGAATTTGCCATCCGTCCTGACAACAGGTATGTAGGAAAGCATATGCAGGACCTCAAGCTTGAAGACTGCTGCATTGTCAGTGCTATTTTCCGGGAAAACGAAATAATCATTCCCCGTGGAGACGACGTAATTAAAACAAACGATCGTATGGTGATCATTGGCAAGCCCAGAGCCATGGAAAATCTGGAAAGCGTTTTCGGGAACGAAGGACCTCATCGAAACAGAATTCTCCTTATTGGTTGCGGAATTGTGGGTTTTTACCTTGCCAAAATTATCGATAAGGATGAGAACACAGACCTCAAGATTATTGAATATAGGAAAAGCCGCTGCATAGAAGTGGCCGAGATGCTGGAAAATGCCCTTATTCTCAACGGGGACGGGACTGATGTCAGCCTCCTCAGAGAAGAAAATATTGAGGATATGGATGTTGTTATTGCAGTTACGGACAGCGACGAAAAGAACCTTCTTTGTGCCCTGCTCGCAAAGCAAATGGGTGCCAGAAAAGTGATTGCAAGAGCTGACCGTTCGGACTATGTGCCTCTTTTTGAAATGGTGGGAATCGATATTGCAGTAAGCCCGAGAGCAGCAACCGTAAACGAAGTCCTCAAACTTACCATGGGCAAAGGCATACAAACGCTCACGACTATCGAAGGTGAAAAAGCCGAAATCATAGAATATACGGCATCAGGGCAATCAAAAATTATAGGAAAACCGCTCAATAAGGTAAAGTTTCCAAAAGGTGCAATTATCACCATGGTGGTTCACAATGATGAGGTCATTGTCCCCAGAGGGGAGTTTATCATCCGAGATGAGGACAAAGTCATAGTCTTTGCTCTTTCTTCCGCAGTCCCGCATGTTGAGAAATTGTTCAGGTAAGCAATAAATATGAATACATTAAAAGTATCATAAGCTGTAAAAACAGAGGATCAGCATGAATTTTAAGATTGTTTTTTATGTGCTTGGCGGTTTACTCAGGCTTCTCGGGATACTCATGGTTGTTCCTCTCGGAGTCGCATACTATTACGGGGAAAGCCTTACACCTTTTCTTGTTTCTATAGTAATAACAGTCCTTACTGGCTTAATCCTGCTTTCCTACAAAACCGATGAAGACTGGATGCGTAAAGAAGGCTTTGCGATCGTCGCTCTGGGCTGGCTTGCTGCTGCTGTTTTCGGGGCAATTCCTTTTATGTTGAATGGAATTTCTCCTCTCAATTCCCTTTTTGAATCCATGTCGGCCTTTACCACCACAGGTTCGACAATTCTTACTGATATTGAAAGCCATCCTAAAGGCATTCTCTTCTGGCGGTGTATGATGCAGTGGCTGGGCGGTATGGGCATTATTGTGCTCTTCATTGCGATCCTGCCAAAACTCGGAGTTGCCGGTCGACAGCTTTTCCGGGCTGAAGCCCCGGGTCCAACTGAAGATAAGCTAAAACCAAGAATAAGGGAAACTGCAAAGATCCTGTGGATGGTCTACTTTGTAATATCATTCGTGCAGGTTGTCGCTCTCCTGCTTGCAGGTCTTTCACTATACGATGCAGTTACTCATACTTTTACCACAATGGCTTGTGGAGGTTTCTCGCCTTATGGGGCGAGCATTGAAACTTTTCACAGTCCTCTGGTCGAATTCATAATAACTTTCTTCATGTTCGTTGCAGGCGCAAATTTTGCCCTCCATTATAGGGCGATTTATGTTGACAAGGACTTCCTTCTAAAAGACGATGAATTCCGCTTCTATACAGCCCTCACCCTTGCAGCAACTGGACTTCTTACCCTCTTGCTCTACCGTGATCTTGGTACAGGTATTTTTGACTCTTTCAGGCTTTCGATCTTTCAGGTAGTTTCCATCATGACAACGACGGGGTTTGCCACAACGAACTTTGACCTCTGGTCCGACTCGGGAAAGATGGTTCTTCTTCTCGTTATGTTTATTGGTGGCTGTGCCGGTTCTACAGGCGGTGGCATAAAAGTTGTGCGCATCCTTATGCTTCTCAGGCACGGGAGAGTAGAACTTTTTAAGTCTCTTCATCCGAGAGCCATAAGAAGTGTAAAATTCAACAATAAAACCGTGTCTGATGAGGTCATAAACTCTATTTTCTCCTTTGTAGTGATCTATCTCCTTATTTTTATCTCAAGCGCCCTTATCCTCTCGGTCCTGGGTATGGATATCATAACTTCAATTACTGCCTCCATAGCCACTCTCGGGAATATAGGTCCGGGCCTGAATGTGGTAGGCCCGATGGGTACTTTTGACCCGATCCCTCCTCTTGGAAAATTAATCCTGATTGCGAATATGTGGATTGGCAGGCTTGAAGTCTACACCGTCATCGTGCTCTTTACACCGGAGTTCTGGAACAAGTAATTTTTTAGTAACATCTTTTCAACTTTAAACAAAACATGGGTGATGTCTGATTGACTGGTTGATCTATTTCAGAAACGTCCATGGGCTGAGAGAACAATAAAACGTCGACCTGCCTAAGGTAAGATACTGGTAGGATTCATTGACAAATGTCAGGGAAAGTGCCAGAGCGACCAGAGTATACCGAAAATAACCGATGCTATAAGGAGGTGTACCGGCTCTGCAGACTGTCAAAGGCATACCCTCTCCATCCAAGCTCCTCAAAACCTGCAGCAAGAAAAAGAAGAAGTAAAGCAGGGACAAATCCAGATGAAAAAGAGAAACTTTCGGCAAATTGAAACTGTGAAATCGATCCTCCAAATGGAAAAGAAAGATAAATGTCAGAACAGAGATCGGGATTATCAATAAAAATGCCGACAGCACTTTTGGCTGTATTAGTCTGGGATTGATAAGCCTGTTAACAAAATCTTTTTTTAAATCCGAATTTTTAGATGTAAATACCATACAGTTGAGATCAGAAAAGGTACCATCAGCTCGGGCAGCATAAGTAATATATGCAGTCCGCTTTCATTATCCTGAAAACTTACATACACTCCGGCAAATCAGAGAACATAGGTTACGATAAAAGTCACAACAAAATAGATGCCGGGTTTGTACCTGTAGTTAGGAATCATTTCGGGTTTGTACCTGTAGTTAGGAATCATTTGCTCCTCCAAACTTTAACTGCTGTAGCTCAAATAAATACAATCATTAATCACAACAAAAGCAAGTATGGACTGCAAAAAATCATCAGGTACTGATTTGTTATTAAAAACAGCTTTATTATTCATGGAAAAACTCCTCATTCCGCAAAACTCATCTGAAGAATTTTTCCACTTCAGAAACCGCAGAAGTCATCGAGAAAATAACTACACGGTCTCCGTTGTTGATGACGAAATTCCCCCTTGGAATTACAGTCTCTTTTCCGCGCACTACCATGTTAATAAGAGCTCCTTTGGGGAACTTTACTTTGTTTAATGGCTTGCCGACAATCTTGGACTTCTCGGAAGCCGTATATTCTATGATTTCGGCTTTTTCACCTTCGATAGTCGTGAGCGTTTGTATGCCTTTGCCCATAGTAAGTTTGAGGACTTCATTTACTGTTGCTTCTCTGGGGCTTACGGCCATGTCTATCCCGACCATCTCAAAAAGAGGCAGGTAATCCGAGCGGTCAGCCCTTGCAATTACCTTCTTTGCCCCGAGCTGCTTTGCAAGCAGGGCACAGAGAAGGTTCTTTTCGTCACTGTTCGTAACTGTAACAACAACATCCATATCCTCAATATTCTCTTCCCTGAGAAGACTGACGTCAGTCCCGTCCCCATTGAGCACAAGGGCGTTTTCCAGCATCTCGGCCACTTCTATGCAGCGGCTCTTCCTGCGCTCTATAATCCTCAGGTCCGCGTTATCTTCTCTGTCGATCAGTTTTGCCAGATAGATGCCTACAATTCCGCAACCAATAAGAAGAATTCTGGTTCTGTGGGGCGCCTGGCTTCCGAAAACGCTTTCCAGGTTTTCCATAGCTCCTGGCTTGCCCACAACTACCATATGGTCATTTGCCTTGATTAAATCGTCTCCATGAGGAATTATTATTTCTTTTTCGCGGAAAACAGCACTGACGATGCAGCAGCCAGCAAGCCGAAGGTCCTGCACATGCTTTCCCACAAGTCTGCTTTCCGGGTTTATTGCAAACTCAGTCATCTTTACTTTTCCTTCGGCAAACATTTCCGCATCTATTGCAGAAGGGCTTGAGAGCACCTCGGCAACCTCTGAGGCGAGCGCAAGTTCTGGGCAGATCATAAGGTCAACGCCAACCTGAGCTCTTGACGTAACTGGCGAATCTATGTAATCGGGATTACTAACCCTTGCTATGGTCTTTGTATCCTTCCAGCCGGGTTTGTTCTTTGTAATCAGCTTGGTGGTCATGCAGGCAACGATGTTGACCTCGTCAACGCCCGTAACGGCCACGAGAAGGTCAGTATTCTGCAAGACTTTTGAAAGAATGTCAGCGTTTGCGCCGTTTCCTTCAATCACGAGCACATCAAGTTCATCTGCTCTTCTTGCTGCTTCCTCGTCTTTCTCTATAATTACTACATCATTTTTAGGAGAGAGGGCTTTTGCAATATGATAACCTACTTCTCCTGCACCAATAATTACAGCCTTCATAGGACACCTTCAAAAAAACTGTTTTTAATGAATCTACTACTGCAGGAATTATTGAACCGCTGAAAGTAGTCAAAGTGAAAGTAATCAAATTAATCAAAGCTAAAATAAACATAAAATAGATACTAGTGTATCGATTCCAGATTACATCCATAAACCTAAACTTCAAAATCTATCTCGTGACCAACAAATCCCTCACCAAATAATGGATTTATTTGGGAATCGATGCACTAGGCATAATGTTGAAGTGTAACATGCTGCCCGATACATGATCATTTGTAGCAAAGTTAATCAGCGTGTTGACCATCTCTGGATATTAAACGTTTTGCAAACCAGAATTTCTCAAACCTATGTTTTTGTGAATTAGTTGTGAATTAGATAAGATTCCTAGCCATAGAATTAAACAGGTATATATAAATGTTTTCAAGCTTCCGGTATAGAAAATTAAAAAGGAAAAGAAAAATAGAAGTAACTATTCAGCCACTGATAAAAAAGTATGTTTTTTCAGCAAAATGCTGAAATTCTCAGAATAATAGCGGCGCTCCTTTGAGCGCCGCGAGAATACCGTCTATAACAGGTAAATCGTTCTTTTTAATGGTTGAGATATAAGCTCTAATTCTGCAGAAAGCTTCCGCTCCTTGTATAGTTCTGAAAGTTCCTGATATTTTCTGCTGTAATTTCATCATCCTTATGTCTCTTTCTGCTTGGTTATTCTCAAACGGAACTCTCAAGTCATTGAGGAATCTCAGGATCTGTTTTTTGTTTTCTATAAACCTGTCAAGTAGGTTCCTTGCTTTTGTTTTTGGATTTTTACCACGTTTTCCTTGTTTTTCAGGGTTTAGAGAAGGTGGATTTTCTTCAATCCCTTTCATGACTACAGCATCGAACCTTTCTTCTAACACTTTAATTTGCTCAAAGTCCAGATCTTTGACCTGCTCTTTACACTCATCAGTATACTTTTTCATTTCTGTTAACAGTTCATTCATCTCTTTAGCCCATTGCTGTTTATAGTTCTCCTCAATTCCAGTAAGTTCTCTCTGGAGATGAGCATTGCAAAGAGCATGATCACATTCATAACTGTTATAGGGTTTCCATCCGTCATGAACTGCTATTCCTTTAAACTCTGGAAGAATTCCCATGGCATTAATTGCTTCTGATCCTCTTTTTGAGTGAGCAAAATAACAGGTGTATTTGTCATTAGAAGCTACATGAAGCCAATGCCTTTTTCCTTCAATTTTCATCCCAGTTTCATCACAATGGATTACAGGAGAAGTTATTAACCTCTCCTGACTCACATTTTCAAACTCCTCTAAATTCCGGAAGCATTCTTTTTCTGCTCTGATTATCGTAGCAGAACAGATTTTTATCCCCATAACGTCATCAAAAAACTCTAAAATCCTTTTGTAGGGAATAAACTGGTAGTTTTTACAGTAAATTGCTGAAGCTAAAATATTAGGACCATACTGGACGGGATATTTCACAGATTCTGGAAAAGAAGCTTTATTTGATTTTCCACAGTGAGTACAGGTCTTAATCTGACTTCGATGTTCCGTAACAATTAGATTTACAGGAGGAATATCAAAAATTTGTCTTCTCTCATAAGCTTCAACTTCAACATCCTCAAGAGTATGTCCACATTCTTTGCAGCAGGTCAAAGAATGTTCAATTACCTAATCAGGATCATTAACCATATCAAGAGTTGTGCCTGGATGACCTTCTTGACCTCCAGGTTTCTTCCCACTCTTTTTCCGGAGACTCTTGGGATTAGGTTTTTCTTTGACTAAAAAGTCAGTAGAAGGAGGTTTACTGCTGTTTCTGCTATTTTGATTTAAGCGAGATTCTAAAATCCTTACACGTTTTTCTAGTTCAGCAATTCGAATAGCTTGTTCTTCTATGATAGTTTCAAGTCTCTGGATTACAGAAATTACAGCTTCAGGACCAGCTTCATAGATAACGAGGATCTCTTCACGTGTAAGCATAATAACGAAACAAAATAGGATTCAATTTATATGCAATTTTTCCTCGAAAAGAGGAAAAATTGTAGCCTTTCAAAGGCTACCTGAATTGTTACAAATAGAAATTTAAAAAGGAAAAGAAAAATAGAAAATTGAGCCCGAAACTTAATATTCAACCCTCTAATACATCTTTTACCTTTTCAAAAATTCCCTTGCTTTTTTTGTGCTTCTCAGATTTACTCGTTTCCTCCCCATCGGACTTCTTTCCATTGCTCAGGTATTCGAACTGGCGGAGAAGTTCTTCCTGTTCATGAGTAAGCTTTGTGGGAGTCTTGATTATTACTCTTACGAGCTGATCCCCTTTGCCGTGCCCATGCAGGTGCTGTATGCCTTTGTCCTTGAGCCTGAAGACGGAATGGGTCTGAGTCCCAGCCGGGATGTTCATTTTGACCTTGCCGTAGAGGGTATCAACCATAATGTCTGCCCCAAGTGCAGCTTGGGTGAATGGTATTGACAGTTCGGAGATTACATCGTAATCGACCCGCTTGAAATACCTGTGTTCCATCACATGGATGATAATATAAAGGTCTCCGGGAGACGCTCCTGGTTCTCCTGCATCTCCTTCTCCGCTGAGCCTGAGGCTCATGCCTGAGTCTGCTCCTGCGGGTACGTTGACTGTTATTGTTCTCCTGTTCCGGATTCTGCCTGCCCCGCCACAGGTTGGGCATGGGGACTCAATTATTTGGCCTCTGCCGTGACAGGTACTGCAGGTGGTGGTGCTCACGAATTGCATCCCTAAAGTTGAACGGGTGGTACGGACCTGCCCTGTGCCGCCGCAGGCAGGACAACGTTTTGGGCTTGTACCCACTTTTGCTCCTGTGCCTGAGCAGGTAGAACACCTTTCTGTCCGTGGAATATCAATGTCTTTACGGACTCCAAAAGCAGCTTCTTCAAAGGTTATATAGAGGTCGTACTGGAGGTCTGAACCTCTCCTCGGCCCCATAGGACCACCTCTTCGGCCACCTCCGAAAAACATTTCAAAAATGTCTCCAAACCCACTGAAATCTGCTCCCCGGAAGATGTCCTCTGCACTATACTGCCCATCAATTCCGGCATGCCCGAAACGGTCGTATTGAGCCCGTTTTTCAGTGTCTGAAAGAATAGCGTAAGCCTCGGATATCTCCTTGAACTTTTCCTCAGCCCCTGCTTCTTTGTTCCTGTCAGGATGGTATTGCAGTGCAAGCTTTCGATACGTCTTCTTTATATCTTCGACTGAGGCGTCTTTAGATACTCCGAGAATTTCGTAATAATCACGTGTTGTAGCCATCAGGATTCCCTGTTATTTTAAAAAAGGATATAAATCCGGAACCTGTAGACAGGTTACCGGTCATGCCTGCAAATTATCAGGCGCTTGTTGTTAGATGTTAATTCTTCTTTAATTACTTACTCTTTTCGTCGTCAACTACCTCGTAATCTGCATCAACGACTGTTTCATCAGGGTCTTTGGCATCCGTACTTCCTTCTTCGCCTGCAGCCTGCTGTGCTGCCTCCTGGGCTTTCTGATACATGGCTGTCGATACCGGATATACGGCTTCCTGAAGAGCCTCTGACTTTGCCTTGACATCTTCAATGTCCTTGCCTTCCAGGGCTTTCTTCAGGTCTTCGATTGCAGCAGTGATCTTTGACTTCTGGTCTTCGGTTGCTACATCTTCGGCTTCCTTGAGAGTCTTTTCTGAGGCATTGATTAGGGCTTCTGCGTTATTTCTGGTCTCGACTTCTTCCTTGCGCTTCTTGTCCTCTTCGGCATGCAGTTCAGCATCCTTGACCATGCGCTCGATTTCTGCATCAGAAAGTCCGCCGGGTTTCTGGATGGAAATGGACTGTTTCTTGCCTGTGCCCAGGTCCTTTGCACTCACGTGCAGGATCCCGTTTGCATCAATATCAAAGGTAACCTCGATCTGCGGGATACCTCTCGGAGCAGGGGGTATACCATCAAGGGTGAATCTGCCAAGGGTCTTGTTTTCAGAAGCTATCCCTCGTTCTCCCTGCAGAACATGAATTTCGACTGAGGGCTGATTGTCAGCAGCAGTTGAGAAGATCTGACTCTTTTTAGTAGGAATGGTGGTGTTCCTCTGGATGAGTGGAGTTGCAATGCCTCCGAGGGTCTCGATACCCAGAGTAAGGGGATTGACGTCGAGTAGAAGGACATCTTTTACTTCTCCACCCAGGACTCCTGCCTGAATGGCTGCACCGATTGCAACTGCTTCATCAGGGTTGATGTTCTTGTAGGGTTTCTTGCCTGTGAAATTCTCCACAAGTTCAACCACGGCAGGCATCCTTGTTGCGCCTCCAACAAGGATCACTTTATCAAGGTCATTTGGGGTAATTTTTGAGTCACTGAGTGCGCGGCGCATGGATACAAGGGTCTTTTCCAGAAGGTCCTCAGTCATTTTCTGGAACTGGGCTCTGGTCAGGTCAACATCCATGTGTTTTGGTTCCCCATCAGAACCGACTGTGAGGAAGGGAAGGTTAATGTTGGTGCTGGCAACACCTGAAAGTTCGATCTTGGCTTTTTCAGCAGCATCTTTAAGGCGCTGGAGTACAGCCTTGTCTTTGGAAAGGTCGATTCCTTCGATTTTCCTAAATTCTGCGAGCAGGTACTCGATAATGCGCTGGTCGAAGTCGTCGCCTCCAAGGTGAGTGTCTCCACTTGTGGATTTTACCTCAAAGACTCCACCTCCGAGTTCCAGAACGGATACATCAAAGGTTCCGCCTCCAAGGTCGTAGACAAGGATCTTCTGGTCTACATCTCCTTTGTCAAGCCCGTAAGCCAGGGACGCAGCTGTGGGCTCGTTTATAATTCTCAGGACTTCAAGCCCTGCAATTGAACCTGCATCTTTTGTAGCCTGCCTCTGTGAATCGTTGAAATAAGCAGGAACTGTAATAACAGCCTGTGTTATTGTCTCTCCGAGATAAGCCTCTGCATCGTTTTTGAGCTTCTGGAGAATCATCGCAGAAATTTCCTGCGGGGTATATGCTTTTCCGTGAAGTGTAACTTTGTAGTTTGGTTCTCCCATGTGTCTTTTAATGGAATAAACGGTGTTTTCCGGGTTTGATATAGCCTGCCGTTTTGCGACCTGACCCACAAGTTTCTCCCCTTTCTTGGAAAATCCAACAACTGAAGGAGTTGTTCTGTTGCCTTCGGCATTTGGGATCACGACAGCTTCCCCGCCTTCCATCACTGCCACACATGAGTTAGTAGTACCAAGGTCTATTCCCAGTATTTTTGCCATATTATATCCTCATAGTAAATTGTCTATTAAATTATTTAGTTAGGCTACCTGGCCAGAGAGTTTATTGAATTTAATATTGAATTGAACGTAAGTTCAGTTTAAGCATACGTCCGGTTTTGAATTAATCAGTTTTATTTTTCCGTCTCTTCAGGGTTTTTTGCGACTGAAACCATAGCAGGTCTGACAACCTTATCCCTCAGTGCATATCCTGATTTGTAAACCTCGACTATGGTATTGTCCGGAACTTCGGAGGTTTCTATGTGTTGGACAGCTTCATGCCTGTGAGGGTCAAATTCACCTGCTTTTTCGCATTTTACCCTTTCAAGCCCGTGCTTTTCCAGGATCGAAAAAAACTGCTTTGAAAGCTGTTCGATTCCACTTACAATCGAGCCCATATCTTCTGCAGTCCGTGCAGATTTCAGGGCACGGTCAAAGTTATCTGTCACTTCAACAAAGTCCAGAAGCACCTGCTCAAGCACAGCTGTTCGGTTTTCTTCCATCTGACGGGCGGTCCGTTTTCTGAAGTTATCAAAATCAGCTGCAAGCCGGAAAAGCTGATCTTTGAGAAGTTCGTTTTCCTTCCTGCAGTCTGCTTCCGGACTCTTTTCAGCTTCGGAACTTACAGGTTCTTTTTCAGGATTTACTGTTGTATCATCGGCTTTTTCAGTCGAAGATCCAGAGTTCCGAGCTCCGGAATTTTCAGCCTGTTTCTGGCTATCTTCTTTTGAATGCATATTTTCCTTTTTAGTGGACTTCTTCATTTATCGATCCCCATAAAATTAGTGTAACGGTAGCGCTCGTCCTGATCTGTGATTGTTTGTAATTCTATAAATACTTTTCTGTTATACAGGCGGCATATCTTCCTGATAGAGCAAAAAAAAAGAAAAATCAGTAAAAGTGGTTCTGAAGTTTATAGGATAGTGCTTTGAGCATTATGACGCCTGCTATCATGCAAGCCGCGACTGCCGAAATTACCTGTTCCCACCCAAGCGTGGAAATTCCTCCTCCTAATGCAAACTGCACGCCTCCTACAAGGGATACAAACACGAAGGAAAGTCCAAAACCTGCAAGTGTTCCTCCTATAAGGGAACTCAGCGTGTTCAGACCCTGTCTTTCATAGAAGACCATGCCTCCGATAAACATCACGGCAAAGATCATGAGCACAAACGCAGACGGCAGGGGACTTGATTTTGTAGAAAATATATCAAATAGGCCGAGACCCATGTCAACCAGGAATATACCCATGAGAACCGCAATAGCGAGGGTTTTGACAAAAGGATTTTCAAATAAAGACTGAGAGGTTGGGTTTTTGCTGTTAATTTTACCAGCCACCATTAAGTATTATACAAATATTATCTTATTTACTTATATATTATTTACTTATATATTATTTGCATATATGTTATTTACATATATATTAACTACATATCACTTACTTTAAGTCTATAAACTATATAAATTATATAAATCTTTACTTACTTAAGCGGATTTGTGTCCTACTTTCCATTTTTCCTTCCGGGGAGGACAAAAAGTAATATAAAATGACCGGGTTTTTCTTTTCCGATGAAAATCCTGATTGCAGAATTCGCTGTCGGTACTGATATTGAACAGTCCCTTATCCCGGAAGGGGCAGCTATGCTAAAAACACTTGCAGAAAGTTTTGTCCGCGGAGGGCATGAGGTGTACTATCCGTCTGCAGGTACGGAAATAGGTGTAGGAACATCATTGAAATCCACAGCTGAAAGCTTCAAGCAGGTAGTTGAAAGAGATGCAAAGAAATGTGATGCAGGGCTGCTTATTGCCCCTGACGGGATGCTTCCCGAACTGAACCGGATCCTTGAAGAAAACACCGTAAACCTGGGGTGTTCACCGGAATCGGCAGCTTACTGTGCGGATAAAGTCCTGTGCACAAAAATCCTGAAGAACGCCGGAATCAATACCCCCGAGCTTGCGGAAAAAGCTGAAAAGGGCAAAAAGTATGTCATAAAACCAAGATTCGGATGCGGGGCAGAGGCAACATCTCTTGTTACGGAATTCCAAAAGACAGAAGATTTCATTGCAAGTGAGTACATCGCAAGTGAATATATTGAAGGAAAACATCTGAGTGTAAGCCTCATTGCAGGAAAAAAGCCGCTCATACTCACGGTAAACCGCCAGTTCATCGAGTTTGGAGAGAAAGAGGGCAGAGAAAGAGAAAATCCGGAGATAAATCGAGTTTCGGGCATAAAATACAACGGTAGCCTGACCCCTTATCGGACTTCCAGAGAAGATGAACTCTGTGAGACTGCAATCTCTGCAGTAAAATGTCTGGATTGTTTTGGATATGTGGGTGTGGACATCGTACTCTCTGAGCTTCCATATGTCGTGGATGTAAATCCAAGACCTACAGCCTCATTATTCGGGATTAGCAGGGTCATGAAGGAGGAAATAGGCGAACTTCTTCTTAAAAATAGGTTCGGAGAACTCCCGGATTCAGTGCGGATCGAGGGAGAATATCACTTTTCCAAGGATATGCTTGGTGAGCTTTTCGGAAAGAATTGAAAACAAAAAAAATGAGAATAATTACAAACCTGGGAAATTACAGACCTGGAAAAATACGGAAAGGAATCGAAATGTATTCAAAAATTATAGGGCTTGACATTGGAGGGGCAAACACAAAGCTTGCTTCCTCGGATGGGACTCTTGTGGAACTTCACTACCTTCCTCTCTGGAAAAACACAAGGCTTCCGGAAGTCTTAAAAGAGATTGCGCAAAGGTTTAACCCTGAAAGAGTTGCTGTTGTGATGACCGGAGAGCTTGCGGACTGTTTTAAAGATAAAGAACAGGGCATCCGGTTCATAAAAGAAACAGTTGATTCCGCTTTTGGCTCTGAAAGAGTTTCGTATATAAACAGCCAGGGAAGGTTCCAGAGTGAAGCTAATTCCCTGAGGGAGCTTGCTGCAGCGAACTGGGCAGCTTCCGCCAGGCTGATAGGAGAAGAAGCAGGAGACTGCATTTTTGTTGATGTTGGCAGTACCACAAGTGATATTATTCCGATCATATCAGGAGAGCACAGGGCAGGGCTTACAGACTTTGATCGCCTGCTCAGGAGTGAACTTGTATACGCAGGCACCCTGAGAACAAACCTTGCCGTACTTCTCGAAAAGGTAAAGCTTGAGAAAGGCATGTGCAGGACATCCTCAGAACTCTTTGCAACGACAGCAGATGCTTATCTTATACTCGGGAAAATTGAGGAAGATGCGTACACATGCGAGACTGCCGACGGAGCAGGTAGGAGCAAAACAGATGCCATGCGCAGAATTGCAAGGCTGGTCTGTGCAGACCTTTCAGAAGTAAGGGAAAGGGAAATATACGAGATCACAGAGCAGGTTAAAGAAAAACAGGTCTCTACCCTGGCTGAAGCGATCTCCGAAGTTGCGGAAAGAAATGGGCTTAAGAAGATCGCATCAGCGGGTCTGGGAGAATTTCTTATAAAGGAAGCGGCAGAAAAGCTCGGATTTGAATGCATTTCTGTTTCAGGGCGATGGGGAGAAGAGATCTCAAAGGTCTTTCCGGCATATGCGGCCGCCCGCTTACTGGACGCCGAAAAACCATTAATTGAGAAAAACCTAAACAAGTGAGATAACCCAATGAAAACCGTGAGGGTAGTTATCAAACTAGGGGGAAGCCTGCTCAGCGAAGCTCCAGAGCTTATTGACAGGCTTATAATAGAATTTGGCTCCGGAACTTCGGGGGCTGTTTCTGAGAAACAGGCTTCCGAAAAAAGTCTTTATTCCATTCTCATTGTTCCCGGAGGAGGGATATTTACAGATGCCATAAGGAGAGCTGATGAGAGGTTCGGACTTGGAGACGACGCAGCTCACTGGATGGCTGTGCTTGGTATGGAGCAGTATGCCTGCTATCTGCAGGACAAAAGCCGGGCCCAGGTTGTGGATTCAATCACAGAACTGCCTTTGGGTGTTTCGATTCTTTTTCCCTACAGACTGCTGAAGGCAGAAGACCCTCTGCCCCACTCCTGGGACGTAACTTCGGACACAATCGCTGCCTGGGTTGCAAAGCAGGTGGGAGCCCTGTTCATTAAGGCTACGGATGTTGACGGGATTTTCAGGGAAGGAAAACTTCTCAGGGAAATTTTTGCCTCTGATTTTTCAGAAAATTTTGAAAGCTGCGTAGACCCTTTCCTGCCCGGATTCCTTCAGATAAACAGAATGGAGTGCAGAATTATAAATGGAAAATTTCCGGAAAGAGTTATTCCGGCGGTGTACGGGAAGCCTGTGCCCTGTACGACGGTAAAGGGGAATATTTAAATTGTATATCGTATATGACTAGGGAGAGAAGCAAACCGTGTCCAAAAAGCATCATTACATTCAGTTCATCAGGCTTGTTGATGTTAACACAGGTGCCGAAAAAGCAGGATACTGAAGCTTAAGGAAGGTGCCTGATTTACCGGTTAATTCATTGCAGTTCACTATATAAAATAATTCAGGAGAATAAAAATGTCATCACAGAAAGTTGAATACTGTACCTCATGCGGGATCCGTCTTGTGGAGAAAGGCTATGTGAAGTTTCCCTGCCCCCAGTGCGGAGCAGAGATTGGAAGATGTACAAGCTGCAGGCAGCAGGGTAACGTATACACCTGCCCGAAGTGTGGATTCAAAGCTCCGTGATTTTGGGCAGAGTGCCTGAAGATCCAGAAGAGCATTGTGAAAGCAACTTAAAATTGGTTAATAGAATCATATAAATTACAAGAGGAATTTAAATGGGCGATGTTGCAGCAAAAATTAAAATTATGCCAGAAGGCGTTGAAACCGACCTTGTAGAATTGAAAGAGAAAATAAAAGCCGTAATTCCTGCAGGGGCAAACCTTCACGGAGATATTGTTGAGGAACCTATTGCTTTTGGCTTGAAGGCTCTGATTGTAACATTAATTGTTAACGATGAAGAAGGAGGAACTGAACCAGCGGAAGAAGCCTTCGCAAAAGTTTCCGGCGTCGAGACTGTTCAGGTTCAGGAAGCCTACCGCATCTGAGAAGGAAAAAAGGACCGGACAATGTGTTCGGAATACTTTTTTTCACAATTCTCTTTTTCGTAAAAGGGCTCGTAGATCAGGGGAAGATCGTTACGTTCGCAACGTAAAGGCCGCGGGTTCAAATCCCGCCGAGTCCACTTAAATACTTTTAATTCTAAGGTGGGAAGTCCCCTTCCTCGGAGCGTAAACGACAGGTGGGGGATGAAAGTCGTCAACTTCTACAAAACAACAGTAGCATAATTATTGATCCTTATAGTTACAACAATATAATGGTGACTATGCAGTATAAACTGGATCTTAGGAGCCATTCTGTGTATTCACTCCATTATCATTTCATTCGGTGTGTGAAATATAGAGAAAACATTCAGTGTGTGAAATATAGGAGAAAAGCTCTAACGAACCCTTTAGTTATTGATTTTCTAAAAACTAAAATCCATAACATAAGTGAAACATTCGATGTTGAAGTGCTGAATATAGAGTGTGACAAAGACCATTTTCACTATTATTTTCAGCAAAACCTTCGCTTGATATTCCAAAATATATCAACACCATAAAAACAATAACTTCAAGGGAGATTCGTAAAAACTTCCCTGAAGTAAAAACTATTATGGTGCTTTTTATCTTAACTTTCAGCCAGGTGTTGTAATCCTTTTTGTCACTAATAAAGAACGCAGTAATTGCCCCTGTCAAAAATACAGCCAAAAAGCATTACTCTTTTACAGCCTTAGTTTGACAGTATAAATTAAAGTTAGTGAGAAGCTTCGATTTTTTGTCAAAAATCAATTGACAGTATTCATAAATTTCATCAAATTGCCTCTGATTTTCCAGCTACACAATCACTATAAGGTAAATTAGTAGAGATTTTTGTCCTATTTTGGCACTTTTGGCACCTGACTTTTTGGATAGTATCTATATTTTATCTGAGATTCATGCTATCTGTCAAATTCTATACCAAAAATTTGATCAAAAATTATGAAAATAGCCATCAAGAGAAAGAGAATCATCTGTCAAATTGAATCGTAAAAAATGGGCAAAAATTTGTTGAAATAATATTACTTATTATTCCAACAGATATGAAAACAATCTTTCAACATAAAAATCAAACTGTCAAACTCAGGTTACAGAACGCATCGTATATCGGTGTAAATTCTCCATATTGCACGTTTTTTTGGCTAATTTAATACGTCCTCAATGAGAGATCTAATAGGCCTAAGTCCTCTCCAATTTTCCATCAAAGATTTAAATTTTGCTACAAGTCTTTTATATATTTTCTTTTCTTCTTCCGTATTTTTCTTCGAATCAAATATGTTCAGAGATAGCTTAACATATCGAAAATTCATAGGATAGCTTAGCATATCGAAAATTCAGAGGATAGCTTAGCATATAGAAAATTCATAGGATAGCTTAGCATATCGAAAATTCATAGGATAGCTTAGCATATCGAAAATTCATAGGATAGCTTAGCATATCGAAAATTCATAGGATAGCTTAGCATATCGAAAATTCATAGGATAGCTTAGCATATCGAAAATTCATAGGATAGCTTAGCATATAGAAAATTCATAGGATAGCTTAGCATATAGAAAAGTTTGTTATAATTGCAATTTATTCTTGGAAAAATAATCGGAACTATTTTGTATTTTGCTATCTCTATTACATAATTTTTTTGTATTTTGCTATCCCCATTACATAATTTTTTTGTATTTTGCTATTCCTAGTACATAATTTTCATGTGAAAAATAACCTTTATCGAAATAAAGTACATCTCTTGGTCTTATTTTCTTTCTTCTCTTTAGCTCTTGTAGAATCTGGGGATAAATCGTGTATTCACTAACATTTGCTTCATTAACGATGAAAGCTAAAGGTTTTAAGCTTGGATATTCCATGACAAGACTCAGTTTCATCCCTATGAAATAACCTCGATGTGTAGAGTGTCCCCACTTAAATTCTCGATCTTCTAATATCTTTTTGCTAATTTTTCTTTTGAACCAGTTAAGATCAAGATTGATATCTGTGCTATCGATTATGATATGGTTTTAACCTCTTTTACGCCGAGAACAAACATTGTTAAGCAATATACTAACGAAGTTGATAAACTGCTCTGGATCAAAGCTGCTCATGATACTGTATACTTCATTTTCAGAAGGTACTGACGTTATTCTCATAAATTTTCGTAATTTTTTCTTTTCTTCTAATTCTCTGACTATATAGGAAATTTAAAGGCAAAAATACATGCTCAAAATGACGATTTTCAGAACAGGTATTGATTTTTCAAGAGGTAAACTTTCATATTGTGAAAGAATTTGCCTGGTGGATCGTAAATCAAAAACGTTTAATATCTCTGAAAACAATTTCCATTTGTAATCTACGTTTATTGGGATAAGTGGAGGTTTCACAAACAAACACCAGAGGAGGATTATACGTCCTTTTCAATAAGTTTTACAGTTTTTAATGAGGTAAAATTGAATTTTAGATAAAAACAGAATGTATTTTTTCAATAGGGGAACTAAATTTACTGTTATTTGGGTGAATAAAACATTTATATCACTTATTGTTTCATAAGATTTTTTAGGTCCCTATATTGTTTTATCCCAAAATTATTTCGCTTTTTTAATTTCAAATGTTATTCTAATCTTTTTCCTTATTCAGGAAATCCTCTTATTTTTAAATAATTTAAGTTCTTTCATTAGAATATTTTTTTGTTGACAGAACACTCACAATGTCTTTTTCTATCTGCCCCCTGGCTACCCTTTTGGGTTGTTTTATACCCATCCCGACGTGCATCGTATTGGGTTTTTTCTTTTCTTCATGACTTATTACAATAATCATATCAGAGAGCCTGGATATCGCTACTATTAAAATAATATAGAAAAGTTAATATCAGTTAAACAATAATAACAAAGTTAATTCTGGTGGAAGTATAAACTTCTTTAAATTAACTTATTCAAATCGTCTCAGAGCCCTTCAAAAATTGTTATCGTAAGGCTTTGAGTTAAATGTGTCCAGGGGGATCTCTGATGAAAAAATTAAAAACCCTCATAAAAATACTTACTCTTACTCTCTTTTGTTTTTTGTTAAGTAGCCCTGCGGCTTTGGCAGCAAATATCGTAATTGACAAAGAAACTGGACAAGCTGGACCAGGTCTTTTTCATACACCTAATTATGCAAATGATGCAGCTTGCATTCAAGCAGCACTTGATAGTTCAAAAAGTGGGGATACAATAACTATCTGCGCAGGGGACTATTATATCACAAAAGGGATTTATCAAAAAAATAAAAATCTGAACATAATAGGCGAAGGAAATGTAACTCTTTACATTCAAACTCCTGAAAAAGAATATAACGAGCTTTATTTCTGTGGGTCATTAATCACAAGTGGAAAACTATCTGCTGACGCTAATAAGGATTCATTCCAGGTGGTTTTAACTGACGCTTCCCAGGTTCGCCAGAACGACTTGATTAAGATCTGGAAAAATGTTCAGTGGTGTCCTTTAGATTATCCTGACAATTATCCTGATCAAATGACAGGGGAAATATATGCTGTTAAAAGTGTAAATGGAAACATCGTCACTTTAAATCAACCACTTCTTAGAGATTATAGCCTGTCCGAAACCGTACAGTTCGAAGTATATAGACCTGTTGAAATCCATGTAAATAATATAAGGATGGAGGATACAGGTGCAGCAATGTCACATCATGGACTAGTTATGCAATACTGCAAGGATAGCTCTGTCACTAATTCCTGGTTCAATAATAGTGGATTTGGTGCTGTTTGTCTATATTCCTGTTTTAATGTTAATGTTAATAATAATGAGATTTACAATTCACTTCTTCCGGGAAGTGGATATGGTGTAAATGTAGCTAGCGGTACGGCTTTTGTCAATATTGAAAATAATCACATAGAGAATTGCAGGCATGCTATAACAGCCAATTCAGCTGAACGCAAATCTTTAAATCGAGACGTTTTTATCTCCAATAACACTCTGATTGGGGCAAAAATACGTGGTTCCTGGGTTATTGATGCTCATGCTCTAACTATTAATTTTGTCGTAACTGGAAATAAGATATACCCACAACTCCCATATTTTGTAGCATTTTCAGATGGTACACAACAATCTATTTTTTCTGACAATGAAGTTTTTGGCGGATATGGAGGAATATTTAAACGCGGCGCAGTAAGTGACGGAGTACACATTTGCGAAAATAACACGTTTAATGGTATTGCAGGTGAGATGTATAGGGGAGGAAATGGAATCGATGACACGCTTATAATTAGGAATAATTATCAAAACAGCGGAATATACGGAATTCATTTCCCATATCAGGGAAGTTTCAGGAATATAGTGATTACTGGGAACACTTTTAGCAATCTCTTGAATAAAGGAGTATATCAGCAGTTCCTTATAGACGGAGTAAATTTAAAAATCTCTGATAATACTTTTGAAAATATTAGAGAAGAAGGAATATATCTCGACGGAAATTCTTACACAAACAGCGAGGTCAAAATACAAAATAATAACTTAATAAATGTATATTCCTCCAGTCCAGGTTCAGAGATCACAATCAAAAACATCCAGGATGCTTCAGTTAGCGGAAACCAGATATTCGATGCCCAGGTATCCAAAGTTCCGGTTGCTGCTTTTTCTGCGTCTCCAATTTCCGGAAATGCACCCCTTGATGTGACTTTTACTGACAGCAGCACAGGTTCACCCACAGCATGGAACTGGAATTTCGGAGACGGGACAAGTTCAACAGAGAAAAGCCCAACTCATACCTATTCAACAGCAGGAAATTATACAGTGATACTTACAGCAAGTAATGCGGCAGGCAGCAATACCGTAACAGGGATTGTTCATGTAAAACCACCCGAAGATTCTGAGGAACCTGTAATTTCCGAAATAGAAGTATCTGACAACCGTCTACGTGAAAAGTCTCCTGATGTAGTCTATCAGAGTTCACCCTATATTGACGTCGGTGGGATGAACAGTGTCAGATACAGGGATATAATGTGGTTTGACCTGAGTAAATATACCAGCGACTTCCCAGTTGATAATGCGACTCTTTCTCTTTACTGGTATTATCCTGCAGAAAACTCAAGACCTGAAGATACTGTAATTGAGGTTTACAGGCCAGCTTCAGCCTGGAATTCAGATTACGTAAGCTGGAATAAAAAGGACAAAGATGTTTCATGGAAAAATCCCGGAGGAGACTGGTATGATAAAAATGGTGTTTCTCAGGGTAACACCCCATATGCTACAATAACTCTCAAAGGCAGTACCCTTCCTGACAATAATTACTACGAACTGGACGTAACCGAGCTCGTAAAAGAGTATATCAATGGCAAGTATGAAAACACGGGATTTCTGATAAAAGCCCGCACAGAGAGCAATAACTATATTGCATTTTATAGCAGTGACTGCGGAAACGAAGATCAAGAGCCAAAGCTTAGCATAACAAAGAAAGCATCTTCAGTGACTGTACCTGTAGTGACTGTAAATGCAACTGTTACTAGTGCAACGGATAATCGTCTACGTGAAAAGTCTCCTGATGTAGTTTACAAGGTTTCACCTTTTATTGATGCAGGTGGGATGAACAGTGTCAGATACAGGGATATAATGTGGTTAAACCTTAGCGAGTATACCGGTTCTGCCGAAGTTAGTAATGCGGCTCTTTCTCTCTACTGGTATTATCCTGCAGGAAAAACAAGACCTGAAGATACTGTGATTGAGGTTTACAGGCCTGCTTCAGCCTGGAATTCAGATTACGTAAGCTGGAATAAAAAGGACAAAGATGTTTCATGGAAAAATCCCGGAGGAGACTGGTATGATAAAAACGGTGTTTTGCAGGGTAACAGTCCTTATGCCATACTAACCTTTAAGGGAAGTGATATTCCTGACAACAAATATTACGAGCTTAATGTAACCGATCTGGTAAAAGAGTACACCAGTGGAAAGTATGAAAACACGGGATTTCTGATAAAAGCCCGCACAGAGAGCAATAACTATATTGCATTTTATAGCAGTGACTGCGGAAACGAAAATCAGGTGCCAAAACTTCAACTGGTATACAGTTAATGAATTAAAATTATTTTAAGAAGTACTCCGAAATGCTGGCTGCAAGAAATGTAAATTTTTCCAAGGCTTGCTTTTCGGAAAACCTCATTTACTTTTTTTATATACCTTCATACAAGTTCTGTGAACTACCCCTAAGCTAAAAACTTAGCGGCTTCCTGAGTCATCCTTCCCTCTACTGAGGACAAGTCATACAGGCTCTACCCCGCATACCACAGGTGAAATGGAATATATGGTCGTGAGATTACTTGAGATGCTTAGAGCTTCCGGTTTTTTCTGGTTTAATGTTCCCGACCCTTCAGGTATACGATACCCTGTTATCCAACTCCCTCAACTTGGTTTTCACATGCTTGGTTTTCACATGCTTGGTTTTCACATTTTGGGTTGTGGTGACAGTATCTACTATTAAATTAACTTGATACTACTATTAAATTAACTTGATACTACTATTAAATTAACTTGATACGAAAAATATTTTAGCGGAACCAACAATTGAAAAATGTATTAAAGTTGACGATTATATCCCATGAAATTAAGATTTTATGGGTTTTACGCTTCTTCCTATAAAATCCAGAGCCCAGGGTATACTTCCTCAAAGCAGGAACCTGCTTGTTATAGCATCTTTGAATGTAATCACTGTTTTAAAGTATAAAGGTTCACAAACTTCATGGAACTATATTCAAGAGTAGAAACCCGAAAACATCATTTTTGGGTTTCCTGTAATAATATCAAATATCCATTAATTTGTTCAGCTTAGATTTTTAATTTTTTTTCCCGATGACTAAAAAATGTTCTCTTTTTTATAAAGTATGTTGCTTCCTTGATATTGATTGTGATTTGCACTTGGTGGCTAACTGTATGAAAATTGCAAAGAATTATATACAAATAACTCTTTTTAAATATTAGTGTGGTGTTCCACGCTAAAATAACCCCCTCAGATGGCCAGGGAGAGCTGAAGCTCGCCCTGGTCAACTATCAAATTCAATATTTTTTAAGGGAGAAGTTTCCAGTTAAATTTCTTTATTTATGATATTTTACACCCATATTTTTCTTCATACTATTTTCCTGTGCTTTTCCTTCTCGATGCTCATCTCCAGCAGAAGGAGAAACATACAGATAATTACTTATTCAGTTACTCATCCAGTTACTCATTCAACTACTCATTCAACTACTCATTCAACTACTCATTCAGTTACTCATCCAGTTACTCATCCAGTTACTCATCCAGTTACTCATCCAGTTACTCATCCAGTTACTCATCCAGTTACTCATCCAGTTACTCATCCAGTTACTCATTCAACTACTCATTCAACTACTCATTCTCTGAAAAGCTCGTTTAAGTTTTTGCCAGAAAACGAGATCTGCAAAATACCCGGTTTAATAATATCCATATCTCAACTCTACAAAATCCGGTTACACATCATATGCTTTTTAAATAATGGATACATAACAAATCGCATATATTTTTTACAATAAAATTCCGATGTGCTGGATTGAAGGGATCAAATAGCGGAAAAATGAGAATATCCGCAAAAGGCTATTTTTAACCCTGTTTTTAAGCAAAAATATGATTTTTGCTCTGAGATCTAAGAGACTAAGGCAAAAAGTGAAAAATGGGGGACTGGAAGTTATTAAAAGTAACAGCTTGCCCGAGAAGAAAAAAGAGGCTAGAGAATTAGGACGGGAAAACTCAATGGTGCCGCACGAAAAAATAATAGAGCTCCATCCTTTGGAGAACCCAAACCCTGTCCTAAGGGTAGAAATGACTGGGAAAGTTCTTTTTGCCAATAGAGCAGCCTGCTTTCTTCTTGAGCATTGGGGTATAAAAGAAGGAGAGGAACTTCCTCAATCACTGAAACACAGTATAAGAAAGATTCTTTCACAGAAACAGCCTGAAACCCTTGAAATCAATGTAGGGAAAGTTTTGTGTGCTCTAAAGCTTTATCCTTATTCGGAAGATGGGTATATAGACATTTATGGGTTTGATATAAGTTACAGGAAGTGGGATGAAGAAAAACTCAGATCCTTACATGAGAGACTGGATAAACTTGTTGAGCTAAGGACCCTTGAGTATATAGAAGCAAACGAAAAACTTGCACAGGAAGTAATGGAAAGAAAGAGGATTGAAAAAACCCTTCTGAACAATGTACAATTTCTTGAGACCCTTCTTGACAGCATTCCAAGCCCTGTATTCCAGAAGGACCTGAATGAGATTTATGTAAACTGTAACGAGAGTTTTGCCAGGCAAATCATGGGGCTTCCAAAGGAGATGGTCATAGGGGGCTCATCCTCTGAGTTTAAGAAAAGAATTCCAAATGAGCTAGCTGAGATCTATTTTAAACATGACAGGGAACTTCTCGATAACGGGGGAAGCCATTACTCCGAGACCAGGGTTATCTGTGCTGATGGTGTAATTAGAGACTTCCTGTTCCATAAAGCTACTTACGAGGACATTTCTGGAGAAGTTGCCGGAATTGTGGGCGTAATGCTGGATATTACCTCGCGCAAAGAAGCTGAAAAAATTATCAGGAAAGGTGAGGAGATATACAGGATTGCTGCTGAGCAGACTGGGCAGATAGTGTTTGAACATGACCTCAAGGAAAATGTTGTCAAATGGGCAGGAGCTATTCGGGATGTCACGGGATATACGGTAGAAGAATTTAATAAATTCGGCAATGTTTCGTGGGCTAACCATATTCATCCTGAAGATAGGAAAAGAGCCCTAGGTGAATTCAGGAGATTCCAGAAAACCGAGAATAAGTTCCGTATTGAGTACAGATTCAGGAAGAAAGATGGAAACTATATCCATGTGGAAGACAGCGGAATCTATTTGAGAGATGAAAATGGGAGTGTTCGAAAAGCTTTCGGGGTAATGAAAGATATAACCGGTATTAAACTGGCTTCAGAAAAACTGCACGAAAGTGAAGTGCGCTACAGGTCCTTCATGGAAAACTTCAGAGGAATTGCTTTCCAAATGGGACCTGACTTCACCCTGATTCTCATAGATGGAAATATAGAAGAAATCTCAGGATATAGGAGAGAGGACTTTATTTCCGGAAAAGTTGACTGGTACCAGCTTGTTCATCCTGCAGACCAAGAAAAGCTTTTTGATAATAGAGGGAGGTTGGCAGATGACCCCTCACTCTTTATAGAGCACGAGTACCGGATAAGGCACAGGGATGGAAAATTAAGGTGGGTCCGTGAGATTCTCCAGAACGTTTCCGATCCTGCAGGCAAGAAGATAATTATACAGGGGACGGTCTATGATATTAGCAGACAAAAAGAAGCTGAAGAATCTCTTACAAAAATGGAAGAAATCCGTAAAAAGGAAATACATCACCGGATTAAGAATAACCTGCAGGTAATCTCAAGCCTCCTTGAACTTCAGGCAGAGAAGTTTAGCGACATGGAAGTTCTTGAAGCTTTCCGTGAGAGCCAGAACCGTGTTGCTACAATGGCAATAATTCATGAGGAGCTGTACAGGTCAAGAAATAACGAGGCTCTGGATTTTTCAGCTTACCTTCAGAAACTGACAACGGACCTGTTCCACCCATACACTGTCAGAAAAGGGGATGTCAATATGCAGCTCGATATTGAAGAGATTTTCCTGGGAATGGATACTGCAGTTCCTCTAGGGATTATTATCAATGAGCTTGTATCCAATTCTCTGAAACACGGGTTTCCATCAGGTCGGAAAGGTGAAGTTTGCATAAAACTCTGCAGAACAGATGAAAATAATGAGAATAAAAGTATAAGTAATATCATTAATAATACTGGAGCTAAGAGTTCAGTTGATAATAATATCCAGTACACACTGGTAGTTTCGGACAATGGGTTGGGTTTTCCGGAAAATGTTGATTTCAAGAACACGAGCTCCCTGGGTCTCCAGCTGGTAAATATACTTGTCGAGCAACTGGAGGGCACGATCGAACTTGAAAACAATTCGGGAACTAAGTTCAAGATATGGTTTAAGGAGTCCTGCCAGTCATCTGAAAATGTATCCAGTATCAAAGGGGAGATACAATGAAAAAGGCAAAAATTCTGGTTGTTGAAGACCAGAACATCGTCGCTCTGAACATAAGAAACAAACTCAAAAACCTGGGTTATACTGTACCCGGTACTGCATCTACAGGAGAGGAAGCAATCAGAAAAGCAGAGCTGACGAATGCGGATCTTGTTTTGATGGATATCATGTTGAAAGGAGACATGGATGGAATAGAAGCTGCCCGTGAAATAAAAGCCCGCCTTAAAATTCCGGTCCTGTATCTGACAGCTTATACTGACGATGAATCCCTTGAAAGGGCTAAAATGACAGAACCGGCAGGATATATTTCCAAGCCGTTCAAAGAAGAGGACCTGCATAGCAATATTGAGATGGCGCTCCATAAACACAGAACCAAAAAAAAAGATATTGAGAGTTCCAGTAATGATGGATAAAACTCTTCAATAAATCTTAAATAAAGCCTTTATCCGGTTAAAACGGATACTCGTTTCCCAAAAATTCAATATATTTTCTGATAAGTACACTACTGTTCTTACCCGATAAAAACATGGGGTCAACTGGTTAATTATTCAGAATATATTGGAAAATAAGAAGATAAAAAACAGGGGGAAATAACGTATAAAGCAAAGATTCTGGTCGTTGAAGATCAGAATATAGCGGCTCTGAACATTAGAAACAGGTAAAATAATATGGTTATACTGTTTCCATTATTGCTATTTTGGGAGAAGAGGCAATAAGAATAACAGAACTTACAAATCCTGATCTTGTTTTGATGGATATTATGTTTAACGGAGACATGTTTAACGGAGACATGTTTAACGGAGACATGTTTAACGGAGACATGTTTAACGGAGACATGTTTAACGGAGACTTGGTGGGGATTGAGGCAGCTTGCTTAAATAATTTCAGAGATTTCTAGCGCCTGGAGTTCAGGATAGTGACTATATTAAAAAGGATCCAGATGCCGCAGAAAAACCAGAATACAGGTCCTGCGGTGTTTACAAGAAACTCACCTGTTTCCGGATTATCAGGGAAAATATCGATATATAGTGAACCTGCAGTCATCAGCAGGAAACTTGTGATAGTAAATAAAAGTAAGATTGTCCGTATTCCGGGGGTTTTTGGATCTGAGCGAGAAAAACCATTCATAGAATAGATTAGCAGGAGTAGGAATAAATAATTTTTTAAATTAGTTCGTATTAGAGGAAGTTGTGACTCACTAATAAAAAAGTGTGTAAGTGTGGGCTAATTTATTCCTGTTAAGAAAAAAGGGCGTTAACTACATTCTCAAAATTGTGATTGTGGATTGAACCTGTGGATTGAACTGGAGATTGGATGATGAACTCCATTGGAAGTATAACGCCCAGAATATTAAAAGAAAGAAATCTTATATAAACCATTTCAATTTTATATAATTTGCCATGTATATTATAAAACAGGATACAATTTGAAAGTTTATATACTCATAAATATGAGGGAGTTTTCAGCTATAACGCTAAAATTCCCCATTGTAAAGCCCGGGCTCTAATCAGAGTTTGAGGACTTTTGAAGCTTTCAAAGCATCGCTCACCATAGTCTCGATACCAAGCTTTTTTTCCTCAAGAACTATGAGGTCATAATTTGCCTTTACTTCAGGATGCTCCGGAACTGCAGCGCAACCCCCAGCTGGCCTTGTAGATATATCATAAGTTCCAATTCTACGGGCAATATCCACAATCTCGCTTTTGTCAAAGGCGATTAAAGGGTGATAAACCGGGATAGCAAGCTGATAAATTTCGGCATACATGTTGGCCGCAGTCTGGGAGGCTACCTGTCCGAGGGAAGATCCAGTAATAATCCCACTTGCACCTTCTTTTTTCATAACTTCGTAGGCTTCCCTGTACATCATACGTTTGCAGAGTAGGCATGTGTTTTTTCGGTCACATGTTTCGATAAAAACCCCCAGATTTGGACCGTGAGGAAGTTCATAAGTTGTAAACTGGTGCCCTGGAGCCCATGCCTGGAGCTGGCGGATACAGTCAAAAGCGCGTTCTTTCGCCGCATCTTCTGCGTAAGGAGAGTTATTACAGTAAACAGGGATAATCATTACACCGCGCTTCATCATCAGCCATGCAGCAACAGGAGAATCGATGCCACCTGACATCAGCACTACCATACTGCCCTGCGTGCCGAGGGGAAGCCCTCCCACTCCTTTAACCGTCTCCAGGTAAATATAAGCCAGATTCTGCCTCATCTCGACAAAAATTTCCTTATCAGGAGAGCTCAGGTTAACACTGGGATTTATTCCTTCTTTTTCAAGGGCGTTCCAGACAGCATCTCCACAGTTTCTCCCCAGATCCGCTGAAGAAAAAGAATGGTTTCCACTTCTTCTAGCCCGGATAGCAAAAGACTCTCCTTTCCGAATAAGATCTGTTCCAAGAAGTGCACAGTTCCTGGCTGCACTCTCAAGGTCTGGTTCTGTTATTAATGCAGGTGAAGTTGAAACAACCCCAAAAACGTCTGCTGCCACCCCTGCTGCACGTGGATCTGTTGTCTCAATAAATATCCTTCCCCATTCTCTCCTTATCAGGGAATATGGAATGCTCCTTGAGTCCAGCATTGCAGCAATATTCTTCATGAGAATTTTCTCATACCAGTTCCGAACGCCTGTGCTTTTAAGAGCAAGTTCCCCATATCTAACTATAACAACGTTTGCCCGGTTTTCGAAGCTCTGGTGAGAAGAACCGGAGTCCTTGTTATCCGTACTGTCAGTAAAATTATCTGGCATGTTCTTTCTGTCTCTTTTAGTTTTTTTATCAACATCATATACATTTTTTGATTTGATCTCATCAGAATTGCCTTTCATGGATACTTAACGGTTAGGGCGACATAGCGTTTAAAGGTTTCAGGAAAAATAATTTTTCAGGAAAAAGGATATATGCGGCAACCTGGGGGCCTAATGGAAACATTTAAATATGACGATATTTGGGGGAATATGCTAATTTCAGGTACATATATGAAAGAATATTAAAAAACATGAAAAACTGTCCTTGTGGTCTATCATTGTTAATCGGTAATAAATATATACATACCATAATATTATTTTTGGAAAATCTATATAAATCAGGACTTGTATAATATTGTATGCAATTGTGTATTACGCACAATATCGAAGACATTGGGTAAGACTGGGTAAAAATTGCCCACCTATCGAAACGACGCAAACTATAAAAAAAGAGTAACTATTCAGCCATACCTTTAGTAAAAGCAATTTTTCCTCTTTCCGAGGAAAAATTGCATATAAAATAACTCTCTTTTTCAACATCATGCTTACACGTGAAGAAATCCTTGTAACCTATGAAGCTGGTCCTGAAGCAGTTATTGTTGAAATCCAAGGATATGAAGCTATCATGGAGAAACAAGCTTCTCATATTTCTGAACTTGAAGAACGTGTAAGAGTTTTAGAGGCTCGTTTGAATCAAAACAGCCAAAATAGCAGTAAACCTCCTTCTACTGATGTTTTTTGTAATGAGAAACCTAAACCTAAGGGTCGCCACACAAGTAGTGGCAAAAAAGCTGGTGGCCAAAAAGGTCATCCTGGAAAGACTTTTGAAATGGTTGAAAACCCTGATTAGGTCATAGTCCATTCACCGGACTGCTGCGAAAATTGTGGTCATCATCTTGAAGATACTGAAGTTGATGACTATGAACGCAGACAAGAAGCTGAAATTCCTCCTGCAAAAATCATATTTACTGAACATCGTTGTGAAATCAAGAAGTGTCCTCACTGTGGGAAAGTTAACAAAGGCTCTTTTCCAGAGTCTATAAAATTCCCAATTCAATATGGTCCTCGTCTTTTAGCCTCAATTCTGTATTTTAGGAACTATCAATTGATTCCTTATGAAAGGACTTGTGATTTAGTAGAGGATGTATACGGTATACGTATCAGCCCAGCTACCATAAAAAGAGCAGAAAAGAAATGTTTCCAGAACCTGAAACCTTTTGAAAAAGCTGTTATGGAACATCTATTAGCTTCCTATTCTGCACATTGTGATGAGACAGGAATGAGAATTTTAGGGACAAAATGGTGGCTTCATGTAGTATCAAATAGTCTATGGACC
Source organism: Methanosarcina sp. WWM596 (assembly GCF_000969965.1). Classification (GTDB taxonomy): domain Archaea; phylum Halobacteriota; class Methanosarcinia; order Methanosarcinales; family Methanosarcinaceae; genus Methanosarcina. Next base: position 3,889,696 of record NZ_CP009503.1, read on the forward strand.
TACTATTTCGCACACCCAAAAAGAGGGACAGAAGCAATGGATGCTCTGGGATTTCTTCCGCAATACAAGGGAGTAGCAGTTCATGATGGGCTTGCTTCATACAACAAGTATGGATGTGAACATGCTCTGTGCAACGCTCATCTTAAAAGGGAACTTACTGGGATTGAAGAGAATTTTAAACAGCAATGGGCTAAAGAGATTAATGAACTCCTCAGTGAGATGAAAAAGTATACTGATGAATGCAGAGAGATGGAAATTCCAATAGATCCAGAAAAAGTTCGGGAATTCGAGGAAGTATACGATGCAATAATTCAAGACGGAATCGAGGAAAATCCACCACCTGAGCCCTCAAAAGATCAGGTGAAAAAGAGAGGAAGACCAGCACAAACAAAAGCAAAGAATCTCCTTGATAGGTTCATAATACACAAAGAACCGATTCTGAGATTCCTCAATAACCTGAGAGTTTCGTTTGATAACAATCAAGCAGAGCGAGACATCAGAATGATGAAGCTACAACAGAAAATTTCGGGAACTTTCCGAAGCATAGAAGGAGCGGTAGCTTTCTGCAGAATTAGGGCATACATATCCTCAATTAAAAAGAATGGCATGAATGTAATGGATGCTATTCTAGCGGCGCTCAATGGAGCGCCGCTATTATCCTGATAATTGCAGCACTTTGCTGAAAAAACGTCTTTTTATCAGTGGCTGAATAGTTACAAAAAAGACAACCACGCCAGGGGTGGAGTACCAATGGAAACTCTGAAAAAGCTTGCCGGAAAATCGATAGTAACAGTGATTGCCGCTTATAGCCTTCTGCTGATACTATTTCCTGTGGGCTGGATCGTTTTGCTCGGAACCGTAATCGGAAAGCCGAGCCCAGAAAAAGGATCTGTCGAAGCGAGAGTCCTTGGGGCAGACCTCGAAGTCTGAAACCCCGAGAAAGAAGGCATGGGTGTTAGAAACCAACAAGGAAGCTCACCAGGGGTTTCTGGAAAACATTCTTGCCGCCCAGCACCGGTGTCGAAACAAACAAGGGAGCTCACAAGGCTTCTGGTCAACATTCACACCACCCTCTTGCAATCTGAAAACTGGTTTCAAGCGGGTGTCGGAAAATAACAAGGGAACAGCGGTTTCAAGAAAGCAATCCAGCTACCTACCATATCAAGAGGCGGATCTGGGAGGACTCGGATGAAAAAGATGGAAACGACCGTTTCTGGCAACATTCAGGCAACCCACTTTTTTTTATTACAATATTGTTTTGTTCTGTTTTGATTAGTTATTACAGTTCTCAAATAGATTCTTTACATTTATGCCTTTATCCCGAACTCAAACTTTCTTCCCGCTCCATTAATGATTGTCTTTTTTCCATCCGCGTAGATATATCTTATTGATATGTTTCCGTCCTCGCCGTACTTTGTCCAGATCGTGGTGTTTTTGTCCTGTGACCACATGTACTCGTATCTGGTGGTGTTTTCATCGCTTCCGGTTTCTATCATGGCTCTGCAAAGGGTTTTGTTTTCAAACTCTTCGGTGCCGGCAATTGTCATATTTAGGGCTTTTCCGGTTGTGGGATTTTTAACCTGGACCTGAGAATCTACAGGGCACCAGTTGCCTTCGGTTTGCTCGGGGAGGTTGATATTTATTTCGGTATCATTGCCCGAAATTGATAGTTTTGTTCCTTCTTCACCCATACAACCTGAAGCGAGAAGGGCGGCTGTGAGAAGTAATAGTATTATTACCTGTTTTTTTGACAAGTTTTATCACCTGAGTTTTATCAAAACCTTATTTTCTATCAAAAATTTATCTTCTGCAAGTTTTCATTTCCAATTAAAGATCAGATACAGCCCATAAAAATAATTCTATTATGCCATTTAAATTTGAGGTATTTGAAGGAAAAAAGAGAGTTTCCAAGTATCCATCCTATTTTCCCACCATGAGACTAAATACTTTTTCTCTTAATACTTTTTCTCTTTTTCGGGAATTGAATTTATCACTTTATTAATAAAAATCTCTTACCTGAAATCTTTTTTATGCAGATTGATCAATATCTATGCACAATAATATGTAAATTTATAGTAAATGGGGGGCGTTGGAATAGTTGTTACTACAGTAAAAAGTGGGAAGAGTGAGCTTCAGTGGATGCGTTATCTCCTTTCTACAAGTCCTTATCCCGCAATGAAGGCTGGAACTGATGGAATTCTACTTTACGCAAACGAAGCCTCAGTCCCTTTACTGAAGATCTGGAGAATCGAAACTGGGCAAAAACTTCCTTTGCAAATTCATTCTCTTGTCCGGAAAGCGATTAGGAAAAAAGAAGCTTTAAACATTGAAGTAAAAGGGGATAAAAAAGAATACTTACTCACTTTTAAACCGGTGGAAAGCGGATATGTGCATATCCATGGAATGGACCTTCCACCCATGATAGCAAGAAAGAAAACACTATTTAAGCAGGAAAAGCAGCAAGAAGCATTTCCTGAAGCTCTGATGGACCGGACTGCAGAAATGGCAGCTTCTGCTCTCAAAGCCGAATTCTGCAGAATTTACAAGTTTTCTCACGACTGCATTGACCTTCCGGAAAATCAGCTTTCTATTCAGGAAATCGGATGTTTTAGACAGCCTGATAAGTTAAATGAGCTTGCTGGTGGAATCAGTGTCTTTATAAGAATGCAGGGAAATATCGGTATAGGTGTAACACTTTACAGAACCATGCCGGATGAGTTTGCCCCTGAAGAGGTACGTTTTTTGAGGTATGTCCTGTCTCTGGTACGTAAAATTCTGAAGTGTAAAAGGATTGATTCCGAACTTCAGGACAGGATACATTTTTTAGAATCCCTGCTTGAGGAGATTCCGAACCCTGCTTATTTTAGAGATGTAAGCCAGACTTTTCAGGACCTCAGTGAGCTTTTAGCCGGGAAAGTTGCCCACTCTCCAGATAGAAATACCTCAGGGTATTCGATGCATGAGCTGGAAGAAGTAATTCCAAAAGAGCTTACCGCCATCTACAAAAGAAAAAAGGGTCCAGGAGTTCCAGAAGAGTTCGGGATGATGCCTTGCATCTGCGGTATGTTCAGGGAAAGCGAAGAGGCATTGAAAATAGCCCTTGAAGTCCAGAAAGCGCTCTGGATTGTCATCAATAACAGTCCTGCAGTCGTATTTTTATGGCGAAACGAGAATAAATGGCCTGCAGATTTCGTGTCTGAAAATGTCTCCCAGTTCGGGTATGAGGTCGAAGACTTCACCTCCGGAAGAATACATTACGGCGATATTGTCTATAAGGAGGATCTAAAAAATGTCCAGGAAGAGCTTGACCGCTGCGTAGAAAACAAATTAGAGAGTTTCAGGATGGAATACCGGATCTGTACAAGAGAAGGGGAATCGCGCTGGGTCGATGAGAGGACTTTCATCCAGAGGGATGCAGAAGGTCACGCCACTCATTTTCAGGGGGTGGTCATTGACATTACCGAAAGGAAGGTTGCAGAAGAAGCTCTTGCAAGGGCTGAGCAGCTCCGGAAAAAAGAGATCAATCACAGGATCAAAAATAACCTGCAAATAGTTTCTTCTCTGCTTGACCTGCAGGCTGAACAGTTCAGTGACAGAAAAGTCATCGAGGCTTTCAAGGAAAGTGAAAGTCGGATTGTTTCAATGTCGCTTATACACGAAGAACTCTATGAATCCGGAAATCTTGACATTCTTGATTTCTCGTCTTATCTCCGCAAATTAATAGCTGATCTCTGCCGTTCATACAGTACCGGGAGTTCAGCTATCAGGGTAAACCTTAATATGAAAAAAGTTTTTCTCGGTGTTGACACTGCAGTTTCTCTGGGCATTATAATCAACGAACTTTTCACCAACGCCATCAAATATGCTTTTCCCCAGGGAAAAGGAGGGGAAATAAATGTTGAACTTTTCGAAGAAGGAACCGGAGACACAGTAAACGAAAAAGCAAGCTCAGGTAAACCCCTTATTCTTAAGATTCCCGATGAAGGTCAGAATTTGCATGAACAATTTACTCTTGTTTTTGCAGATAACGGGAAAGGTTTCCCTGAAGAACTGAATATCAGAAACACGGAATCTCTTGGTTTGCAGCTTGTAAATGCTCTTGTGAACCAGATCGGGGGGAGTATAAGCCTTGAAAGAGAAAAAGGAACAAAATTTACACTTAAATTCAGGGAATAAATCAGGGAAATAACCTGAAATAAGGCACATTTGGATATATCTGAACTTCTAAATCTGAAATCTGAAGAATTTCATATGCGTTTTTTCTCAAAAATTTAGTTTTACTGGCTGTTCCATTCAGGATGAAATTTTAATAGTAATACCTGCATATTTTTAACTATAATCTAAAAGGGGTAAATTAAATGAGTGATAATTTTTTCAAAAAAATCCTGATTGCAACGGATGGTTCGGAAAAAGCCGAAAAAGCAGTTGCTTATGGAATAGACATTGCGAAGGCAACAGGGGCTGAAGTATGTGCCCTGTATGTTGTTTCTACCGAGCACGCCGGAACTGCACGGACAGTTATGGGCTGGACCGGGGCATTTGAAGAATATCTTGCAAATAAGGGAGGGGATGCAACTGCCTATGTAGAAAAGCTTGGAAAAGAAGCCGGAGTTAAAGTGGAGCCTATGTACCTGAAAGGCATCCCGGCTGAAAAAATCCTTGAATATGCAGAGGAAAGCAATATTGATTTGATAGTAATGGGCACACAGGGTGCGACCGGAGTCCAGAGATTCCTTATCGGCAGTGTTGCAGAGAATGTTCTCAGGCACTCAAAAGTCCCTGTAATGATTGTCAGGTAATGAAGATCCTCAAAAACTACCAGTTATTTTCACCGATATGATCGCCAATTTGCCAGAACAGCATCCAGTATTCATCGGGATGATCCTGGTGCTGCTCATGATATCCGGTCAACTACTTTTTTGAAGGGTCAGGGATGAGTGTATCTAAGGTTAAAGAAAGGTGCCTGCTCAAAATCAGGCTTCTTGTTGGATAGAAATTCCTGACCCTATTTTTCTGTAACTTGTAGCTTTTTTAAGTTTTTTAGTTCTTTAAAGCTCTTTAATCCTCAAAAATCCCCGAACCTGTAAATACGGATTTTGCTTCTTCAAAGCTCAGGTCTTCCGGGGGTACAATGATATCGGATTCCAGAATTTCTTCCGCGCCAAGTGCTTCAGCTTTCTCCTTAATATCAGAAATTAGTTTCACAAGTTCTTTTCTGAATCCCTCAGCTTTTCCTTCCGCAACAAGGGCTACAATTTTGTTATCTATTTTGTTTAATTCATCGCAGAGGGCTTCAGGCGCCCGGTACTGGCCCTCTCCCATGATCCTGATTATCATTTTCATACCTCCTTTCTTTCTTCCGGGGCTTTGTTTTCTTCCCCTATTTTCGTTTTTTCAGGTTCCTTTCCAGCTTCGGCTTTAAGCTTTGCAAGCTCGGATTCTACACTGCTCTGAGTACTGATTTTTGCAAGTTCACGCTCGATGTCGTCTTTGCCGCTCGTGAGGTCTTCGAGTGCGCCGGCCTCCATAAGCTCGTCAATTGCCTCGGCACGAGCTTTCATTTCATCGGTCTTATTTTCAGCCCTCTCAAGGGCAAGTCCCACATCTGCCATCTCTTCGCTGATCCCTGTGACTGACTCGTTTATCTTCACCTGGGCTTCAGCTGCGGAGTACTGGGCTTTAATGGATTCTTTCTTTGTCCTGAAGATCTCGACCTTTGTAGAAAGTCGCTTTTCCGAAGCTATGAGCTTTTCTTCCTGTTTTTCGAGCTCCATAATTTCCCTGTCAATCCCATCGATCTGCTGCCGGATGGCTGCTTTTCTCTCAAGAGCCATTCTTGCGAGGTCTTCCCGGTCAGCGGCAACTGCCTCTCTTGCCTGCTTCTCAAGCTTCTCATTACTCTGAATCAGTTTTGCCCTCTGAAGCTGAAGGCGCTTTTTAGAGGTTGTTACTTCTGCAACGCCTCTTTTTACATTCTGCAGCAGTTCCAGTTGTTTTTCATAGGAATAATCAAGCGTTTCTCTAGGGTCTTCCATTTTGTTAAGCACTCTGTTCATCTTTGATTTGAATACTGTTTCCATCCTTGCGAATAATCCCATGTGTTTTCCCCGTTGCTTTTTCAAAAATTGTTATGTAATCTAACTGGCATTTTTTTCCTTCTTTTTCTGGAGTAAGTTTTTTGAAAAAATCCTGACATTTTCTTCCAGGTACCTTTTTCTTCCTATTTTCTTCCAGGTACCCTTTTCTTCCTATTTTCTTCCTATGCCTTTTGGTTGGAGTTATATTTTTAGTTTATCTTTACTTTGTTTCACTTTACTTTATCATTTTACTTTGTTTCACTTTACTTTATCATTTTACTTTGTTTCATTTTACTTTGCTTTCGTCTGCCTTCCTCTTCCTCTTTCTTTCGGTTCTTTTTATGTTTGCATTATTATATTTTAAGTTGGATTATTCGTAATCACGCGAACGTTTTATATATTAAAAATACAACTTATCTAAAGATATTATGGCAAAACCTGAGACTAAAACTGAATTCTTTTTTACTGAAAGAGGGCTCATAGCCGTAGACAGCCCTGTTAAACTCCAGATCTTGAATTTGCTCAGGGAAGAGCCAAAAGCGTTTGACGAAATTGTAAAATATACGGCAAAAGCCAAATCAACCATTTCAGTTCATCTTAATAATCTTAGATCATGCAAGCTTGTTGAAGAAATTTCTGACCCTGAAGACCGACGCAAGAAGATTTATTCCCTGAATTCCCAATATCTGGGCTGCTCTCTTGAGCCTTTTATCGGGCATTACAGGAGCCTGCTGGAAAACATTGCTGCAAATGGAAACGACAAGTTCCACTTTATGGAAGCCCTCTTTCATGCGATACTATTTGGTTTTGAAGCATACGGGCTTGATAATGCCCCTGTTGTCAGGATGATTGGAATTGATATCGGGAAGCATCTCTCTGTTAATTTTGAATCAAGTACTTCTGAAGACCTGTTTAATGAGATTGCAGGTTTTATGGAATTTCATGGAGACTGCCGGGTCTCGGTGCTCATGGGGGATTCTCTTGCTCTTCAGGTTGAAGATGACTTCAAGGCCAGGGTCATGCCGGCAATAGGTAAACCCTTCTGTGCCTTCAGAGAAGGCATCCTTGAAGGAATCCTTAAAGAAAAACTGGGTAAAGAGTGCGGCGTCCTGGAAACCGAGTGTTATGGGACCGGGCACATGCGCTGTCTTTTTGAAATTACAATATGAATTATTTTTTTAAATTCACAGTTTTACATAAATATTAACGAGAATCTCCTATTACGACTCCCATTTCGGATTTCAGGCGAGGCCCTATTGCTGACACGATTCCGGGTCCATCTGTTTTTTCGCGGCACACGACTGCATGCTCAAGCAGCCCAAGGCGCTCGATTTCGTAAATATCCCTGCCATGCCCAGTCCTTTTTATTGCGTTTTTAATTTCCGAGCGGGTAGCAGCATTAACGACAACTCTATCAGTGCTTGCTTTTTTCCAGCCCCACCAGAGGTCAAGCTGTTTTTTGGTGAAGCGGGCTTTTATTTTTTTGTTTGCCTCAAATACCTCAACTTCAACTGGCAGATGAGGGATCAGGCCGAATCTTGATGCAAGCTGCTTTGGCTTTCCACTGCCCAGGGCTTTAAGTTCCTCAGTTTCAACGCGCACAGGAATGCCTATGTTAACCATAAAAGCGTCTTCTGTAAAAGCCTGAAGGAAACCCAGGTACACCTTTCCGGGCACGGCTTTTTCTGCAGGGCTTCCGTATCTGGATGTCAGGAGATTTGCTGACACCTCATCATCTTCTCCCTCAAGGGAAAACTCTGCCCAGTTTTCCGGGGTAATAGAAACCTCGACCTTTACCTCGAGGTCTTTCAATTCGTTCTCAACCAGGCCTTTCAGGAGTTCAGTCATTCTTTCCCGGTTTTTTCCATAAATATGCTGGAGGGTTACAACTTTTTTCATTTTCTTCCTGCCACTTTATTCTTTTTCTACCTGTGCCTGCCGTATTAAGTATTTTCCGGTTTCGGGCTCTTCAGGTAAGATTCAAGGAGCTTTTCGGTTTCTTCCAGAGCTGAAACTACTGTTTCGTCAACAGGTGTTTCAGCCATTTCAATCTGGCTATGCAGTTTTTTGACATCCCGGCTGTAAGGGCCAAGTTTTCTAGAAATCATTTCCTTACTCTGCCCTTTCTCAACTGCTTCTCTGTGGATACTCTCTATTTTATTTCTGAGATTCCGGACTTTTTCAAGGATTTCAACACTTAGAAGGTCAAGCTCTTTTTTCATCTCACGTTCGGTTTCTTCTTCCTGTTCTTCGACCTCTTTACCTTCCGTTTCTTCACTGTCTCTGTCTTTTTTCCCTGGCCCATTTTCTCCTGTTTTCAGGCTTCCTTCTCTTGAAGGATACCCATCTGCAATTATATTCCGGAACTCTTTAAGGGCATTTTCTACTTCCTTTCCGTATTCCGTAAGTTCAACAAATTTTATCCGTCCTTCAAATGTGAATCTTATAAGTCCGGACTGTTTCATTTTCGAAAGGATTCTCGTAGTATGGGCAAATGTTGAGTCTATCTCTTTTGAAATAATCGAGGCATAGGTTTTTCCCATCAAACCTATAAATAGCAGTGCAAGAGTGGGTTTTTCCTGCAAAAACAACTTTTCTGCATCTTCGTCGGACATGATATCACATTGAGTTTTTATTGCGGATTATTTCCGAATCTGAGCTCAGGCGTTTATTATTCTTTAATAGTTTATATAATATCTGAACAGTTTTCTACCTCTGGTTTCCATAGGAATATTCTCTTCATCCTGAAAGCGCCAGAATTATTTTCTTTATTTCAGCTACGGGAGCATCTGTTCTGAATGAGGTCCCGCTGAAATGAGTCCTTGAAGCTTCAAACCCGCTGGCTTTAAGGGCCTCTATCAGAATCTCAATACCTGTTGCAGAAGCCCTGAGTTCCTTGCAGATTACGTGCTGGTCATAGAACATGGGAATGTTGATTTCGTCCCTGCAGAATGTAATTATTTTTTTTGCTTTATCTTTCGTGTTTAGGGGACGCGTTTCAAGCTCAGAAATTACCTCATTGCAGAATTCAGGCTCTCTAAAAGGCCCAAGCCACAAAGGTCCTGCAATCTTTATCAGGGCTCCACAGGCAGGGCATTCCCGGTCAATATGGACGGCAAGCCCATATACAGGTCCTCTGAACCCACATCTGGGGCAATGAATACTGAACCCCATGGATTTCAGGGTCCTGTCAACATGTTTAGCCCCGGGAAGAACTTCAAGGTAACTGCGGACATAATGCCGCGTGACATGGGAAAGTAGGGGCAACATCCCTTTTTCATGTTTTGCAAGTTCTCTTGCGCAGGCTCCTAGCAGGACCCTTAAGCCCATCTCGCTGTGATATTCTGTGTTAAGGGGTACGGCTGCATACTTTCTGATTCCCGAGTTCAGGTGAGCTCCACAGAGGGGGGCAGTATCCGTTGCAGTAACTGAAAGCATGCTCTGCGCCGAAGTTGCGGTTGCATCAAGGTAAGGCGCAGGAGTCCCGAATGGGTCAACATCCACGATATGGAATTTCTGCTCATGAAGCAGGACATTTGCGTTCTTGCGTGTAGCCTGAGTTTTTTCCTCAAGCCCGTTAATTTTTATATTTTCCTTTATCAGTTCAAAGGCTTCAGGGCTCCAGTCATTCATAGTCGCATGTATTCCAACCTCCCCTGCGATCCTGAGCCCCCGGATTCCTGATGCAGAAAAGGCATCTACGTAGCGGATCTCCTCTCTCTGTATGTTTTTTCTCGAAAGAAGCCTCTCCACAAATGCTGCAGTTGCTGCAACATTGATATCACGGTTCAGCTCCATCTCCGGGTTATAGAACACCGGCGCAGCCGAGGGAGGGAAATTTGCATCTGGAGGCGGGATCGGAACTGAAATCTTTGTTGTCCCTTCCACTATAGTTCTACAGATCATCTAAAATTGCTATACTTTGTGATATTATTTTACCGTGATGGTCATCTGCATGTTCGGATACCCGTTTGCACTGAAGCTGTAGCTTCCGTTTTCAGTGAATGTGTAGTTCAGGGTATTTCCATATCCGAGTCTTTCATCCTCAAAAAGCCCTTCCTTGCTACTCAGAGTAAAAACACCGGATTCATCGAAATTTCTCCATACAACCGAGTCCCCTACATTTACCTCCAGCTCGGAAGGAATAAAAAGATAATTCTTAAGCCTTACAAGGTACGTTTGTGACTCGTTTTCCGCAGGCTGAATTATTCCGGCTTCTCCCTCTTCGCCAGTCATGTATTCGGTTTGCTCCTCTTCAATTCCGTCCCCTGTACCCGGAGTTAATGTTTCGCCAGGTGTTCTTTCCTCTTCAGCAGCTTCTGTTTCTTGCGGTGTCTCCGCTTCCTCGAATGTTTCCGTTTCCACCAGTGTTTCCATTTCTTCTGACGTTATTGTCTCTTCTGGCGTCTGCACCTCTACAGGCAGCTGTGTTCCTTCTGGAGTGCCGCCGCCTGACCCGCCGGAATCCCTCACAGCTTCTTCTTGCTCCTGATCTCCTCCCCACCAGTTAAGGTAGCCAAACACTAACACTGACAGAACTACAAAGAGCAGAATGAGCTTTTTTATTACCATTACTTCCTCCCTGTGTAAGTTTTATTTTACACCCCAAATTTAATATAAGCCATATTGATAATAACACTTTCTTATAATAAGCTTTATTTTAAAAAATAGTTTGTTTGTAATCGATTTTGTTGTTTTACTCTGAAAAACTAATTTCTGGAAGCACAGTTAATGGCTTATTAGCTGACTTTTGCCTATAAGCCCTGTTTATTCAGGACACGGATGTAGGAAGTAATCAGAAATGGAAACGAGTGGCAAAGTTTAGAATCGAAAAAAAGTAAATTTACTGGAAAGTTTTGCTGCCTTCCAGATAAAGCCGTATATACCTTTTGAGGTATTTTATTCATCAGTTCCTTTTAAATACTTCTTCAAAAAACTTCTTCAGGGCTTGTTCACAGTTATATTGACATCCATTCTGGACTGCCCGATAACGGTGAAGTTGTAAGTCCCGGTTTCATTGAAGGTATAGACAAAGGAACGCCTGTACACAAGGCCTGTGTTCTCAAAGAGACCTTCTTCACTTGTAAGGGTAAAGACTCTCCTCGGGCTGTCCTGATAGTTAATCCAGGCGACTGTTTCTCCTTGTTTGATATCAAGGCTTGAGGGATATGCTCTATAGTTGTCCAGCCTTATAGTATAGGGAGTTTTCCTTATACTGGATGTGTTAATTGCCGGCCCTTCTTCGGTCTCATTTTCTTCCGGCATTACATCTTCTTCCTCTGTCTCCGTTACTACCGGGGTTTCAACTTCTTCCGAAGTTTCCGTCTCTGCCGGTGTTTCCGTCTCTGCCGGAGTTGCAATTTCTTCCGGGGTTACTGTTTCTTCAGGTGTAGCGTTTTCTTCCGGGGAGGGCTGTTCATTTCCAGTGCATCCCGAGAACAAAACTACACTTAAAACTAGAAGCAGAACAAATATTTTTATTTTCATATTATTCCCCACAATCATTTTTGGTTATGGAATTAGAAACTCTGCAGAAATAATTCTAAGTTTCAAATCGTTTTTTGATGCTTTGACTTTAAAATGTCTAAAGTTTACGAATATAATTGTCTGTTCTTGTTCATATAATTGTTAATGTTATTTAATCTTAAGTCCTTACTTTAATGGACTTTTATTCTTTTTTCAAACATTTAATTCATCCTGTATCTTTAAGTACATATAAATATATTTTTGTACTTTTCTTTTATAGTATCTTTTTTCCAAAGTAAAATTCTTAATAAATTTAAGTGCTTTGCTTGCATATAAAGATATTTTAGACTTGTGCAAAAACATGATCCGTATTTTAGATGACTGTGTCTTCATACCCGAAGTATTCTTTCATCTCGCTTTTTTTTACAGGCTGTTCCATAAAATTAAAGCAACAGTTCCGGTTACTGCAATGATTCCGAATGTGTTTTTTGCCAGGGAGAAGAGGCTTGCAGAACCTGAAATTTTTGAAAGCAGAATTTTATTTACAGTACTTACAAGGCTTGCAAGCACTGCAGTATTTGCTGCGACTTCGTAGGAGATATTTCCGCTTACGGCAAGGAGAGTTACAGAGACTATCACTCCGGAGCTGCTGAAAATAGCCCCTAAGGCAGTTATGTATATTCCGGCAGTTCCTGCAATGTCATAGGCAAAGTTTCCTATGATGAGAATCAGGGTAAAAGCAATGCCGAATTTAAACGCCTGATTGAGCGAGAAAGGAGATTGAATCTTAAGCTCGCCCCCGCCTACAGAGCAGAATTTCTTACTGTGCCTGATAACTATTGCTATGGAAACGGCGATAAGTACAAGCTGAGAAGGAAGCATAAACAGAGTTGTTTGGCCTGTAGGGTCAACTATAAAGGCTAATATAAGGTTTCGAATGAGCATGGAAATATTGCAGAGCAGAATTCCTGTAAGTACAGGATCGTCCATCGCCTCTGCTTTTTTTGAGAGCCCTGCAAGTGCTCCTGTAGTAGCTTCACTATTTATAAAGCCCCCGAGAAAGCCTGAATAGCACATGCCGCGTTTTGTCCCGAACTTTCTCAGGAGAACATAGCTTGAAAAACTGATAAGGGAAACAAGAATCACAATCAGAATTGCAGACCTGAGGTTTACAAGCCCGAAGAACTGTTTTTCCGGCATCACCGGATAAAGTATGAAAGCGACAGCCAGAAACTGTATGGCATTGTAAAGCTCTTCTTTTGTCAGGTTTCCTGCAAACTGGTGAAGGGGCTGCTTCTGAATCAGGAGGAAAGATACAACTATTGAAGAGACAATAGCAAACAGGCCGTAGTCATAGCCAACAAGGACACCCATCACGAAAATGAAAAAGAGAGTAATAGGACTTGTAACCCCTATCCGCTTATAGAGAAATATCTTGGAATAGGTAATTATGGAACAGATAGCTGCAAAGAAAAGCGTAGCTACGTAAACGAAGCCTATGCCTGCTGGTCCACTCACAAGAGCAACGAGCATTCCTGTTATGCAGGTTATGCTGTAACTCCTGACACCAGCAAAAATTTCATATTCAAGGCCTCTGTGCTCCCTTTCTACACCTACCATGATCCCTATCAAAAAGGCAATGGCAAGTTTTGTCAGGAAATCCACAAAAACCGGATCGAAACCGAACTCGCTAATTACGTCCGTAGCTCAACCTCTCAGATTTTTCTGGCTGTATTTCCATATACAAGCAAAATAATGTAATTAAAGTGAGTTCTATATGTTGTTAAAGTGAGTTCTATATGTTGTTAAAGTGAGTTCTATATGTTGTTAAAGTGAGTTCTATATGTTGTTAAAGTGAGTTCTTATATGTTGTTAAAGTGAGTTCTTATTTGTTAAAGACACAATATGAAGATGTAAAACAAAATATATTTTTATAGTAAGGATGTTCTTGCTGACGAATATACTCCTTAAAAAGGAAAAAGGTTAAGAGTCCACGGAAATCTCTTTAAATCTCTTTATATATGTATACTGATGACTCCGAAAACCTGAACGAACCTGGTTAATTGAGATCTGGTTTATTAAAATCTGGCTAAAACTTACTTAAAACTTACTTTATACTTCTACGAATTCAACCTCAATGGGTTTGTTTCCGGTCTCTTCAATATTTATAAGAGCGCAGGAACCTTTACAGGCTTCCCCGGGATTTACAACAACGGTTTTTCCAACCTTTTCAGTGCCTTTTGCTTCATGGATGTGCCCGCAGACAATCAGGTCAACCCTGTCCAGGAACTTCTGGATGGCTTTACTGCCCACATGTCCGAAGGGTAGCTCGTCCCTTGCTCCATGTGGAGGTGCGTGAGTCAGGAGTACTATTGTCCCGCATTCACCTGAGTTTTCGGCGGAGCAGACCATTCCTTCAAGGGCATTTTCGATTTCTTCTTCGGAAAGCTCAAAAGGGGTGTTAAAAGGAGTGGGGTTCGAGCCTCCAAGCCCGATAAACCGGATTTTTCCAATCTGCTCGGCTTTTCCGTGCAGGTTTATGGCTTTTGACTTCTCAAGGGCTTTCAGGATACTCTTCTGGTCGCAGTTCCCGGGAATTGCAAGCACGGGCTTATCAAACATTTCAGCCAGCTCTTCTGCCTTCTCATCGGGCCCGAAATTGGTAATGTCTCCGACTACCACGACAAGGTCGAATTCCCCGGCTTTTTCGATGATCTTTTTTATCTTTGAATAGTCCCCATGGGGGTCGGAAATCGCGAGTATCTTCATCCATATCCTGTCCTTATCATGCTCTTTTTTCTATGATCTGAATTATGGTTTTTAATTCTAGTTTGAATTATTGGATACAATTTCTTATACGCTTTATGTTATGTGTTTTTCTGTGAACATGCACACATCTTTTATATCCCTTACGTAATATACTGCCCCATGCGAGATATCATTATTATAGGGCATAAAGCAATGACAAGCGGCGAGTTCTCTTTAAATGACCTCCCCGGGTCTGCAGGAAGAATGGATATACTCTGCCGCTGCGTAAGCTCTGCCCTTTTCCTCTCTTTTGGAATGCGCAGGGATGTAAACGTGCACCTGCTTCTTCTGGGGGAGCCTGAACCCGGAAAAATTATCAGGTTTGAAGGGCTCCACCTGAGATACCTGAACCCGGACGAAAGAAGCAGTGGTTCGCTTATCAATAAGGCCCTTTTGAAAAATGCAACTGAACTGGATACCCGATCCACACCTGGTGTCTGGATACGTAAGGGAGACTTAAAGTCCCTGCTGGCTTCTTTTGAAGGGAGGGACTTGGTATATCTTAGAGAAGACGGCAAGGATATCAGAGAACTTGCCGGTGAAATCCGGGACCCTGTTTTTATTCTGGGAGATCACACCGGTGTTACCGAAGAAGAGGAAAAACAGCTTCTTGAAGCAGGAGCAAAAATTATTTCGGTTGGTCCAATTTCCCTTCACTCCAACCACTGCATAACTCTTATCCATAACGAACTGGACAGAGTTGAAGCAGAAAGAGGGGAAATTCCAGGGGGGGCAAACTCCAGGGCTGAGAACTGAGCTGCGATTTTTGGATCAGGTTTTAATCCAAAAAGTTATATTCCACTTCCCTGTATCAGAATAGAAACTTATCCTGATGCATCTTTTAGGGCACATGCTTCTAATTTGCGCATCACATTCATATCATCTTCCAATAATAATCTTTCAATACCATCTTTCAATACCATCTTTCAATACCATCTTTCAATACCATCTTTCAATACCATCTTTCAATATAATTTATCAATATAATCTTCCAATCCCAACCTTCAATTATCCCCTCCCGGGTCTATTTCCCGAACAAAGAGCTTAGAGAATGTGAAACCAAATGGATGTACTTGAAATTTCAAAAAAGATTCTGCACGAAGGTCCTGTCTGTGACCACTGCATGGGCCGTCAGTTTGCAAAATTATCCACAGGCCTCAGCAACAGAGAGCGCGGGCAGGCAATGAAACTCGCCCTTGTCCTTGAAGGGGACCGCATTTACAAAAGTGAAAATGATGATTCTCTCTTAAAGGAACTTGTTCCCTGCAGTGCCCTTGCAAGGAAAACTCTCAGAATCGAGGGTGAAGACGAGCAGTGCTGGGTCTGCCTTGACCAGTTCAAAAAACTGGATGAATGGGCAGATAAAGCTGCAAAAGCCCTCGAAGGGCTTGAGTACTCCACCTTCCTGGTGGGGACAAAGGTCAGCGGGCTCCTGAGTGAAAACGAAGAGATGTTATGGGCTGAGGCAGGGACTGCCTATGCCGAGCAGTTAAAGACCGAACTTAACCGGGAAGTAGGCAAGCGGATTGCAGAAAAGGTTGACAAAGAAGTGGATTTTGAAAACCCGGATATTGTGATCACCCTTGACCTTGCAACAACCAACTTCGAACTTCAGGTCCGTTCAGTATATGTTTACGGACGCTACCTCAAAAAAGTTCGCGGAATCCCGCAGACCCGCTGGCCCTGCAGGAAATGTAAGGGTAGAGGCTGTGAGAGCTGCGGGTTTACCGGCAAACAATATCCAGAATCCGTAGATGAGCTTATCAAAGGTCCCGTCATCGAAACATTTGAGGCTGTTGATACGGCTTTTCACGGTTCGGGAAGGGAAGATATAGATGCCCTGATGCTCGGAAACGGCAGACCCTTTGTGGTAGAAGCAAAATCCCCTGTAAAGCGCATGGCTGACCTTGAAATGCTTACTGCCTTAATTAATGAGAATGCTGCAGGAAAAGTTGAGGTAAGGGATCTTCGCTTTGTAGAAAAAAGCATGATTGAGATCCTGAAGAGCTCAAAGGCGGATAAAACTTATAAGCTTAAAGTTACATTTAAAGAGCCTGTTTCAGAGGAAAAGCTTAAATCCTGCCTTGAGTCTTTGAGTGGTACGGAGATCGCTCAGCAGACTCCAAAGCGTGTGGTTCACAGGCGGGCAGATCTTGTCCGGAAAAGGCACGTGCACAGCATTACGCTTGACGAGCTGACAGATAACGGTCATGCCCACATAACCGTAAACTGTGAAGGTGGGCTGTACGTCAAAGAGCTGATTTCCGGGGACGAGGGCAGGACAAACCCGAGCCTGACAGGGCTTTTAGGAGTCCCGGCGCTTGTGGAAGATCTTGATGTAGTTAACGTCGAAATTTAAGCTCCAGGCATCTGAATCTGCTTTAAATAAACGAAATCAATCCAAATAGTTTGAATCAATCCAAATAGTTTGAATCAATCCAAATAGTTTGAATCAATCCAAATAGTTTGAATCAATCCAAATAGTTTGAATCAATCCAAACAATTTGACTCGATCTAATCTAAATCAATCTGGATTTCAATCTGAATCAGTTTCATTAGCCGGTCGGGCCACAGGGAAAGAGTGGCTTAATGAACGGTTCATTTAAATAACATCCATCTTATTTAGAGGAAAATCAATTATTAAAGAGAAACTTTATTAGAGAGAAACTAATCGAGCATTCTAACGGAGGAACATGCGATGACAAATTCCCACGGTGAAAAACGCTGCACAAGGTACAAATTACAGAAGACGGTTCGTGAAAGAGGAATTTCCCCTATAAGCAGGGCAATTCAGGAATTCAAAGAAGGGCAGATGGTCCACATTGACATCGACCCAAGCATCCAGAAAGGTATGCCAAATCCAAAGTTTCAGGGTTCTACCGGGAAGGTTATCGGGCAGCGCGGTCGCTCATATGTGCTGGCAGTCCGCAACGGAAACGCAATGAAGGAAGTATTTTCCCTTCCCCAGCACCTGAAACCTCAGAAGTACTGATTCCTAGCAAGGCAGTTAGGTTTTTACAACCTAATCTTCCTTTTTACTCTGGGATTTAAGGTCTGCAGGCTTCTAACCGGAGGTTTAAAATTCTACCAGAAATTCCGGCAAATAACAACCTTATTTACGGCCCTTTTAAAAATTAGTCTATTATCCTGGAAAAGGAACATCTATAATTATGGAACATCTATAATTATATATCATTTGTATTACATATAGCTGAGATAGTTCAGGATAACGTTATTCATTATTCAATAACAGTTCCGGCTTATCGGGCGCATGTCGGGTACTGAAAGGCATAAAATGCCAACTGCAGGAATCAGAGCTCACAATGAAGCAGTAGAAAAGATTGCTCTGTAAGGAAATACAACTACCTGAAATTTTAATTCAAAAGAGTGTATTCCAATGATAGTTAAGGAAGTCATCAACGAAGAGTTATTGACATTGGCCGAGGTCAAGGATATACTTTCCGGGATCGCTGACGAGCGCAGAGAGCAGGGGCTCGAGGTTGCATACAGTTTCAGAAAAGCCCTGCATCATGCGGAACAGTTCTCTAAAATTAATGGGGAGAAAGCAAGAGAACTTGTTAATAAGTTACTTGAGCTTGAAAAAATGAAGCCCGTTATTGCGATAAGGATAGCAGACATTCTGCCTCAATCCAGAGATGAACTCAGGTCAATCTATGCGAAAGAAAAGTACACCCTGAGCAATGAAGAGCTGGATCAAATTCTGGACTATGTATTCGTGGCTATGGAATAATTAAAAAGTAAAGAGAATAAGCTATATAACAGTTTATCTTGTTATTCATGAGGGAATTATCCGAAATCTGGTTAGAGTACTTTTAAGTATCAAGGGAGTACCCTGACCTGAAAAATTTAGCAGCAGAGGATTCCCCGGTTCTCTAAGATCAGATCTTAATGGGGTTTCATATTTATCGATAGGATGGGTGCTGATGGTAGTAGAGAAGTCGCAATCAGGTAGACCGTATACTGGCAGGTCGTCTGCCGAAAGACCTTCTTCTGGCAGCAGACGGCCGGCAGGCAAACCGCAATATGAAAGGCAGTCAGAAAGAGCTCCGCGCTCATCCGGAAAAACCATGGAGAATTCACAGGACAGGGAGGAATATGTATGGGTCCTCGATTATCTTCCCTATGGAAAATCCGTTGACGGCACGTCAACGTTCCAGAAAAAACCTCTTGTGCAGGCTGTAGGGGATAAAAAATTTACTCTTATGGAACTGGTCCCAAAATCCGGTGTAATTCCTGAAATCCAGTCAAGAGTCTACATCGGGCCTGGAGACAGGAATGAAATAGACCACGTAAAACAGAGGATAGGGTATTCTGACCTTACTACCGGAGCAAACCTCGAATTGCCCTTTATCCTTGAAGCCTGTGTCAGGCACAAAGAAGAGAGGTTCGTAAAGTTCTTCAACGAAGCCCATTCCATTACAACCCGCTTGCATATGCTTGAACTCCTTCCCGGGATAGGAAAAAAACTCATGTGGTCTATCATTGATGAACATAAGAAAGGGGACTTTAAGAGCTTTCAGGATATCCGCGAGAGAATCCCGAGTCTTCATGACCCTGTTAAAGTCATTTCCCACAGGATTATAGAAGAACTCAAGGATGATTTCATTAAGTACAGGCTTTTCACCGTCCCTCCTCGCCGCCAGGGCTCGAGCGATCGGTGAAATATTTCCTTTCTTTTTTTAACCCCTTTTCTGGTATAGGACTTCTGAAGGTTCAGTTTTTGAGAATTTATCCAAATATTATCTATTAAAAACACTTAATCTACTCAGGAGGTTTCAGCCCTGGTTCGTTCCATTCTCAAAAAGTACAACATAAAAGGAGGCACCTTTGACCAGCACTTCCTTATTGATATCGGTTACCTGGACCGAATAGTTGCTGCTGCTGAACTAAGCCCGCAGGATACGGTTCTTGAAATCGGGGCAGGAATAGGAAACCTTACCGAACGGCTTGCAAGGCGAGCAAAAAAGGTAATTGCAGTCGAGCTTGACCCTGCCCTTGTTTCAGTCCTGCATGACCGTTTCGATAAAGCAGAAAATGTGGAGATTATCGCAGGTGATGCCCTGAAAGTCGAGTTTCCAGAGTTTGACAGGGTTGTTTCAAACCTCCCCTATTCCATCTCCTCGGAAATCACCTTCAAGCTCCTGCGCCGCAAATTCAAACTTGGGATTCTTATGTACCAGTACGAGTTCGCAGCCCGCATGGTCTCTCCTCCGGACTGCAAGGACTACTCCCGCCTTACGGTCGATACATATTACTTTGCCGATGCTTCCATCCTCATGAAAGTTCCAAAAGGCGTCTTTCAGCCAGCACCTGAAGTAGATTCTGCAGTTGTCAAGCTGATTCCCCGCCCGGCTCCATTCGAAGTCCGCGACGAAGCTTTCTTTCTTGAATTTGTGGCTGCAGTCTTCAGCCAGCGCCGAAAAAAATTGAGGAATTCGATCCTGAACACAAATCATGTGCTCAAAATCCCGGAAGTCAAAGAGGTTGTAAGCCAGCTCCCTGAAAATTTCATGAACAAAAGGGCTGAAAACCTTACTCCTGAAGAGCTTGCAAGCATTGCAAACATGATTTTTGACCTCAAATCCAGATAATCCATGGTTGAAATACAATACAAAAACACCCGGGTCAAACTCGGAGCCACAGACCTTGTCTACGAGCCTGCAGAAGACTCCTTCCTGCTTGCTGACGCGGTCCTTGATGAAGCAGAGCCAGGTATGCGTATCCTGGAAATCGGGGCAGGCTCGGGTTTTGTATCTGCCGTGCTAAGGGCAAATGTGACGGGTGTCCGCGTATTTGCAACCGAGATCAACCCGCATGCTGCCCGCTGTGCAAAAGTAAATGGGGTTGAGGTCATCCTCACAGACCTTTTCAGAGGCCTGAAGCCGGAAAGCCAGAAAACCTCTTTTGACCTCATCATCTTTAACCCGCCCTACCTCCCTACTTCCAAAGAAGAAAAAATCCCAGGCTGGTTAAATTATGCTTTTGACGGCGGAGCCAGCGGGCGGGAAACCCTTGACCGTTTTTTAGATGAAGTCAGGAACTACCTGAAACCCCGAGGAAAAATTCTGGTGTTGATCTCTTCGATTACCGGGATGGAAGCAGTGAAGGAGAAGATGGGGAAACTGGGGTTTGAGGTCGATGTTGTGGGGAGAAAAAAGGTTTCTTTTGAGGAATTGATGGTAGTCAGAGGGAAACTCCTGTAATCATATATAGAACAAAACCCAATAGATGAGCATTATGACCCCTACAAACAGGGAAAATCCCACTTACCCGAAATTCATCTTAGGCGTAGAACCACCAGCCGGAAGGACCGAAAAGGCTCTCTGGTTCATTTTCCGGGGCCGTGACATTCTTCTGAAAGTCAGAAAAAACCCCGGAGCTATTCCAAAGCTCCTGGACTTTGGGGAGTTCGGGCTTCCTGCAGTAAGGGAACAGTACCTTGGTATGCTTGAGGGGACACACTGCTACTCTGTGGAGCTGCCTGCAGATGCGAAGGCTCCGGAGGGGATGGAATTTGTCGACCTCAGAAAGGCACATTCGGAGATCAGTGAAGGGTGCTTTGAACTTGTGAATAAGGCAGTGCAGGTAGTGGAATGGGACCGGACAAACCAGTTCTGCAGCCGCTGCGGAACAAAGACCGTGCAGAAACCCGGAGAAAGAGGAAAAGAATGCCCCTCCTGCGGAGAACTTTTCTATCCCAGGATTTCGCCTGCTATAATCGTGCTTATCAGAAAGGGTCATGAGGTTTTGCTTGCAAGGTCCCCGAATTTCCCTCCCGGTGTGTACAGCCTGATAGCCGGTTTTGTCGAGCCCGGAGAAACGGCCGAGACGGCAGTTGCAAGAGAAGTCTGGGAGGAAGTCGGGCTCAAAGTAAAAAACATAACTTACTTCGGAACGCAGGCCTGGCCTTTTCCGAACTCCCTCATGATCGGCTTTACCGCAGAATATGATTCCGGGGACATCCGGCCTGACGGGTTTGAAATTGAGGATGCAAAATGGTTTTCGGTAGAAGATTTGCCTGCTCTGCCCGGAAAGATCAGCATTTCCCGAAAACTGATCGACCATTTCCTCAAAGAAGAAGGGATGGAAGTTTAAAACGGATTCATATTTGATTCAGAGTTTTATTCATCCTGCTGTGACCTTTTTCTATTCTTCTTTCTTTTTTGTTTAGGAGGCATTTGTAGAGAGAACCGCTCCACCTCCGGATAATTTTATTGGTATACTTTTATTGGTATACTTTTATTGGTATACTTTTATTGGTATACTTTTATTGGTGTACTTTTATGATCTCGGGCTGAATTCGCCTGTCTCGTATGGAACAGGTGGGAATCAAGAATATAAAATGTTACAGAGGTGAAAAAATTCAACCTCGAATTCTAAAAAATTTAAGATTTTTCTCTCTTTTTCTTCTCAGGTGCCACAGGCTCGGTTAAAAAGAATCCAAATGATGCGAAATCTTTGACATCCATTTTGTGAGATTCCTCCCCGGAAGAGATAGCAGGAGTAATGAACCGGAAAAACTCACTGGCAAACTGTTCGTAGCTGAATCCTTCCGCCTCGATCACCAGTTTCCATTTATTTTCCATTGACAGGATACCCATGAAGGAGATCATAAGGTACATCGAGGTCAGGAACGGATCGAGATCGGCCCGGATTGTACCGTCATCGATACCCTCCCGGATCGCATCCCGCAGGATCAGACGGCAGGTACCATATCCCTTTCCAATCTCTGCGGTACACGGGTTCTCTCTGGAAAAACGCTCAGAACCGTAAAAATGGATAATTCGGAGATAATCGGGGTATTCCTGTGAAAACTGGTAATAAACCTGGCCCATCAGGGCTACCTTGACAATACCTGGAACCTGTTTCTCCATGCATTCCGTGTATTTTTTTTTAAGGATCTGGATACCACGGAGTACAATAGTTGCGAAAAGTGTCTCCTTATTTTTAAAATATAGATAAATGGTAGCCTTATTCAGTTCGACCTCGCGGGCGATGTCTTCCATGGAAACATCTTCATAACTTCGAGTAAAAAAGAGACGTTCGGCTGCCTCGATGATCTCGATCTTTCGCTGTTCTTTTTCTCGTTGTCTTCTATCGGCGATTCCCATAGTTCCACTCCACCTGATCCATATTCACAAGCCCACATTTACATTATGATTGTTAGTTATGTGATTCAAGAAATGAATGTATTCCAATTTTCCACTTTTACCAATCGGGATATATTCTGGATATATTCGGGATCTATTTGGGATATATTCATTAAATAAAACATTCAGGCTCCTTTCTTTGGCTATAGAGCGTATGGAGACGCACTGATGCGTCTTTGACCAGCCCGGGTTTCATCGATCTGGCGTTTTGAGGACAGTTCTTGATACATGCACAACACGTGATGCATTTTCCCGTATCAATCAAATTGCTATTTTCTGGATCGATAGCCCCAGTAGGACACAGCTCCGCACAGGTCCCACACTGTGTACACTCATCATTGACTGCGATAAAATCAACAATCCATAGTTTTGTATCTCTTCTATAAGGGTAAGTGCCAGGCACCTGCACATCAGAGATCTGAGAAATTGCTGAAACAGATTGCAGTTTTTCACGTATTTTCCGTCCAAATTCTTCTGCATGGAGTAAATCATCCTCATCGGGACGTCCCTCGGCTGTTGGCATCTCGGAATTTGAGAATGAGTGTTCCCCGATATATCCTGCACAGGCAATGGGAATACACCCACATTTCGTTACAATATTTTTTAGTTCGAGTAATGCATCGTCATATTCCCTATTGCCATAAACCACAACACAAACCGTCGGTGTATTATGAGCTTGAATTGAATTCAGCCATTCATTTAATAATGCCGGCACTCTCCCCATATAAACGGGAACTCCAAGTACAAGCAGTTCATTTTCCGAGGTCATTAACGGTTGTTTTCTTGCATCCGGTCTGGTAATGTCAATTAATTCCGTGGTGCCTGGATTAATACCATGTGCAATGCCCTGAACAACCGTTTTTGTTGTTCCGGTAGGTGAAAAATAGACTAATTTCAAGGATTCTATTTCCATTTTATTTACTCCATTTATTGTGTACTCTAAGTTCATTTGTAACTATTGGTGATTAAATAACCACTGGTTAATTTATAACTATTGGTTAGTTTATAACTATTGGTTAGTTTATAACTATTGGTTAGTTTATAACTATTGGTTAGTTTATAACTATTGATTGGTTTATAATTATTGGTTAATTTATAACTATTAGTTAGTTTCCAAGTAGTTCTCAGGAAAAAAATATGAACCTATCCGAAAAGTCAGTAATGCATGTTGAAAAGTCACAATAAGCCTATAATATCAGAGTATCCATTTCGATTATAATATCAGAGTATCCATTTCGATTATAATATCAGAGTATCCATTTCGATTATAATATCAGAGTATCCATTTCGATTATAATATCAGAGTATCCATTTCGATTTTACATATTGCATATTGTAAAAGTTACAGTAGGTGACCACTTTTCAGATAGGTGCTAAGATAACAGAACTATTTTCGATAGTAAATGTTCCCATGCAGAGCACAATCAAGAAGTTTGTACAACTGGCAACCGTAACGGTAGAAAATCAAAAAGAACCTTTTATGGGACCTGTTAAAACGATATATAAAAGCATTGCTTTCCCTGGCAGACATTGGAAAGATCCATTCATTTCTCCTCTGATTTATGTGAGCGAGTCAATGCTTTACACAATTCTGATTCCCAGAATCCGCGCAGCAAGTTCTATTGCTTGCCCGGCATTGACTATAGCCCCTCTGAGTTCATTGCGTGTATCGGATACTGTTATTCCATCAATGATACAATCCGATATGTCGATGTCTTCGAGTAAGGTTTTAAAAAAATCAGCTCCTGTGAAATTTACCGCTTTCAGTGTGGGCTTCTTTAACCGAATCTCGGATAAGAAGGCTTCCGTAAAATTGCAGTCACGAATGGTGCAGTTCTCCAATACGGAACTTGAAAAATCTGCATATCGAAAGGAACCGTCCTCTAAAGAGGTTTCTTTTATTTGGCTCTTGCTGAAGTTACTGCCATCACCCTTGCACGTTAAAATTTTGGAGCCTTTCCAGTAGCTTTCCATAAAAATGCAATTCGCAAAATTACAATTCTCAAACACCGAATTGTAAAAGCTGGCTTTTGAAAAATCACATTTGCTGAACTGACATTGTATAAACTGTATCGATTCAAATTCTATCCTTACGATATCGATGTCCGAAAGTATCTCGCCTTCAAAGCGCGTCCTTTCTACATAATTGTCATCAGAGTGTGCGGCTATAATTCTGCTTTCCAACATGTTTCTATCTCCACATACTGATGTTTCCAACTGATTATACTGGTGTCATGGCAACTTAATTAGGGTGCATTGATATTTAGACATTTTCTCATCAGTAATTTTTCTCGTATATTTCCAGTTGATCTTTGGTTACCTGAGTCACCCTTTTTCCTGCTTTGAATTCCACCGCCATGAATACATTTGCTGTTCCATTCCTAATATATCCATAATCATATTTTTCGGGACTTCCAGATTTCATCGGAATGGCTTTCCTCTTTAATAAAAAAAGCACCATTATCTGTGTTTGAATTGAAGAAAAATGGATTAGTGGTGTTGAATTAGCGCTATTTTGACTCCATTTGGGTCTTCTAAGAAAGTAATGGTCCCAACTGTTATTGGTATGGGTTTCATAGTGATTTTGGCACCTTTAGATTTAAGTTCTTTAATTGTGGCGTTGCGTATTTAACTTTCATATTATCACCATATGAATACTGTTTATCATTATTTATTAATGTTGAATTTGGATTGTTCCTTTCAAAACAGGATTCAAGGAAGTAGTTTTTGAGTTTTGGGATCAGTTTGGCATGAAATTACATTACTATTTATTACTATGGGAGTGCAGAGGGTCACGAATACCCTGACCTTCAGGTCGGGGATGAAGTGAACCCTCGCTGGCTGTTTTGTATTCGCTTAAACTGTATCAATCATCGTTTTTTTGTAAAATGAGGTTTTTTGACACCATAGCCACAGGTGGTTCCAGCTACCTATGGCTAGGATGTGATAAGCGTTGGAATTGCGCAGTTTTAGCCATGGCTATGGTCAGATTACCTACCACATCGTGTTGGTGCCTAAGTATCGATACAAGATATTCTACAATAAACGAGTTAAAAAGGATTGCGAGTCTATATTCCACAATATTTGCACAGAGAAAGGCTACAAAATCCATGCTCTGGAAGTTGTAGATAATCATGTTCACCTGTTCCTGGAATTCCACCCAAGCACCTCTCTATCAGAGGTGGTTCAATACTTGAAAGGAGGTAGTTCTTACAGATTGTTCAAGCTTCATCCTGAACTGAGAACACGATATTGGGGTGGAAGTCTATGGTCAAGTGGTAAATTCTATCGATCCGTTGGAAATGTAACCGCTGACACAATCAAGCACTACATTAAGGAGTCGCAGGGAAAACCGAAAACAGAGGTTCAATCATATAGATTAAAGTCTAGGCAACGGAAAATTGACGATTTCTAAGTACCAGAATAACCGGGCGGGCGGCCCATCAGCATACCCCATCCTTTAGGTTGGGGTGGCCGCACGCAATTTGATTTTTCACGTCCTCTTTCCTTTCTTTTTTTCCAAAAGCTACCCCTAAAACTATTCCAAGTGCAGGTCCGAGAGCAATTCCCAGGCCTATATTGTCTATCAGAATGCCAATTATCACACCAAATAACATGCCAAATGCGATCCCGGAGCCTATTGGATCTTCTTTTTCGTTTTCTTTATTATTCTCATTCATTCTTACTCTTTCCAATACTTCTCTTTATTTCTATAAAAAGGGTTTGAAATAGAGGCAAGCAGCCGGTTGTAGGGGATTTTGTCGTTTTGTTTGACCAGCCTGAGACTGGTTCACGCATGGTTGTGAATATCCTGCCCCGAAGAACCTGCCTTTCAAGAGGTGCAGCAGGAGGCGGGGGCGGGGAGCAGGTAATTGCTGCAAATCTCGATACCATCTTTATCGTTACTTCTGTGGGGAAGGACCTCAACCTTCGAAGGCTAGAAAGGTATCTTGCTATTGTATATTCTTCCGGGGCAAGCTCTGTGATTTTACTTAACAAAATTGACCTTGAAGATAACCCAACCGGTTGGTAGAAATAATTTTGGTCATTGCAGGGAACGTGTCGATAATTCCCTTAAGTGCTCTCTAAAAAATAGGGCTTGATATCCTCAGCCCATATCTTAATCCTGGGGGAACGGTTGTACTCGTAGGTTCTTCAAGGATCGGAAAATCCACAATTATCAACGCTTTTCTTGGGGAAGTCGTTCAGAAGACAGTGAATATCCGAAAAGACGATGAGAAAGAACCGGGTTGTGCTGTCCTGAAGGCTGTAAGGGATGGGTTTATTCCTGAAGAGCGGCTGGAGAGCTATCACAGGTTAACTAACAAACTTGCATTCCAGTCAAAAAAGACAGAAATAGGGCTGAAACGGCTTGAAATGGAAAGATTCAGAGAAATTTTTTAAATTTTCATAGCTTCGGCGTGCTGCATGAAAACTTACCGAAATTACAAAATTGCTCACGTAAATCAAATTAGAAAGAAGCATTTACAGAAGTTCTAACCTTAACTTTAGGCGGGAAATCTCCCTTCCTCGACCCCAATAGAAGCAGGGGGTAGTTTACATTGAAACTTCCCGGACCTACAATTATTATATGAAAAAACCTATGCTATTTCTATGTCAAGGAAGCTACATGATTCTGCTTTTCGCTTATTGAAGAAAGCAGCCGACGAAATCGATAAAGAGCGATATAAAAAGGCCTTTGAAAGCCTTGATAAGGCCGAAAAAATCGCAGAAGAAGTAAAGGATCCAGAGATCTCATACAACCTCCTGTTTTTTAAAGGTTTTGCAAAATACAGAATTGATGAACTCGAAGAGTCGCTTGTACTTTTAGGAAAGGCACTGGAGATTAGCTGGGAGCTTTTTTCGAAAGAGCCGGAAAGGGAAGATTACCGGTCTTTTATAGGAGAAACTATTGGAAGCATTGGAGATGTCCTTTCGGCGCTTGAAGATCCCGAAAAATCAAAAGAATACATCTCTCAAATGAAAGGGATATTTGAAAAAGCGGTCCTGGGCTTTGAGAATTTATTGGAATCCGATCCCGAAAATCCAGGGTACCTGGAAAAGTTCCTGGAAACGATCGAACACATAGGGCTCTGTTTTGAAGTAGGAGAATTAATCGAAGACGCAGCACCACTTTTTGATAAAAAATTCGATGTCATTGAGAAACTTATCAAAAGTGAAACTGAAATGTTCGAACACCTCAGCAGCCTTGATGATTCGCTTATGAACTTTGGAAGTCTCTGCGAGGAAAAGGGATATTTAGAAGAGGCGAAGCATGTTTATGACCGGGCAATAGAGATTTACGGAAAAGTCCTCAAAAAAGACCCTGAAAATACTGAAACCAAAGTTTACCTGAGCTACGCATACCGTTATCTTGCCGATATGTATTCGGACCTGGAAAATCTCGAAAAGGCAGAGGAGTGCTATAAAAAAGCATTGGGCCTGCTGGAAAGCGAGATAGAAAATAAGCCTGAAAATATCCCGGTTTCTGAAAATATTGAAGTTTCTGAAAACACTCCATTTTCCAAAAACATTCCGTTTTTTATGGTTCTTGCAGATATGTACAAGGATTCAGGCTTAATATTTTCAGACACGGAATATACCACAAAATCCAGGGACTACTATACGAAAGCAAGGGAAATTTTCCGGGGACTGATGGATAAATACCCGGACCTGTTTGGAGACGATAAAAACCTTGCCAGTTCTTTAGAGGAACTTGCAGAGCTGTTTTCGGATATTGGAGACCTTGAAAGTGCAGAAACCTGCTATAAGGACGAATTACAGGTCTATGAAAACCTGCTGCAAAAAGAACCTGAAAACCCTGAATATTCCCTGAAGCTTTCCGATGTCTACCGGGAGCTTGGGGACCTTTTTGCGGAAGAAGAGGGACTTGAAAAGGCAAAGGCTTATTATGAGAAGGAAATCGAAATCTACGAAAACCTTCACCCCACGGATGCCGATAAACTCATGTTAGAAGCTAATAAGGCTGATACCTGGAACCAGATAGGAAATCTCTATGCAGAAGAGGAACCTGAAACTGCAGTTCAGTACCATGAAAGGGCTCTCCCTGTATTTCAAGAAGCCTTTGAATCAGATCCTGAAAACGAGTTTTTCCATGAGGGACTGCTCGAATCACTGACCACTCTAGGACTGCTGTTCAAAAACAATCGAGAATTCGGAAAAGCACTCAGGGTGTATGAAAGGGTCCTGGAAGTCCAGAAACAGCTCCTTGAACTGATGCCTCCGGAAAGCAGCCATGAGATGGAACATGATCATGACCATGATTACGATCTGGAACATGATCACGATCTGGAGCATGATCACGATCTGGAGCATGATCACGATCTGGAACATGAACATGAACTTTATCTGGATATGGAAACTACATACTTTGAACTTGGAGTGCTGCATTCCGAACTTGGGGACGAGGAAAAAGCAGTGGAATATCACAGGCAGGCACTTGAAAGATTTGATCAAATAATTGCTGAACAGTTTGAGGACCCGGAACTCACAATCCTTACATCAGGGAAAGCATTCTTATTAGGAATGTCCCTCCTTGAAAAACTGGAGTCCGAAGAGAAAGACTCAAGCGTTGCCAGAAAATACTATGAACTTGCCCTCAAAACCGTTGAAAAATTATATGAAACCTATCCGATGAACCTGGGGCTTCAAAAGATGCTTGCCAGTTTTGCCGAACAAATCGGGGACATATATAGGGATGTCGATAAACTGGAAGAAACAATTCCGGAATACGAATATGCATACAAAAACCTCAAAATCCTGTCTGAAAAAGATCCTGAAAACTCTTTGTACCTCCATCATATGTTTGGAGCTCTGAATAATCTCGGGATCGGATATTCGGTTATGGATCAACAGGAAAAAGGAAAAGAGTGCTTTGAAAAAGCCTTTGACCTTAACGAACGCTTGGCAAAATCCACTCCTGAAGACCTTGGTTCCCTGAAAAGGAGTTTTATGCTTTTCAACAACTACGCAAATCTCCTTGAAGGAATGGATGACTCCGAAACTGCAGAAGAATACCGTAAAAAAGTTGAAGAGATCAACGCAAAACTGGCTGAAGAAGACCCGGAGTGGGATTCCTCGCTCGAAGAGCTCTAATCTCGAAAGCATAGAAATCTGCGGGCACTCGCTGCCCATTCTCTTTTTTTAATCAGCCTCTGAAAATATCGGAAATTTACGGGAAAGCCGTAAGATAAAGTATATTTTGAAACTTATTTTTAAAGCAGGCAAGATTCATCAGGAATCTGAGAACTCAATTGATAGCCACCTTATTTTCCTGATTTTTGGTTGGGGGATAGAATGTTAAACAGAAGAGCAGCATTTTTTCTTTTTCACCTGACAGCGCAATGCCTAAAAGCAAAAACCCCTTTCTTAATTATACTTTTGCGGACAAAGGAATGCTAATTCAATTCATTTTCATGGGAGGTATTTAAACGGTAAGCAAAGTCTATTTCGCAAACCTGAGGGCAAAGAACCCGCAGGAAAACACGATAAGCAAGATCCAGAATCTTTTTGACGAGGCAGGTTTTGTAGAACTTTTAGGGGTAGACGACCTGACGGCAATCAAGGTTCATTTCGGAGAATACGGAAACGATGGTTACATCAACCCGGTCTTTGTCCGGCAGGTGGCAGAAAAGATCCGGGGAGCCGGAGCAAAACCTTTTGTTACGGACACAAATACCCTTTATTCCGGGAGCCGGCATAATGCAGTCGACCACCTGACAACAGCCATTGAACACGGGTTTGATTACTCGGTAGTCCGGGCTCCGCTCATAATCTCGGATGGGCTCAGGAGCCAGAATATCGCAGAGGTCGAGATCAGGCAGAAGCACTTCAAGACCGTGAAAATAGGGTCCGACATCGTTGCAGCCGACTCCATGATTGTGATGTCTCATTTCAAGGGGCATATCATGGCAGGCTTTGGAGGTGCGATTAAGAACCTGGCAATGGGTTGTGCGCCCGCGGCAGGCAAAAAGGACCAGCACTACCCGACAAGCCCGTACGTTGTCGAAGCAAAGTGCATCGGCTGCGGGAGATGCGTGGAAATCTGCCCTGTGGGAGCAGCATCCCTCGAAGGGGATGTTTCCAGGATCGACCCCGGTGTCTGCATCAGCTGCGGGCAGTGTATGGAGGTCTGTCCGGAAAATGCTATCGACCTTAACTGGGAAGAAGGCATTCCCGAGTTCCTGGAGTGCCTGACCGAATATGCATACGGCGCCGTAAAAGAAAAAGAGGGAAGGGTAGGCTATATCAATTTCCTGCTCAAAATCACCCCGGATTGCGACTGTGTGCCATGGAGCGACGCCCCAATCGTGCCTGATATAGGCATCCTTGCATCAACTGACCCCGTTGCCCTGGACCAGGCAAGTTACGACCTTGTGAACAGGCAAAAAGGACTTGTGGGCTCTTCTCTGCATTGCAACCACGAAGCTGGGGCTGATAAGTTCAAAGGAGCCTGGCCTAAAATTGACGGCACCCACCAGCTTGAATATGCTGAAAAAATCGGGCTTGGAAGCAGGAATTACGATATTGTCGAGATTTGAGTAAATGATGTTTGAGTAAATGATGTTTGAGTTTGTTTGATTACTCATTCTCATTATTTTTTTAATTTTTTGTGCTTTTATGAGGGGAGAATAACTCAGCAGGTCACATGAAACATTGCAATTACCCTGCCTTTGTCTTTGTTCCAGAGTTTGATTGCTTTAGGGGTTGGAAGGAGTTTTACCTTGCAGTCTTTTTTCCTGAAATATTTCTTTGCTTTTTTCGAAAGCTCCACATACCCGGTCTGTCCAGTCCCCATGATAAACTTCTCTGCCCCCTTTTCGTAGATGTATTTCGCTTCGGCAAGCGAGATTTTATGGGACGTCCCGTAGAGTTTTTTCGAGAGCTTTTTCCTGCGCTTTTCGACTTTTCCGTCAAGGCGAATGAGGATGTCGTACCCGAATGTATTTCTTTTGACCGTAATCGAACCGAAACTTGTGGAATTGATCTCTGGTTTCATGATATCTCCTTTCAAAACAAAAAGATCTGTTCCGGATACAGTAACAAGGGCTTCTGCAGGAACAAAATCCTCTGCAGGAAGAGAAGACTGCAGGCAATATTGTTTATGAGACCACAGGCTTATTACCCTGCAGGAAACAAATGCACAGCACAAACAGGATACAATATTGCTATCACTCATTTCCGTGAACTATCCCTCCCTAAAACTTTTGCTTAATAGTTCAAGTTTTTGAGGGAGGAGCTTCCTGCTTCATACCTGGCGGTTGCCGTTTTTTTCAAGTCCACAGGCTCAAACTGTAGTCCCTACAGCAATTTTCTTAATATTGATAGCGGCATTAATGTCTCTATCATGCGTATTTTTGCAATCAGGGCATTGCCACTCTCTAATATCTAAACTTAATTCTTTAAGTTTGTAACCACAAACGTTACAGGTTTTAGAGGAAGGTTCAAACATACCTATCTTTAGTATTGTTTTTCCTACCCATTCAGCTTTGTACGTTAATTTCAGTACGAAAGAATACCATGCTGAATCACTGATAATCTGAGCTAATTTTTCTGGAAGTTTTTCTCCATCATTAGTTAGAAAACTTATGTAGTATTTTCCTGTTGGTGTTCTGGATATAGTTATAGTTTTCAAATTTCCTTTGCTAATTTCCCTATGCATCTTAACCTTAATCCAACCAAACTTAGGCAACAAAACTTTGGAAACAAAACTTTGGAAATAGATGTATCAAGACTATAGTGTTGAGGAATCTGAAAGGAAAAATGGTGATCTTTTTTCTTTTTCTTTTGAGGATACCCAAATCCAAAATTAAAGAAGTTTGTAAAAGCTTTATTCAGATTTCTACTTGCTTGTTGCAATGCTCCTGCATTAACTTCTTTCAACCAGGGATACACTTCTTTCAAAATTAAGAGGTGATTATTAAGGTTAAACTCCGAGAGACTTATTCTGAATTTTTTATACATTAACGATTTGATTTCAAGGAGTTTATTATAGACAAAACGACAGCTACCGAAGTGTTTTTCCATAAGGGCTTTTTGCTCCTTATTAGGGTGAATTCGGTATCTGTTACCTCGAAGCATCTTTATAATATACTCTTTGTAACTATATGGAGATATATGAAATTATTATCTTCGGATTGTGGGGAAGTTTACGCTCTCATCTCCCACCTGTCCAATCTGGTTTTACCGGATTGTCCGAGGAAGGAGTCTTCTCGCTTCGGGAGATAAATCCCATAGTCCGGAACAGGGGGTTACGTATAATGATTCAAGAAGCCATGTTTTACGAAAAGCTTGCCGAAAATAAAGTCCGCTGCAACCTTTGTGCCCACCACTGCAAGATCAACCCCGGAAAGCGGGGAATCTGCGGAGTAAGGGAAAACTGTGAAGGCACACTCTTTTCCCTGGTCTACGGGGCTGTTGCAAGCGAGTCAGTTGCACACATCGAACAAAAACCCCTTTATCACTATTATCCGGGGTCCACTGCGTACTCCGTCGGGACCATAGGCTGCAACTTCAGGTGCAGGCACTGCCAGAACTGGACGCTTTCCCGGGCTTCTCCGGAAGATACTGACCTGGGGATGCTCAGCCCCCCCCAGCTTATTCGGCAGGTTAAAATGGCAGGGTGCCAGTCGGTTTCCTGGACCTACAACGAGCCCACCGTCTGGTATGAGTATACTTACGACGGGGCAAAACTTGCAAAGGAGGCAGGACTTGGGACAAGCTATGTGACAAACGGGTACATCACCCCTGAAGCCCTTGAACAGATCGCCCCTTACCTGGACGCTTTCAGTGTGGACGTAAAGGCTTTTTCCGAAGAATTCTACCGGGAAATCTGCGGGGCAAAACTGGCTCCTGTGCTCGAAGCTGCCCTGCTTGCAAAACAGCTTGGAATCCATGTAGAGGTCGTAAACCTGATAATCCCCACCCACAACGATTCTTCTGAAGAAATCAGGGAACTTTCCCGCTGGGTTTACGAAAAGCTGGGAAAGGATACCCCTCTTCACTTCAACCGCTTCTTCCCTTACTACGAGATGGAGGACCTCCCTCCAACGCCAGTGGATACGCTGGATAGGGCACGCTCGATTGCAATTGAGGAAGGGATGCGTTTTGTGTATGTGGGCAATGTACCCGGCCATCCCCATGAGAATACTTACTGTCCCGAATGCGGGGCTTTGCTGATTGCAAGGGGGTTTTTTGAGGTACAGGAATACAACCTTACCCTCGAGAAGACCTGCCCGAAATGTGGAGAAAAGATTCCTATTGTGGGGGAGTATGCCGGAAACAGTAATCATATTCCGGACGCAGGATAAAGAAACTATTTCCAGATGCAGAATAAATAAACCATTTCCAGATGCAGAATAAATAAACCATTTCCAGATGTAGAATAAATAAACCATTTCCAGATGTAGAATAAATAAACCATTTCCAGATGTAGAATAAATAAACCATTTCCAGATGTAGAATAAATAAACCATTTCCGGATACATAAAATAGGAACCATATTCCGGATGCAGAAACCAGGTGAACTAATAATCTCCTTTTGAGATCAAGTTTAGTTGATTTATGCTCAAATCTATTTTTTAAAAAGATACATATAGAAGATTCCTCCAGTTAATATATAGTATAAAAATATCCAATTTTACTGGAGATGAATGTTAGTGACCATCTGGGAATACGATGTTAAAGAGATTAGGTTCAGTGAGTGGTCAAAGGCAAAAGAAGACCTTAACAACCTGGGTGTTGAAGGCTGGGAACTGATCAAGTGTTCAAATGAGATCGATGAAAATGGCATGATTACAGCTGTTTTCAAAAGGTCGGTTGATTACGTTGATGCAGCCTTCTAAAACTATTTTTTCTTCCTTATCAAAAATTCTGAAGATTTACTCTTTTACTCTTTCTTATCCGTTTCCGGTTTTCCGTAAAAGTCTCAATTACCTTCTAACTCAGGTAATTGTAGTATGTTAGCCAGAATTTGATTTTCAGCATATAGTTATTTATTTTAAGATTATTTTTCCGATTATTTTTCCGATTATTTTAAGATTATTTTTCCGATTATTTTTCAGGCAGTTTTTCAGGTTTTTGTGTTTTACTGCCGTTAAATTTCCTTCTAACGCATGATCCCCTGAGAGTAACACCTCCCGTTAACGGCGTTTACTTGTGGTGGTATAAGAAAACTCTTTTATCATATTAAATATTACAATATTTTAGAAAAATAATAATTGCGGGGGCAAATATATCGGGGGTTCTTTAAAGGCTTGAAATTCTTCGGTTTTTTATTCCCTGCATTAATTCTTTTAATATAGATGAAATGACGGCAGGTTCCAGATAATCTGAACTGTTAACCCATCTCTATCAAACGATTTCCCATAAAAAATCTCCAACTAAACTGCCATTCCATTGGCCTGAATTCTATCAAACAACAGTACGTTAAATAATCTCCTATAAAAAATTAAGAATTGGCTTTGAATCGGAGTTATTGAGGATTATCATGAATAGGAGTTTCAAGTTCATTTTGATCATTTGTATGCTGTTTGCCGTGATCGGAGCAAGTGCTTGCATAGGTGAAGAAAAAGATGGGACTGCAAAAGATGCAGGTTCCAGAGAAAATTCCCAGGAGCTTGTTGTGGGCATAAGTACGGATGTCAGCAACTGGTACCTTAACATGTTTGCAGCGGGAGATTCACGTTTTGTCTGGTCCCAGGTCTATGAAACCCTTGTGAGGCTTGATTCAGACCTGAACATTATCCCCGGGCTTGCGGAATCCTGGGAAACCCCTGATGAAGGAAAAACCTGGATATTCCACCTGCGTGAAAATGTGACTTTTCATGACGGGACTCCCTTTGATGCGAATTCGGTTGTTTTCTCTTATTCCAATCATTCCTATGTAAGGCAGGCTGTATTAAAACCGGTGCAGAGCGTGGAAGCTCTCGACGCTCATACTGTAAAATTCGTACTGGAAAAACCCATGCCTCTGCCGTTCTACCTGACTCACATAGCCTGGCCCGTAATGGGGCCTGGTTGTCTTGATGAAGCAGGGAATTTCATTAAACCGATAGGAACCGGACCGTTTAAATTTGAAACTCAGGCAAAGGACCAGGAAATAGTGCTCACAAAAAATGAAGCCTACTGGGGAGAAAAGCCGCTGCTTGAGAAGGTTACTTTCAAGGTAATTCCGGAGGCGACGACAAGGGTGATTGCCCTTGAGACCGGGGAAGTGGACATGATCGTCAAGGTCCCGGAATACGATGTCCTAAGGCTCGACGCCGAAGAGGGTATCCAGGTCCACAGGAAACTTTCGACCTTTACGGATTTCCTGCAGTTCAACTGCGACAAATCTCCCTTCGATGATACGAGGGTGCGCCAGAGTGTTGCTTATACAATCGATACCGAGACTCTCGTAAACGAAGTGCTTGAAGGCGTCGGGGTGCCGGCAGGCGGAAGACCCTATTCCCCTGTAATGATGTACTCAGACCCTGATCTTGAGACATATACCCCGGATCTTGATAAGGCAAAAGCTCTCCTTGAAGAAGCCGGGTGGAAAGATGCTGATGGAGACGGGATTGCAGTAAAAGACGGAAAACCCCTGCATGTGACCCTGATAGTGAGTAAGGGAGTCTGGGCAGCCAGGCATAACCCTATAGCTCAGGTTGTGCAGGGTGTCCTTCGAGAAGTCGGAATGGATGTAGAAATCAAGGTGCTTGACGAAGGAGCCATAAGCAAACTCGAAAGCACAGGGGACTTTGATATGATACTCAGAAGCGGTTATTTTGTCTGGGGACCCTACCCGAAGCACTTCTTTGTGCACCACTCTGCAAGCCCTTATTCGCATTATCACAATGAGAACTATGACCAGCTCGTCAATGAAGCCGATATGACTGTTGATTCACAGAAGCAGGAAGAGCTCTACCATTCCCTGCAGACCTTTGTAATAGAAGAAGTTCCGGCTTTTTACCTTGTGCATGAGGAAAAAGTTGTTGCAACCGGCTCTTCGGTAAAAGGCTATACTATAAGCTCTGAAGACCCCTGGCTGAACCTTTCTGGGGTCTACCTGGAAAGGAAGTGAAGCATAAAGTTCAGAAATGTGTAAAAAGTTTGGAAGATACTCATGTGGAAGTACATAGCAAAACGCCTGGCAATGGTTTCCGTCGTACTCATGGGAGTTACGCTTGTAGCTTTTTCTGCAATGTACCTTGCTCCTGGGGACCCTGCAGAGGTTATAGCCCTTGCAAGGTACGGGGAAGACCTGAGCGTCAGTCAGGTCGAAACCCTGAGGGAAGCGGAAGGGCTTGACGCTCCCGTGCATGTTCAGTACCTTATATGGCTTAGCCACCTGCTTCGGCTGGACCTTGGAAAATCGCTTGTGACTTCCGAAGATGTCCTTGCCGAAATCCGTCAGAAACTGCCTGCAACCGCAGAACTTGCAGTTGCCAGCCTGCTGATTTCCCTTCTAATCGCCTTGCCTGCGGGGATCCTTGGCGCACTCCGGAAAAACACCCTGCTTGACAAAAGTTGCATGTTTGTTTCTCTGGTAGGGGTTTCCATTCCGAATTTCTGGCTCGGGCTTCTTTTGATCTGGCTTTTTGCCCTGACCCTCCACCTCTTCCCAAGTTTTGGGTACGGAAGCCTGAAACACTTAGTTCTGCCTGCCCTTACCCTTGGCACCTCAATGGCGGCGGTTACTGCAAGGCTTACCCGCGCAAGCCTTCTGGAGGTGATGGGACAGGAATATATTTTGGCTGCACGCGCCAGGGGATTTGACGAAAATACAATCCTTTTCCGGCACGCTCTTAAAAATGCTTTTCTTCCTGTTGTCACATTTGCAGGAATGCAGTTTGGTTACCTTCTTGGAGGGGCAGTGATTGTGGAAACCATCTTTTCCTGGCCTGGCATTGGAAAACTTCTTGTTGACTCGATTTTTGCGAGGGACTTTTCCATGGTCCAGGGCTGTGTCCTTTTTATTGCAGTGCTCTTTTCCCTCTCCAGCCTTGCCGTTGATATCCTTTATGCAGTGCTTGACCCGAGGATAAGATATGACAGACGTGATTGAAAAAATAGAGATGACTGAAAAGATATGCCTGGCTAAAAAAAGGCTGTGTTTAGGGGAATTAGGAAAGAACAGGCTTGCGGTCTCAGGTATCCTGCTTATCGCCGGCCTTTGCGTTCTGGCCCTGTTTGCTCCCGAGATCGCTCCGCACGATCCCCTTGCCCAGAGGCTTGACAGCAGGCTTCTTTTCCCTTCTTCTGAATATCCTTTCGGAACCGATGAGCTTGGGCGCTGCATTTTTTCAAGGGTTATCTATGGCACACGCATTTCTCTGAGTATCGGACTCCTTGTAGTTGCAGTAACGTCCATTGCAGGCACATCTCTGGGGCTGCTTTCAGGGTACATGGGAGGCGTGCTGGATGAAGCCATAATGAGAGGAATAGACATCGTGATGGCCTTTCCCAATATCATCCTTGCCCTTGTGATTGCAGGGCTGCTGGGTCCGGGCTTTTCAAGTGTTGTCCTTGCCCTTACTTTTACCCAGTGGCCTGCTTATGCCAGGCTTGTACGCGGGCAAGTGCTGTCTCTCAGGAAGAGGGCTTTTGTGGAGGCTGCAAGGGCTCTGAGGCCCTCAAGTTTCTACATTATGCGAAAACATATCCTTCCGAACTGCATGGAGCCTGTAATCGTGCTTGGAACCCTTGAGATTGCACACGTTATAATCTTTGCTGCAGCCCTGAGTTTTCTCGGACTAGGGATCCAGCCCCCTGATCCGGAATGGGGCTCCATGCTCAAAGCCGGGATCCCATACCTCCGCACAGCTCCCCATCTCACCTTTTTCCCGGGCCTTATGATCATATTCACAGTCTTTGCGTTTAATTTTGCAGGAGACGGTTTGAGGGAAAGCCTTGGTCAGCCTGCAGATCAGGAGGTGCTGGCAAGGTGAACTCCCTCCTTCTCTCAATTGAAGATCTGAACGTCTCTTTCAAAACCTCAAAAGGCATTGTAAGAGCCAATGAGGGAATTTCCCTTGAAATAAGGGAAGGAGAAATTCTGGGGCTTATAGGAGAAACAGGCTGTGGAAAAACCACCCTTGGAAAAGCCATTTTGAGGCTGCTCTCAGGTAAAGCAAAACTTGAAGGAAAAATAGTGTACAGGGATACGGATCTCCTCACCCTGCCCGAGAAAGAAATGAGGCTTCTCAGGGGAAAAGAAATAGGAATTATGCTCCAGAACCCTTCAGCCTGCCTCAACCCTGTTCTTTCTGTAGGAAGGCAGATTTCGGAAATCTACCGTTACCACGAAGGTACAGGAAAAAAAGAAGCTGAAAAGAAAGCTGGAGAGATGCTTGAGCTTGTGGGGATCAGCTCTTCTCGGGGGTGTGACTATCCCCACCAGTTCAGTGGGGGGATGCTGCAGAGGGTCATGGTTGCAATAGGGCTTGCTCTCAGGCCCGGGCTCCTGATCGCAGATGAGCCTACAAAAGGGCTTGATTCGGATACAAAATTGCAGATCGTGGAACTGATTACCGGGCTTGTCCGCAAGGAAAATTCTTCCATGCTTCTGATCACGCACGACCTGGAACTTGCCGGCAGGCTCGCGGACAGAATTGCAGTTATGTACGCCGGAGAAATCATTGAAATCGGAAAGGCGGCTGAGATTATTTCTAACCCGAAACATCCTTATACCCTTGATCTGCTGCACTCGCTCCCCGGAAAGGGATTCAGGACCGTTCCAGGGCAACCCCCAAGCCTTGTTTCCCCTCCTTCCGGCTGCAGGTACCATCCGCGTTGCGGTTTCCGGCTTGAGGCCTGTTCAAAGGTCCATCCGGCACTTCTGGGATCTGAGGGGGGGCACCTTACCCGTTGCCTTCTCTTTGAAAAGAGCAGGAGAATGGAAACTTCAGCGCAGCCCTTCCTTAATGCACAGGTTGCTTTCAGGTGTGCAGAGGAGGATACATGGCACTGTTGAAGGAAGATATGGTACTGTTGAAAGTAGAGGGCCTGAAAAAGTACTATTATTCGGGGTTGTTCAAAAAAGAGGTCCACAGGGCGGTTGACGGAATCAGTTTTGAGATAGGGAGAGGGAAAACTCTGGGACTTGTTGGAAAAAGCGGCTGTGGAAAATCCACACTTGGGAGAACGATTTTGGGGCTGCTGGAGCCCACCGGGGGAAGGGTCCTTTTTGATGGGCAGGATATCTCAGGCTTCAAAGGTAGTGATTTGAAAAGACTGGGGACAAAAATGCAGATTATTTTCCAGAATCCGGAATCATGTTTGAACCCGAGGATGAAGGTCTATGATGCCGTTGCAGAACCCCTGAGGCTTCACAGGCTCTGTGAAAAAGGTGAAGAACGATTACGGGTACAGGAACTTCTCGAAGCTGTTTCTCTGAGTGAAGAACTGCTCTTTCGCTATCCCGGAGAATTGAGTGGAGGACAGCTTCAGAGGGTTGCAATAGCCAGAGTTCTTGGCATGAGGCCGGAGTTCATAGTTGCGGATGAGCCCACATCCATGCTCGATCCACTTGTCCAGGCCCAGATCCTTTTCCTGCTAAAAAATCTCCAGGAAGACTACGGGATCAGTTTCCTGTTTATCTCGCATGACATGGAGGTCGTAAAGTGGATGAGCGATGAGATCGCAGTTATGGAAGAGGGAAGAATAATTGATTTCAGGTGATTTCCAATTGATTCTTTCATATTTAGCAGTTACATGCTTGTAATTACATTCAATGCAAAATGAATAAAAAGTGTAAAACAAGATTGAACATGAAAGTAGAGAACAAACTAATGGAAACCCCTGCTGTAGGTGCTGACCGTCTCATCAAGACCGTGGAAAACTCGACCAGGGGGCTGAAAGAGTACAGGTTGATCGTTACGGCTCTTGAACTTGAGGCGTTTAAAGCTCTGAAAACCCCCCTTCAGGCAGGTGAACTTGCCGAAAGACAGGTAAAAATTAACTGGGGAGCTTTTCTAATACCTGATTTCTAACAGATGATCCTGAAGTATGATTTCCTTAGTGTAGCACCTTCCGTTAACAGCGTTTACCTGTCTTGCTATAAGAAAAATTTTTTATCTTATCAAATGTTATAATATTTTAGCAAAATAATAATTGTAAGGGTAAATGCATCGGGAATAGCGTTTTGTAATAAACGATCTACAAGATTTGGCTTGAACACATTTAACCGGAGCATCTGGAATCCCTGTGGCGGTTTGAAATTATCTGGTTGTTAATTTCTCTCATTAATTCCTTTAATAAATATTGGCTGATGGGAGGTTTCAGCTAATTTGTACTGTTAAACCGTTTCCATCAAACTGTCTTCATCAAACTGTCTCATCAAACTGTCTCATCAAACTGTCTTCATCAAACTGTCTCATCAAACTGTCTTCATCAAACTGTCTCCATCAAACTGTCTCCATCAAACTGTCTTCAGCTTTACGAATTCATTTTACCGGGTTTATTTTTACTTCAGTATAATATGTGAAGCATTTCCTGTTGGATCAAAGAGATAGGTAAAAGAAATAATGAATAGAAGAAATATATGGGAATAGGAGAAATGGTATGGAAAATAAAGCTCAAAATCAAACTGGAACATCTATTGACTTAATGCAAAAGCCTGAGGTAGATGCCGACCGATTTTTCAAGCTTGTTGATTCTTCTGTCCGGGGTCTGAGGGAATGCAGGCTCATTGCTGCGGCCTTTGAGCTTGGAGTGTTTGAAGCTCTTAAAGTCCCCTTATCAGCAAGAGTTCTGGCTGATAAGCTCGGATGCGACCCTGTGCTTATGCCCCACTTCTGCGAGGCTCT
This sequence comes from Methanosarcina sp. WWM596, assembly GCF_000969965.1. Taxonomy (GTDB): domain Archaea; phylum Halobacteriota; class Methanosarcinia; order Methanosarcinales; family Methanosarcinaceae; genus Methanosarcina. The sequence continues at coordinate 3,931,027 of NZ_CP009503.1, forward strand.
CCACAGCCTTGGTTTCCTCGATAGGTTTGAGGAAGGGGCACATGAGGACGGGGCACATGAGGAAGAGATAAATGCGCAGATGCAGGAAAAAGGCGAAGGCGAATCCGAAGGCAGATCTGAAGGCAAACCATCTGATCACGGAGTAAACCCTGACCACGAAGTAAAAAATCATGGGGCAGTGTACCTGGTATCGGAACTCAGTGCAACGTACCTTCTGGAAGGCTCTCCATTTTCTCAGCGGCATTACCTTGCCGAAAGGCTAAGGAATGTTGAACTCTGGGTCCGGCTTCCGCAGATTCTGAAGAGAGGGCCTGAGATTGTCGAAAAAGGGCCTTTTTTCGGGGAGGTAGTCCAATGTATGGCTGAAAACGCGCGCTGTGGACTGCTTCAAGAAACTGTCAAAGTTGTCCGGGAAAATGTGGATTTTACAAAGGTCAAAAAGCTGCTTGACCTCGGGGGAGGACACGGGCTCTATGCAATCGCTTTTGCAAAATTGAATGAAAACCTTCAGGCTTTTGTTTTCGACCTTCCGCCTGTCACGCAAAAAGCAAAAGATTTCATAGAAAAGTATGGAGCTTCAAGAGTGGATATAATTCCGGGAGACTTTTTTAATGATGAAATCGGAAGTGGATACGATGTTATCTTTTCTTCCTTTAATCCAGGAGGAAAAGTGCCTTCCCTTATCCCGAAGATTTCCAAAGCCCTGACTCCTGGAGGCGTTTTTGTAACCAGGCAGATCCCTGAAGAAAAAATGAAATCCAGCCCTCTTCTCAGCCTCGACTGGAACCTCTGGACTTTTGAAGATGTGAAAAAAGGAGGAACGGGATACAGTTTTGAAAACAGCGTCCCCTTTTCCGAATATATAGAGATGCTGGAAAGCCACGGGCTTGAAGTTTTCCGTGTCCTTGACATGAAGGACGGATCAAGGATCGTGTTTGCCTGGAAAGTATGAGGGAATTTTTACAGAGGACAGGGTACGGGAATAGAAATCCTGAATTGAAAGGGATATTGCAGTTCCTTCTAACAGGAACTGTTTTCTAACAGGAACCGTTTGATTATATTTGTGAAGAGTTGAGTTCCAGACCGAAATCACTTAGTTTCCTTTACTGTGAACAGGACACTTATCCCTGTTTTCAGGGGAGCAGCTTATATATTCCCCGGTCTGGACAAAATACCTGAAATGCTCTATCCAGATTCTTGATTCATCTTCTTTATCCGTAAATTCTATGAATTTTTTTAATGCCTGCGCCGTTTTTGGGTTCAGGATATGCTCAATTTTGCATGCATCTTCTTCTGCGATCTTTTCATCAATCCCCAGATGCATGAGAAAATCTTTTAACATGTTGTATTTTTCCCTCATTTTTCTGGCGATTTCCTTTCCTTTCGTGGTAAGAGTTACTCCACCATACTTTTCATAATTAATGTAACCTTCTTTATCAAGTTTTTTGAACATACCTGTAACGGTTGAAGGTCCGAGTTCCAGCTCTTTTGCTACATCTTTAACTTTAGCATACCCTTTTTCTTCTACAATTGAGGCAATAATTTTCAGGTAGTCTTCATCTCTTTCCGTTGTCATAAAACTCGAACCTTTTTTTGTATACCGAATATTATTCGATTATTATATTCGTTTATGCAGGAAAGACATATAAGCATAGCTATATTCATATTTTATAAAAAGGCCGAAAAAACATCATAACAAAAAAAATCAAGATAAAGGTCAAGGAAATTTTCATTTTTTCTGCATTATTCTTCTCCCATTTCTTTTCTGAATTCCATGTAATCTCTTTCGACTTCTTCGAGCTCGTGTTCCATGTTCATACCGCCATTTTAGAAATTTACAGTAATTGAAATCGGTTTCCTTTGATGTGTAAACACTGGTATATTTTTGGAGAGGAAGGCAGGATATCATTTTCCGGGAGTTTTTCCGGGTTGGGAGGCGTCTCTGTCCTGTCTTCCTTTCCGTTGAGCCGAAAGATTTCCAAAGCCATGGTTGCCTTGTAACCTGTAGCCTTAAAGCTTTAAATCTGTCTTTGATTTTCGTTTTTTTTTCGGTCTTGTACTGATCCTGTATGGTTGTTCGCTTTCTGGTCTGTCTATGCAGCTTTAAGTTCAGGAAGGACTTGCTCTCAGGCTTTTGAAATCTCCGGTTTCTGTTCATCATGATTTTTTACAAAGGTTTTTCGGGTTCAGCCCGTCCGGCTGTGACAAACCCTTCGCCCCTTTTCAGTCAACCTGTAAATTGTACCGCTTGATACGGTGATTTTTCCGGAACAGCCGCAAAGCCCACAATTTTTGCAGGAGCCGGAGCAGGAAGAAGACCAGTCAGAATTTTTTTCCATAACTTTTTCAACATGTCCCAGTCCTTCCATAATCTCGAGTAAGCCTTTAAGCTGCTGTGTACTCATTTTCAAACGTCCTGAGATGTCATTGAATGATATACTGCCTTTCTTTTCCGCTTCTGCTACTTGTTTTAGTACATACATGTATCCGATTACCATTGTCTTTGTTTCCCCCTTTCCTGGAGTTTGAATTTATTTTCCCAGCTTGTATATATTGCAAGGGAAAGCAGGCCAAGGTAAAGTGCAGGCTTGAAATCTACAAGTGGAGTCCATTCCTCAAATCCCTCCGCAAACAAAACCCACGCATTAATAAGGTCGGCAATAAAGTTCAGGGAATATAGAGCTCCGAAAAGCATGGAGAGTACGATCCCTACATATGCATAGGCTCTTCCTTCTGAGGGATTTTTTGAAAGTTCAACAGTTCCGTGTAGGTAAACCGCCCCTACGACTGCAAGTACCAGCCCACCGGCAATTTCCGGGGGAAGCAGGTTGGAAGCTATAAAGTTTTCAGGCAAAAGCCCGGCTCCTTTCAGGACCTGCAAGCTCCCGATTGCAAGGTAGGTTATCCCCCAGAGGAGGGTAAAATAGGTCAGAGCTTTGTTCTTATTTTCCATTTATATCTCTCCTTCATGCGAATATGATGTTTCCTATTTTTACCGTCGCAAAGGCCATTAGCCACGCTATTGATGTCGAATAAGCTGCTGCAAAAAGCATCCATTTCCAGGAACCTGACTCTTTTTTGATTACTGCAATTGCTCCTATGCAGGGTACGTAAAGCAGGGTAAATACCATTAGCCCGAGTGCAATCGCAGGCGTGAATGTAGAGTCCGCTACAAGAGCCGAAGAGAGTATTCCCTCGTCTGTCCCGGTGCCGTAGAGGGTTCCGAGAGAACCGATGACAATCTCTTTGGCAAGGAACCCGAAGATCAGGGATATTGCAATTTTCCAGTCAAACCCTATTGGAGCTACGAGAGGCTCGAGCAGTTTTCCCAGGCTGCCTATGTAACTTTCCGCACTTCCGTATTCGACTCCCTGCGGGAAGTATGCAAGTAGCCATATTATTACCACTCCCCCTGCGATCACAGTACCTACCCGTTTCAGGTAAAGGGAGCCCTGGTTCCACATATGTTTCAGGGAATTGCCGACTGAAGGCACGTGGTAGGGAGGAAGTTCCATTATAAAGGAAGAAGGTTTGCCCTTAAAAATGACACTCCGGATAAGCTTGGCAGACAGGATTGCCACAATTATGCCGAGCACATAGAGCCCGAAAATAACTGATCCGGCCTGTTTTCCGAAAAACGTCCCTGCAAGCAGCACGTAAACAGGCATCCTGGCCCCGCAGGACATGAAAGGCGTAACCATCATCGTAATAAGGCGGTCTTTTTCATCTTCAAGGGTGCGGGTTGCCATAATGGCCGGGACCGAGCATCCGAAGCCCATAAGCATCGGGATAAAGGATTTTCCCTGGAGCCCCATCGAGTACATCAACCTGTCCATAATAAAGGCGGCTCTTGCAAGATATCCGCTGTCTTCCAGCAAAGCGAGGAGGAAAAACAGGATGAAAATATTGGGTACAAAAAGTATAACTGATCCCACTCCTGCAATTATCCCGTCTCCGAGCAAGGATGCAAGCCAGGAAGAATCAATGTTTGCAGCAACAGTTTCGGCAAGCGAACCGAAAAACATGTCTATGAGTTCCATGAAGGGAGAGGCGAAGGTAAAGGTAAGTTCGAACATGCCCCACATCAGGGTAAGGAATATGGGTATTCCAAGATACCTGTTTGTAAGTACCCTATCGACCATGTCGGACGGTGACATATTTTCAACACAGGTCGTACATGCCTGAGACAGTATGCTGCTTATGAACTCATACCGCTTATCGGCTATTTCAGCTTCGTATTCCTCCGGATCCAGGCCGGAAAGAAATTTTTCAACTTCAGGTTCTACACTTGACCGAGAAAGTTTTGAGCGAACATTTTCGTCTCCTTCGAGTAGTTTTATGCTCAACCATCTGGAAGGGTATCTGCTCAGAAGGGGCATGTCTTTAATGAGAATATTTTCCAGATGCCGAATCTTCTCTTCAACATCTTTTCCGTATCCTATCTCATGAGGCAAGTGTGCTTTGGAATCGGCTTTTGTGATTATTGCGTCAAGAAGGGTATTGATACCCCTGCCTTCGTTTGCCGTTGTCCTTATCAAAGTGGTTCCAAGTAATTTTTCAAACCTGAGGATATCCAACTCGTCTCCTCGGCTTTCCGAAAGGTCGGACATATTCAGAGCAAAGACAAGTTTTGTCCCCATTTCCAGCAGCTGGGTGCTCAGGTACAGGTTGCGTTCCAGGTTTGTCGAGTCAAGTACCTGGACTACAACATCCGGTTTTTCCTCAAGGATATAATCTCTGGAAACAACTTCGTCTGCCGAATAGGCTGTGAGGCTGTAGGTTCCGGGAAGGTCTACAATTTCGAGAACATGTCCGGCATATTCTTTTGTACCTACTTTTTTCTCAACCGTTACCCCGGGCCAGTTTCCTACTTTTTGCCTGGCTCCGGTAATAGCATTGAAAACGGTTGTTTTGCCCACATTGGGGTTTCCTGTAAGTGCAACCCTGATTTTAGTCTCAACCAAGTTCTACACCTTCACACGGATCCGGTTCTACCATAATTTTCATCGCCATACCCTTTCCAAGGGCATAACGTGCTCCATTCACATTGACAAGCAGATTCCCTCTTTCGCATCCTATAAGCCGGACAGAGGACGAAGGCGTAAAACCCATTTCTGTCAGTCTTCTTTTGAGGCCCAAACCTGCCCGAATTTCTTTGATCCTGCAGTCTTTTCCTTCCGAAAGCATGGTAAGAGGCATCCGTGCGGTCAAATTAATCCTCCAGTACTTCAACAACAACTGCCTCTGCCTCAGCCTTCCTGAGAGAGAGATTGTATCCTTTTAACTTGAAATCCACAGGGTCTCCCAATGGGGCTTTTTTGGTGACGCTCAGAACTGTCCCGGGAACCATTCCCATATCAAGGAGCCGCTTACGGAAACTCCCTCCACCTCTTACCTGGATTACACGGGCTTTTTGGCCCGTTTCCAGCATATTCAGGGTTTTATCTATTGTTTCTATCATTTTTGTATTACCCTCACATTTTCGGATAACCTAATTATTTTCCTAGTTTTTAAATGTACTAATGAATATTTAAAATTTTCGGATATACGAATATATTATGGATAAGCGAATTATTATTTATATATAATATATTCTTTGGAATAATCTGGAAATCTTGTACAACCGGTTGGATCTGTTTACTTTCAGCCCGATATTTGCAAATCCATTCCCTGAACCATGAATTTCTGCAGGTCAAGGAAAAAAGGAGATACTTCACATGTATGGTATAGCCATCCAGAGCTGGGCAGAGAGGTTTGCCCTATACCCAGGAAACACGCCTATTTTTTCATAAGAAAATGCGCGCAAAAAACCGATGCATGCTATGAAAAAAAGTGCTGTCCCAATAAATGTAAGGTATCGGTTTTCCGATATGATTTTTGATTTCCATACTATGATGAAAAACATGTAAGCAATTTTTAAAACATGTAAGCGATTTTTTTTGAATATTATAATTTAATATAAATCTATAACAGCAACCGTTATTATCCTTAAAAACAATCACTCTATGGGGATTGTTGTGATAAAAGAAGCCATGTTCTACGAAAAACTCGAAGCTGACAAAGTACAGTGCGGGCTCTGTGCCCATAGGTGCAAAATCGCCCCTGGAAAGAGGGGTTTTTGCAAGGTGCGGGAAAACAGAGGAGGGAATCTTTATTCTCTTATTTACGGTACTGTTTCCAGCGAAGCTGTAGATCCTATAGAAAAAAAACCGCTTTATCACTTTTATCCGGGTTCCTATGTATACTCAGTAGGGACTGTCGGATGCAACTTCCGCTGCAAACACTGCCAGAACTGGACCATTTCCCAGGTCGACGTGGAAGATTCCTATGTCAGGGACATCCTCCCCGAAGACCTGGTGGAAAAAGCGCTTATCTCGGGTTCGAGATCAATTGCCTGGACCTATAACGAGCCCACGATCTGGCACGAATATACATACGAAAGCGCAAAGCTGGCAAAGGATGCGGGTCTGGCTACCGTCTATGTGACCAATGGCTACATGACTCCGGAAGCTCTCAGGCATATTGCTCCCAGGTTGGACGCTGCGAATATCGACATCAAGGCTTTCACTGAAAAATTCTACCATGACGTTGCCAGCGCAAAACTGGCTCCGGTGCTTGAGGCTTCTGCCCTTGCAAAAGAGCTCGGGATCCATGTAGAGATCACCAACCTCATCATCCCAAAACAAAACGACTCTCTTGACGAGCTCCGGGAACTTTCAAAATGGGTCTACAAAAACCTAGGGCCTGACACTCCCCTCCACTTCACGCGCTTTCACCCCCAGTACCAGATGCAGGACCTCTCTCCTACTCCGATAAAAACAATGGAAGATGCCTGTAAAATCGCAAAGGAAGAGGGGATGAAGTATGTATATATGGGTAATGTTCCGGGATGCAACTTCAACAATACCATCTGTCCTAACTGCGGTAAAATACTTATCATTCGAGGGTTTTTTGATATAGAAAAGTACGAAATAACTCCTGAAAAGACCTGTCCTGTGTGCGGAGAGAATATCCCTATCATTGGAGAGTATGCGGGTTCAAAACAGGTATTGAATGAAGATTAAGATTGAAAGCAGATCCTTATTAACTGATTTATCTATTCCGGAATCCCAGGAAGAAATCTTTTGGTTTTTTTCCTCCTGCGCCGCACGGGGGTAGGGATGGCCTGGCCTGCCCACAAGATAAAAAGCTACCTAAAAAAAGGCACCACAATTATGAAGAACTACTGACGAAATGGCCCCCGAGCTGAGAGGATGTTTTCCTTAACTTCCAAAAATCGATTTTGATTTACAAGGTAAATATAAGTGCCTCCGCCTGTTTGTCTTGCGACTCGTCAAAGAAATAGGTGAAAAACAGATTTGAAAGAAGACTTAAACCGAAATTTGTACAGATTTGAGCTGTCGGATTTTCATTCTAACTCAAAAGAGTCTTCAACTGCTTTTATATCTCTCTTAAATGTCAGAAAAGGTATTTTCCACACCCTTCTTCAAAGATTTTTATTATCCCTGCTCTCAGGGAAGGCGTATAGTTACCAGGTACGGTTTTAACAGCCCTGTTCAGTTCTTCAAGTTCTACCCACTCAACTGAAACGGCTTCTTCGGGGTCGTGCCGGATAAGGCCTGCAGTTTCTTTCGAACACCTGCCTGAAAATACCGTATGATAGGCTCCTTTGTTTTCTAAGATGCAGGGGATTTTGAACAATTTCCTGAAAGGGACTGAGATTCCTATTTCTTCGAGCATCTCCCGAGCAATGCAGGTCTCGTAGGATTCATTTGCGACAGTGCCGCTTACGGAATAGGTATAGCGGTTGGGATACCAGTATTTTTCAGGTGCCCGCTTCTGCAGAAGCATTCGGTTTTCCGGGTCCAGAAGGATGAGATGGGAAGCCCTGTGGATGTGATTTTCCGAGTAAAAGTCTTCCCTCGGGCGCAGCCCGAGAAAGTTATCATCTCTGTCAACTTCAATGATCAACTCTGTCACAGGAAACCTCCGGATTACTTTTGATCTTTAAGACTGCCTTTTGAGATTTCAAACGGATACCACAGAATTAGAAAGAACGACAATAATCAATATTTAATAAGTAATATTTAATAAGCATCATTTAATAACCAATGTTTAATAAATATTATTCAATAAATATCGTTTAATAAATAACATTAAGTGAAATAAAATTAGATGAAATGATTTAAAAAAATTTGTTTTTAGGACATTTTTAGGGCGTTTTCAGGGCTCTGAGACCTCTTTTGGTTTCTCTGCGGACCTCTGGATTTCTTCAAGCAACTGGTCGTCGGTCTTGCCTCTGATGTCGATCCCGAGCTTTACAGCAGTCTCCTGCACCTTGGTCTTTGGAGTGATCGGTTCCTTTAGGGATTTCTCAAAATCCTTCAGGTTTTGTTCGGATTCTTTCTGGGCTTTTTTGAATTCTCCCACCGAACTTCCCATGGACCGTGCAAGTTCCGGGAGTTTGCTTGCTCCAAACAGGAGCATAACGACTGCTAATATAAGTATCAGTTCTGTGGGACCTGGCATGCCAACCATATCTATACCTCGAATTTTACCTTTTTCTGATATTTTTAAGTTTATCAGTGGATTATTTACCAGTGGATTATTTACCAGTGGATTATTTACCAGTGGATTATTTACCAGTGGATTATTTACCAGTAGATTATTTACCAGTAGATTATAATACTTTTAGCAGAACAAAAATTATTCTGAAAAACTGATGTTTAGTAGAGAATGAGGATTTACTTCTACTATATAAATCTTTTATTTATTGTTTATTATTTGTTATGTTTTTATATATTTATTCTTATATTATGTCTTGTTTACTCTTAATAACTTATACTATTTTTGCTTTTAATCAGTAACTGAGGCTTTGAACCCATATACAGTAAACTTTAGTTTTCCGGATTATTTCCATTGGCACCGGAAGTTTCGAGATTTTCTTTCTCTGGAATGGAAGATCTGGCTTCCAGTGGATTTTTAAGGCTCTGGTCTACCCCGGTTTTAGTGTTCAGGTATTCAGTTTCTTTTTTCTTTTCTTCTTCTTTTACCCCGGATGCGGCCCCAGATCCGGTTTTCCTGGTATATGAATCAAAGGTCGTAAGCTCCAGTTCAGCAGCTCTCTGTGCTTTCTTGAACTCTCCTAACGCACTTCCAAGAGAGCGTGCAAGTTCCGGGAGCTTACTGGGTCCAAAGAGAAAAAGCGCAGCGATCAGGATTGCAAACACTTCAGTGGAACCTATCATTATCGGCTATTATCATCCAGCAAATATAAAAATCCTTGCAAAAGGAACGAATTTCGGTTTTAAGGTGGGCTGCACCTTTTAAGCCGTATCTTCTGAAATTCAGGTGGCCCCTGATTATTCTGTTGATGTCATTCCAAGATCCCCGGGAATTGTATTTTCCTGTTTTTCACAATCTCAAAAAATACCTATATGGTAAGAGAATATTTAACTAGCCTCAAAAAGCTCGCGTATTTTTATTTATAAATCCCTAATTTTTCTTTATAAAGGAGTATTTTTTTGAAAAACTTAGTTTTTGGAAGCTTTAAGTGGCTACATTATTTGTAAATAGGTCATAAAAAGTTCCAGGAAATAATTTAAAGTTTAATAAATAATTCCCCATGTTTTAAAGTCTAGTTTGAATCTTGTTATCTTTTGTAGTAATAATTGTTACTCGGATAAATACTTCTATTAATCAGATTCATGATAAACAATTCACTATGTGTATATTGCATATAAGTGCAATCATCATCTTTATGAAAATTACATCTGTATGGACATTTCATCTTTCAGGTTTTTCCTGTACCTTTTGACACTAATGAAACTATGGATGATGAATTTTCCTGGGATGCTACGACTTTTGGAGCTTTTTGCTACCCGGTGAACAAGCACAACAATTTTGTGACCAAAGGCTGGGGTGAACATCTCTACTACGAAGAAAAAGCAGGAAGTAACAGCGGTCCTCTGGGAAGTTCGTATCCCGGAAACAACGTAATTGACGACAAGGAACTAATTCACAAAACCGTCCCGTTTGCCTGCAAATATGAGCTTGTTTCCGAGCTCGGACTTAGTAAGGATACAACTCCTGAGAAACTTGGCGGAATGTTCTATTACATGCTCCCCTGGTTTGGGAAACCCTATGTTGCGGTTGAAAACGATGCAACATAGCTTGCAGCAATCATCTGCAAACAAGTCGGAAACGACAAAAAAACTTTAAAAGCCGGAGAAATCTGGGAGTTTAAGAACGGTTACAGTCTCACCGTTTACCATGTCGATGTGGAAAGTGACAAAGTATGGTTACAAAAGGAGTCCTAAATATGAGTGGAAATAAAAAAATATTAGTGACGTTTTTAATTATGTTGACCATTGTTTCAACGTTAGTCTCAGGGTGTATGGAAAGTTCATCTACATCACAGAGCCTCCCGGCCCAAGACGAATCAGCAACAATAACAATAACCGATATGGTTGGCAGGACAGTCGTTGTGCCAGAAAATGTAGAAAGAGTTGTTGCTGTTGGTGCCGGTGCACTCAGACAGATAGCATACCTGGATGCACTGGATAAGGTTGTTGGAGTAGAGTCTAATGAGAAAGATGATACAGACACAATCACGGCAGTATATACGCTGGTCAATTTTGATAAAATGGCAGACCTTCCGGAAATAGGACCTTCTCATGGAGGAGATATTGAGCTTATAGCCGCTGCAGAACCACAGGTTATATTCTTTAGTAGAATATCCGGTGATGTTTCAGATGCTGAGGATTACCAGACAAAAACAGGAATTCCTGTAATATATATAGACGTTGGTGATATGGCTGGCGAATCCAGGAACACAACATATCAATGCTGGCAGCTCTGTGGAAAAGTATTAGGAAAAACAGAAAGGGCAAATGAGTTACAGGAATATACAGAACAATTGATAGCAGACCTTAATGCAAGAACAGAAAATATACCTGATGAGGAAAAACCTCTTGCATACCCCTGTGGCCTTTCCTACAAAGCATCAAAAGGAATCCTCTCAACCCAGTATCCCTTTGCAAGTCTTGAATTCATAAATGTCAGGCATGCTCTTGATGAAGATGAAATAGACGATGAGGAAATACCAACATATGCGTTCTCCGTGGATCAGGAAAATCTGTTCGCATGGGATCCTGATGTAATATTCGTCGATCTTTCGAACCTTGAACTTGTAACTGATGATGTGGAACGAAGCCCATCCTATAAAGACCTCAAGGCTTTTAATGAGGACAACGTTCACGGTTTCCTGCCTGTTTCAGCCTATCATCGCAATTACGGAAGTGTTTTAGTAAATTCATATTACATGGGCAGTGTGCTCTATCCTGATGAATTTGCTGACGTAGATGTCGATGAAAAAGCAGATGAAATATACGAAATGTTCCTTGGAGAACCTGCCTACGATGCGGTAAAAGATGAGCTGGGTGGCGGCGCTAGAAAGCTTTCATTCTAAGAGGCGGAATAATGTTCCAAAATGTTATTTTGGATGAATATAAAGAGGATCTGAGACGTAAGTCTTTATTTGGATTATCAGCATTCATACTGCTGATTCTCTTTATTATTTTTGCTACATTGAATGGACCTGTAAAATTAACCTATGCAGAGATGTATTCGGTGTTGGCAGGACAAATTACAAGCGGTACTGCGTACAACATCGTATGGAATATCAGGCTTCCTCATATACTGACAGCAGTTGTTGGAGGGGCAGGTCTGGCAATCTCGGGAAGCGCTATGCAGAGTGTTCTTAAAAACCCACTGGCTTCTCCTTACACACTGGGGATATCACATGCAGCAGCATTTGGTGCAGCTTTTTCAATCGTTTTCCTGGGAACCGGAACAGCTGATGGTACAGGAAATTACATTATTAATAATCCTTACGTAACTACAATCTCTGCCTTTCTTTGTTCACTTCTGTCTACATCTGTAATCCTGGCGCTGGCAAAATTCAAGAGGTCAATCTCGGAAACAATGATACTGGCAGGAATAGCCCTGGGTTCCTTATTCACAGCTGGTACAAGTGCAATACAGTATTTTGCTGAAGATACTCAAATTGCTGCAGTGATCTTCTGGCAGTTCGGGGATGTAACTAAAACTACATGGAACGAATTGGGAATAATGACAATGCTGGTGGTTCCGGTGTCCATATGGTTCACATATAACAGCTGGAACTATAATGCCTTGAATTCTGGAGATGATACGGCTAAAAGTTTAGGAGTGGATGTTGACAATCTAAGGATCAGAGCCATGGTCGGCGCATCATTAGTATCAGCTCTCATTGTATCTTTAGTGGGAATCATAGGGTTTGTAGGCCTGGTAGTCCCACATATAGTACGTAGAGTTATAGGCGGGAATGAAATGTTATTGCTTCCTTTCTCATGCATACTTGGTGGTTTACTTTTGCTTGCATCAGATACCTTTGCAAGGAATATACTTACACCAGAAGTTTTGCCTGTTGGCATTGTCACTTCTTTTCTTGGTGCTCCGCTATTCATATACTTGATTATAAAAGGTAGGGAATACTGGTGAAAATAAACATAGAAGGACTTGAATTCAGCTACAACGGCAAACCAACGTTGAAGAACATGAATTTAAAGGTCAACAAGGGAGAATTTCTTTCAATAATCGGACCAAATGGTTCTGGAAAAACCACATTTCTGAAATGCATGAACAGAATATTGAATCCAAAAAAAGGATCTATATTTATCGATAAGTATGATCTGAATAAGCTTCACAGGGAAGATATTGCAAAGCATATCGGCTACATCCCACAGGCTGAAAGAGGAGCTTTTCCTATATCCGTTTTTGATACTGTGCTCATGGGCAGAAGGCCCCATATGAAGTGGGTTCCCAAAGTAAATGACCTGGAGATAGTTTCTGATGTTATTAAAGTGATGGACTTAAGTGAATTCTCTATGAAAAACGTCAATGAACTGAGTGGCGGACAAAGGCAGAAAGTAATAATTGCAAGAGCTCTTGCACAACAGCCAAGTATACTTTTGCTGGATGAACCCACAAGCAGTCTCGACCTGAAACACCAGCTTGAAGTGCTTGACATAACCAGAAAGCAGGCAGATAATGATGTTACTGTGATAATGTCGGTCCATGATCTCAATCTTGCAGCAAGGTATAGTGATAAGATACTTATGATGAAAGATGGCGAGATATTTCATGGAGGTGGAATTGACATTCTGACTCCAGAAAATATTGAATCTGTATATGGGGTCAGTGTAGATGTAAGACATGAATCAGATCAGATGTGGATTCTACCAAAAAAAGTAATCAAAAAAAGCAAAATGCAAATAACATAATTCAGTATATAAAAATGAAAATTGAATGAATAGGAAGGTAAAAGGTTCTTTCAGAGAACCTGCAGCACCCGACGAGATGCGTAAGTCAAACAGTATAATAGTGTCGCTTAATGCCGTAACAGCAATTTCCGTTTTGGAACAAAACGTATTCTAAAGACGGTTAAATTTTTTAATATTTCATAATCGTTTTATTACACTGTCCGCAATTACAGAATGAGAATCATGAGGCATGTTTTGAATATTGACTGCAAAGAATGAAAGGAATTAAAACACAAAATTTTTTTAAAAAATTATTTAACAGATGAAAGGAATTCACAGAACAATCTCATTATTTTATCTTCTCAATCCAGAAGGTTTGAAATTATAAGGCAAGTATTTGTTGGTTTTTCTTGTAAGTGAGAGTGTCGGAATGGTCTGGGGTTTATAGCTAACCTCTAACAGTCATCGAACTCAATTCCACAAATTAGCATCACATAATATTATTAAATTTATTAACGATGATAAAAAGAGTCAAAATTTGGATAATCATGCACTTTTCCGACGTTCCTTGAATAGAAGAAATCAGTCTAAATAAAATGATTACAAAATATTAAAATATTATACTTTTGCTTGCAGACGTTTATTGCAAAAATGGGAATATCTGATTGTTTAATAGATATGATACGGACTTTAATATTTGTCTTTTGATCATCCAATTTTCTGCCAAAAGGTTCTTCATATTCTTTTCGGCCTTTAATACTCTTGAGACTTATAACAATAGTGCGTGCAAACCCTAGAAAATCGTCTAGTTGGGTCAATAAATAATTATACCCTTTTGCAACAATTTTTATCATAGATTATAGCTTTTTTATGCTCGATTGTTTGTTTGATGACATAATATTAATTTAATTAGGCACAATCCTTTATATATATCTTTAAATTGTAATTAAAGTATTTTAAAGGGATTTATTAAAGGAATAACTATTTTTATGATTCTTTATCCCAAAATAAGGAACATTATCTAAAATGGTATAAGCTCAGGTCATAAAAAGTTCCAGGAAATAATTTTAAGTTTAATAAATAATTCCCCATGTTTTAAAGTTCAGTTTGAATCTTGTTAGTTTTTGTAGTAATACTTGTTACTCGGATACATACTTCTATTAATCAGATTCATAATAAATAATTCACTATGTGTATGTTGCATATAAGTGTAATCAACATCTTTATGAAAATTACACCTGTATGGACATTTCATCTTTCAGGTTTTTCCTGTAATTCTACTGTGACTTATTTGTAACCCGTATTAATTTTGTTAAATATTCTTAGAAGATGTCCGATTTTGTGTGGTGAATTTATGAATAATGTGGTTTTAAAAACTTTTAGCTGGATACCTGTGGTCCTTGTAATTTTCCTGTTGTTCAGCTCTCCAGCACTGGCAGCTACTTCAGTTCGAGGGCTTCCTTTTGACACTAATGAAACTATGGATGATGAATTTTCCTGGGATGCTACGACTTTCGGAGCTTTTTGCTACCCGGTGAACAAGCACAACAATTTTGTGACCAAAGGCTGGGGTGAGCATCTCTACTACGAAGAAAAAGCAGGAAGTAACAGTGGTCCTCTGGGAAGTTCGTATCCCGGAAACAACGTAATCGACGACGAGGAATTAATTTACAAAACCGTCCCGTTTTCCAGCAAATATGAGCTTGTTTCCAAACTCGGACTTAGCGAGGACACAACTCCTGAGAAACTTGGCGGAATGTTCTATTACATGCTTCCCTGGTTTGGGAAACCCTATATTGCGGTTGAAAACGATGCAACACAGCTTGCAGCAATCGTCTGCAAGCAAGTCGGAAACGATAAAAAGACATTAAAAGCCGGAGAAAGCTGGGAGTTTAAGAAAGGATACAGTCTCACCGTTCACCAGGTCGATGTGGAGGGTGACAAAGTCTGGTTTTCCCTTTACAGGGACGGTGAGGAGCTTGAGTCAGCGGTTGTTAACGCCGACGGCACGGTTGAAAACCATACCTTCACAGCAACCGCAGACTTTGGGGATGCGGATGATCAGCTTTATTTCCTGACCTATGTTGATTCTGTTTTTATGGGTGCGGTCGATTCTTTTGCAACCTTCAAATACACCTGGCTTATCGACAAAGATGATGTGATGCTTATTGAAGCTGACGATGAGTACCAGGGCTTTGAAGTTGAAACTGCAGACCCTTCAGGGATCACCCTCTCAAACAAGGATCCCATAAAGCTCAACCTTGATAAGGATAAAAAGACCTATTTCACGGATTCCTGGTACTTCCAGACCTCGGATGAAGGAAAGGGTAGCAGTTCGATACAGGGCTATGTTCTCTATCCGGCAATGGACGTTACTATCAAAGATGATACTGCCTCAGGATCCGAGAACTCTGAACTCGAGAAGCAGGAAAATGAAAATGAAAATATTGAGCCGGTTTCCAATTCGGAAAACCCAGGAAGCTCTTCTTCTGAAAGCAAATCAGTCTCTTCAGATATGGAATCAAAAGAATCGGCAAAGATGGAAGATGAAGCTTCCCAAAACCCCGAAGAAGAAAACTCGGAAACAAAAGCTCCTGGATTTGAGATCTTGCTTGCCGTTTCAGGAATTTTTTCAGTTTTCCTGTTGAAAAAGAAATGATATTTTCCTTTTTCCTTTAATTTTTCCTTTTTGAGGCAAAATGATGAATGAAAATATTTTGGATAAAAATAGTCTGGACTTAAAAATTGAGATGTTTCCGATAGGCTACGTTGAAAACGATTATCTGGAGCCTGTTTATGATGAAAACATTTACCGGAAGATTTCGAAGCTCATACTGAATGAAGAATTTGTAGAGGGGCTTCAACGGATAGAAGATTTTGAAAAACTTCAAATCCTTTTCTATTTCAGCAAATCGGAAGATTACGAACTTGTTAGGCGTCGCCGCATCGACGGAGAACTTTCAGGTGTTTTTGCTTCCCGAACTCCCCACCGTCCGAACGGGATCGGGCTGACTCTTGTAGACCTCCTGAAAGTTGAAGGTAACGTCCTTTACGTAAAAGGTCTTGACGCCATCAATGGAACGCCTGTTATTGATATTAAACCTTATACAGAGAGGTTTGACAATGATTCTGATTAAAAATCCGGGTACATTAATTCTTTTCACAGTGCTTATCTGCTCTCTTTCTCTTCCCGCGGGAGCAAATTCAGACGCCTTAAATTCAGATGCCTTAAAAATCGCAGATTCAACCGGAGACTGGGGTTATCCCAATCCTTTCGGGCACTATCCGAGAGGTCCCGGTTATCTCAGGATGAACCTGATTTTTGAAACCCTGGTCTGGAAAGATGAAAATGGTTTCATCCCTAACCTCGCCAGTGAATGGGTTTACGATGAAGCCGAAACAGCCTATATTTTCACCCTGAATAAAAACGCCACGTGGACTGACGGCACTGATTTTTCAGCTGATGACGTTAAATTTACTTTTGACTACTACAAAGAACATCCATATAAATGGGGAGATGTTTCCGTTGTGGAAAGCTGCGAGGTCCTGGACGCAGACATGGTAAAAATAAAACTTGTCGAGCCTTTTGCACCTTTCATTCATGAAATGGCGGGGGTTATTCCGATTATCCCCAAACATATCTGGGAAAATGTAAGCGATCCCGTAAGTTTTGTAGGAGATGAAGCCCTGATCGGGACCGGGCCTTACATTCTTGAAGATTATAACAGGGAACAGGGCAGTTACCTTTACAGGGCAAACTCGGATTATTATCTTGGAACTCCTGCTTTTGAAAAGCTGATGTACTTAAAGGTAAGTGACGGGCAAACAGCCCTTCAAAACGGAGATGTGGACCTTGCGCAGATCGAGCCGGAAGCTGTTTCTGTTCTTGAAGCAGGTGGTTTTGAGACTTACAGTTCATCAGGCCTCTTCAACTATAAGCTTTTGATTAACCATGAAATTGAACCTTTTTCCTCAAAAAAGTTTAGACAGGCCCTGGCTTATGCCATAGACCGCCAGGAAGTCCTGGATAAAGCTGCAAGAGGTTACGGGACTCCCGGAAACCTTGGCCTTCTTTCCTCAAGCAATGAATGGTACTCTCTTGATCAGGCTGCCTATGAATATTCCCCGGAAAAAGCCAGGGAACTCCTTGAAGGGCTTGGTTATGCACGTGAAGATAGGATGTATGTAAAGGACGGGAAAATTCTGGAAGTTGAAATCCTGACTACCCCTACAGAATCCCGGACCGCTGAAATTGTAGGGGCTCAGCTCGAAAAACTGGGGATTAAAGTTACAATCACTTCGCTTGATAAGACGGCCAAGGATGCAAGGACTAAAAGCAGGGATTTTGAACTGAGCATAAATGGGCATGGAGGTGTTGGGAGGGATCCTGAGATTCTTTATGAAATGTATACTGAAAATTTGAGTGTCAACAGTGCGCAATACACTGAAAACGAAGAACTGAACGAAAAGCTTCTTGCTCAACTCCATGAGATGGATTATGATACAAGGCTTGAACTCACTGCCGAATGCCAGAAACTCATTTCAGAGGATGTCCCCTCAATAACCCTCTACTATCCCAATTATTACTACGGTTCCAGCGGGAAAGCAGACTGGTTTATAACCAGAGGTGGCATAGCTGGTGGATTTTCCAATATGGATAACAAGATGTGTTTGCTTTCCAGGGAAGGTGAAGGGATATCCAATTCAAAAACAGGATCTCTCGGAGCTGAAACGGATACATCTCCAGCAGGCTCCAAAGCAGGACCTGACAGTTCCGAATCCGTACCTTTTTTGTCTCTTTCCCTATCAATTGCAGTACTGGGAATTGCGGGAATAATCTTCAGACAGAGGAAGAACTGAGGCTTTGATGGTATAAATGAATGAACAGAAAACCAAAATAAAATTTAAGGTATTAATAAGTTTAAAAAGTATGTAGCTGGTAGTAAAAAGTTTTGACGGTAAAAATATGGAATCAATAAAGTGGTAATTTCATGACAACCCTGATTGTAAAAAGTTTAAAAGCTAAGTTTATGCAGTACTTCGGGGCTTTTTTGGTCCTGCTGATCCTGAACTTTTTATTGCCAAGGATGCTCCCCGGAGATCCCATTGATGCTATTTACGGGGACTCGGTTGTAGTTATAACTCCTGAAATAAGGGCTCACCTGGTGGAACAACACCACCTTAATGATCCCCTTCGGGCTCAATTTTTCCACTACCTGTATTCCTGTATTACTCTTGATTTCGGTTATTCTTATTCCTACAATGCTCCGGTAAGGGAAATAATCGAAGGGGCTTTGCCCTGGACTCTTCTTCTCGCGGGGACTTCTCTTTTTCTAGCCGTTCTTATAGCCCTTTTTCTGGGGATAGAGTCTGGATGGAGGAGAGGTGGGCTTATGGACCGTTTTTTATTCAGTTTCTTTGCGGTATTGAACGGAATTCCGGGTTATTTTGTAGGAATGCTCCTGATTATTTTTCTGGCACTCAAATTTCAACTCTTTCCGATTGGTGGGGCAAAGACCCCTTATGCAGGATATGAGGGTCTGGGATATCTGCTTGATGTGGGAAAGCATCTGGTTTTGCCGATGCTTGCACTTAGCGTTACAGAACTTTCCTGGATTTATCTCCTTATGAGGGGCAGTATGCTCGGAGTTATCAATGAACCATTTATCGTTACCGGGAGGCTTAAAGGTCTGAAGGAAAGGGTTATTAAATACCGCTATGCCGCCCGAAACGCCCTTTTGCCTGTGGTTACCAGGCTGGGGATCCAGGTGGGGCAGATCGTTACCGGAGTCCTGCTTATAGAGATTGTTTTTTCCTATCCCGGGGTGGGGTTGATTATGTACAATGCCTTAATGTCCAGGGACCTGCCCCTTCTCCAGGGGCTTCTCTTCGTTCTTACTATCTGTATCCTGGGATGCAACTTCACAGTTGACCTGCTCTATCCAAAAATTGATCCGAGGGTTAATTATGCCTGAAACAGGTGTTTCAAATTTTGAAAGACTTTTATCGGGGTTATGCGGGCTTTCAAAAACCTTTTCCCGGATTAAGAGTCCAGGTTTGTCTGGTTTTGGAACTGTTGGGATTCTGATTTTGGGTTTTGTGATTTTTCTCGGGCTCTTTGCTCCCTATATTTCTCCTTTTGACCCCTGGGACTATTCTGCAATTCCTCTTGAAAAACCTTCTGATGTACACCCTCTGGGCACCAATGATATTGGGCAGGATATTTTGAGTGAACTCCTTTACGGAGCCCGAACTTCCCTGTTATTCGGTTTTTTTGTGGCTCTTATGGCGACGGTTTTCAGTGTGCTCGTGGGAGTATGCGCCGGACTCTCCGAAGGGTTTGCGGGAAAATTTTTGATGCTGCTAACTGACATATTCATTGCCATCCCTTCAATTCTCCTGATCCTGCTTCTTGCTGCTTACATTAAGCCGGATTTTCTGTCCCTTATCCTGATCCTCTCGTTTTTCTCCTGGCAGTATGGGGCAAGGGTACTTTATTCCCAGAGCCTTTCCTTAAAGGAAAGACCTTACATTTATGCAGCAAAGAATTTCGGGGCTAAAAAACTCTACCTTATTTCCCGACACCTTGTCCCGGACCTATTCCCCCTCCTTTTAAGTGGTTTCATACAGCGGATGAGGTATGCCGTTTTCATGGAAGCCGGGCTCGCTTTCATGGGCATTTCGGACCTCTCTACAAAAAGCTGGGGTCTGATGATGAATAGAGCTATGGAATTTGTATACATAGGGACCTGGAAATGGTGGCTCCTGCCCACGGGGTTTTTACTCTCCCTGACTATTCTGGGTTTTTCTTTGCTAGGTTATTTTTTGGAAGAGCATGTAGATAAAAGGCATAGAAAAATCAAATAAAATCTTAAATAAAAATCTTAGATCCTGAACCAATTTCATTGAAAAAATAAAAAATAATGAAATATGGGAGGTTGAAGTTTGCTCGAAATTAAGGACCTGACTGTTAATTATCCGGCTGAAAACGGTACTGTAAAGGCTCTGGATAGACTTTCTCTTTTTCTTTCCAGCAAGGAAAGCCTGGGAATTATAGGGGAGTCAGGTTCAGGCAAAACGACTCTCGGAAAGGCCATTATGGGTATCTGTGAGGGCAGTGTGGAAGGCATAATCAATTTTAAAGGCCAGAATTTGCTGTTTCTTTCCGGTGAAGAAATGCGGGATTTGCGCTGGAATGAGATTTCCATGGTAAGGCAAAATACCGGGACTGTGCTTAACCCTGCATATACCGTGGAACAGCAGATAATAGAACCAATACTCGAACACACAGATGCACTTCCCGAAGCCGCTCGCAAAAAAGCCTCTTTGCTGATTGAAAAAGTGGGGCTTCCAGCTGAAAAATTAAAGGCTTTTCCCAACGAACTATCAGGAGGAGAAAAACAGAGGGTAATGATTGCCATGGCCCTTTCAAATGATCCTTCACTGGTTATTCTGGACGAGCCCACGGCTTCCCTTGATGCGGTTACACGCAGGCAGATTATTGACCTGTTTTTTATTATAAAGAAAGAGTGTTCCTTAATTGTTATCTCTCATGACGTAAACACGGTTATGGGCCTGGATAAACTTGCCATCCTCTACTCAAGCAGGCTCATGGAATATGGGGCTACCGACCTCATCCTGAAATCTCCGAGACATCCCTATTCCAGGGCTCTCCTGAAATCCCATCCCTTCATGCACAGCACAAAAGACCTGCAAGGTATCAGGGGCCAGGTCCTTTATTCCTTCGAAAAATCCACAGGATGTCGTTTCAGTTCCCGTTGCATCCAGAAAACCGAAATCTGTGACAGGGAAATGCCGGAACTCAAAGAATGGGGAGACCGAATGCTTGCCTGTCACAAGGGTGGTGTGCATTCCCTTTTGAAAGTAAGCGGGCTCAACACCAATTACACTTCCAGGCACGGTGGAAAAACATTTCACGTACTGAAAGATGTTTCCTTTGAGATGAACACGGGGGACATCGTCTCTCTGGTGGGCCAGACGGGGTGCGGAAAGTCCACTCTGGCCAGGTGCCTTTCCAGAATTTTTAAGTACAATTCAGGAGAGGTCGTATTCGATGGTGTAAAAATAAACGAAATCAGGCCCATTGACTATCACAGGAAGGTTCAATTGATATTCCAGGATCCTCTGGAGGCTACAAGTCCCAGGTTAAATGTTTTAAGAATTGTAAAAGAACCCCTTGATCTTCAAGGGGTCCTGGATGAAGCCGGGAAAGTTGAAAAAGTAAAAAAGACCCTGGAGGAAGTGAGTCTTCCTTCCTCTGAAATTTTCCTCAAAAAATACCCTCACCAGTTGAGTGGAGGAGAACTCCAGAGGGTAACAATTGCCCGAGCTCTTGTAAACGATCCCTTTCTATTAATTGCCGATGAACCCACCTCTTTTCTGGATGTCAGCATTCAGGCAAAGATATTAAAACTTCTCATGGAACTCCAGAACCAGAGAGGTTTGACTCTTCTTTTTATAACTCACGATATCGCACTTGCAAGGAAAGTTAGCGACCGGATTCTCGTAATGAAAGAAGGGAGAATAATCGAAGAAGGTTCCGGGGCTAATCTTATTGCATATCCCAGACACCCCTACACTAAAAACCTTATCAAAAAAAGCTTTTCAAGATTAGGCTTACTTGAGAAAAATAATATAAAAAATGTGGAAGGTGGGGATGAATTTGAAAGAGTAACGGAAAGAGGAGATGAGTTTGAAAGAGAAGATGAGTTTGAAAGAGAAGATGAGTTTGAAAGAGAAGATGAGTTTGAAAGAGAAGATGAGTTTGAAAGAGAAGATGAATACAGGAATTCTGAAATTCCCTGTATCACCACCAGCGTAAAAAATCATGATCCTATGAAGGATTCAATACCAGTTTCATGCCAGATACCTGCAAATCCGAATACTCAGAGATTGGATGATTTGGGTGCTGTTGAGTTTGACAGCCGGAAATCCTGGGGCAAAAAAGATGTCAATAAATGGAAAAGTATCCTTAATTGTTGGATTTCAAAGATAAAGCGTTTGACGTAAAACGCATAAAAGCGGCCTTATTTATATTTGGCGTATCAAATTAAAATTACATGTTTCACGTGCCCCATTTAACAAAACCTGCTGTTGTAAAGCTTAAATATTATGGTTTTTTAATATATAACCTTAAAAGGTGTTTTGTCCTGTGATAGATGTATTGTCTTATTATTACATTTTTAGCTCACGATAAATTGAGCGTTAACTTATAATTTTCAAAAAGAAGAGTCATTTATGTCTGGTTTAAAAAATAAATCTGGTCGTCACGCACCTGCATTCATACTGATATTCTTAATGCAGGGGCCTGCCTACGGTTCTCTCATTTTTAAAAAAATGGAAGAACAAATTCCTTTCAAGCTCTTTGATAGTCCTACTCTCTATAGAACTCTTGATAAACTTGAGAAGAAAGGTATTGTAAACTCATGGTGGGACACATCGGAAAAAGGGCCTGCTAAAAAATGGTACCAGATTACGGATAAAGGCATTGAGATGTTAGGTGAATACAGGGAAGATATCATAATGAGAATTAAAGACATGGAATTTTTCCTTGAAGAATATGAAAAATACTTGGGCAAAAAAGAAACGGAACAAGACGATTTCTTTTGAACTGGAATGCCAAGGATTTCCGGTGTTTTTGCTACTTATATAATGGGCTTATTTCAGGATGTTTTTTAAATATAAAAAAAGGAAGTTAGTTATTCATAACTCCTTTTTGTAAAAGCTGGCCGCCTTTGGCGTCCGGGACAAGAATAACAGGGAGTGAACAGTTCCGGTTGTATGGGGTATAATTAAGGATTCGGAGCAGTAAAGCTCCTCTTTTTTGCTTAAAAGTGTTAGCTGGATAATACAGGGTAGCCGGGGCTTAAAAAAGAAAGGTTTTTCTGGCTTTCAAAAGAACCGGACAAGGAGCAGGCTGAACTCAAAAAGGATTACCAGTAATAGGGCTACCAGGAACTGTGCAATGAAGGTCGGGTCCGGGGAGAGAAAGAGGGAAAGGGCAAAAATCGCACTGTAGACCAGAAGCCTCTGTTTTTTTAGGGTTTCGTACTTTACAAGCCCCATTTTTACGGCAAATATCACAAGAAGGGGAGCCTGGAACACTATTCCAAAGCCTGCA
Organism: Methanosarcina sp. WWM596; assembly: GCF_000969965.1. Taxonomy (GTDB): domain Archaea; phylum Halobacteriota; class Methanosarcinia; order Methanosarcinales; family Methanosarcinaceae; genus Methanosarcina. The sequence goes on from NZ_CP009503.1 coordinate 3,954,472, forward strand.
AGTATTGTGGTCACGGCTGAGAGAGTATTTTGAACGGAAAGTTGGGCTGAAGCCGTGTCCCCTGAATAGAAGATAACATACCTGAACATCACAGGCAGTACAATGAAGTAGCCCAGGGCAGCTCCCAGGATAAACAGGAGGAAAGATAAAGGAACGATTTTCAGGAAAAAGCGCTTCTCATGCGGATAAAGCCCTTTGCCTGCAAACCTGTAGAGCTGATAGAATAACTGTGGGATTGAAACTGCAAGTGCAAAGATCAGGCAGAGCTTGAGGCGGGCAAATATCCATTCAAGTGGTGAATATACTGCCATATCCAATTCCGGGCTTATGAATTCTTTCCAGACAAGTAGCATCCCTTTTTCAGAGAAGGGATATGCAACCAGCATAGCCAGAAAGAGCCAGACAAAGACTACAGCAAGCCGGTTCCTGAGCTCATACAGGTGAACCGTAAGGGGTTCTTCGATATCCCCTGGAACCCCGGAAGAATAAACGTTAGTGTTTCCATTAATTTTGTTTCCTGTATCAGGGAGCTGGTTTCCGGTATTATGGGAGTTCATGGTTTTTATCTGATTTTCTATTGGTTTTTATCTGATTTTTCTATTGGTTTTTATCTGATTTTTCTATTGGTTTTTATCTGATTTTTCAGTCTAACACTGCATTTAAATAAATATATTAATATCGAAACATCTTATTACACTTATACCCCGGACTTCAATGATATTCCGAATACTCTGGGTGTGCCGGATATGCCGAATGCTCCGAATATTCTGGAGCAGAGATACTCTAAAACCATATATCCATGATATATATTTGCCGTCCTTATATTTACAGTATTTATTCGGGTATCCCCATTATCCGTCGCTGTGTTCAATAATCTTGCATTTGTTATACCCAAGCATAACAAAACATATAACAGAATAGTCAAATGGAATAATCAGTTTCTGAAGAACAATCAGTTTCTGAAGAACAATCAGTTCTTTTTATTTGCCGGATAGGTACTCCATATGTCTGAAGCAATTGAAAACTTAAGTGTAATCCTGCTAACCCTGCGAAAGAAATTGATTGTAGTTGCTGCAGTCCTGTTTGCAGGCGTTGCTCTTTCTTTCCAGTTTACGGGTCCACTTATTGAAAGGATGAAAGAGGACCTCCTGCCTGAGGGTGCAAAACTGGTTTACGTATCCCCTCTCGAAGTAATGATGTTGAAGCTCAAGCTCTCATTTATAATAGGGCTGCTCTTTGCTATTCCTGTTATTGCATTCTATGCTTATCGGGCTGTATCAAGGCGTATTTCTTTCAGAAATCCTATACAAGTTAGAAAGAGCCAGTTTTTACTCCTTAGCGTGGCTGCTCTTGTAATGTTTGCCCTGGGGGCTTCGTATGCTTACTTCTTCATGCTGCCCCTATTTCTTGATTACCTTTACCTGAACGCAGCAGGTTCAGGGGTAACTGCTACCTATTCGATCTTCAAGTTCATTTCGTTTGCAGCTGCAGGTACAGCTCTTTTCGGGCTGATATTCGAACTTCCTATAGTACTCACCTTCCTGACCCGGAACGGTTTTGTACAGTACAGTACCCTTGTGGCATACCGCAAGCATATTTATATTGTCTTCCTGGTGGTGGGGGCTGGCATCACCCCTCCGGATGTCCTCAGCCAGATCATGGTTGCAGTACCCATGATACTCTTTTTTGAGATAAGCATGGTTTTTGTGAGGATACTTGGAGTAAAGAATAAGGTCTCTCAGCCTGATTCTTCATCAGCACCCAGAGCTTCGGGAAGAAGCTAAGCATCCAAGAAGGAAAGACAAAAGACAATTGGAAACAGGAAGCAAGCAAGAAAAGAAGTAGATAATTGTTATGCCGGATGAAGGTGTGCGGATCAAAGGGGATAGGCGTGTTTGGGGGTGATGTGATGATGGTTGGGAAACTAACCCAAACACGCCTCTATTTCTCTTTTTCCGCACTCGCCTATCCATTAATATTTTTGTTTTGACATTATTTAATGTTATCTAATCTATCTTATAATAATGACTTTTTACTTTTCAGAGCATGAATCGCGTACCTGAAGACTGGTGGTTTATGCCAATTCATAATGAAGATTTAATATATTTTGTAGAAATTTTTGTATTTTATACTAAAATTTCCCTTTACATCTCCAGGAGTGTCCCGGAATACTTTCAACCCGTTCGGGAAAGCCTTATTTAAACTAACCCCTTATTTGCAGGGGTCATGGAGCCCAGATACATAAGAGCAAATGCCCAGGTTATTGCCGCATCGGTAATCTATGGGTTTGCAGGCATCTTTTTCCTGTACATAAAAAACATGGCTGCAGGACCTGTTGTTTTTTGCCAGCTTCTCCTCGGTTTTCTGGTTCTTGCAGCTTACCTCGCAGCTACCGGGAAACTCTCAGGGATCCGGCTTCGAGGAAAAAGAAAAGCCATGTTGCTGCTAGGGGTATGGCAAGCTGGAGTCATGCTTTCCTATTACACGGCTGTGAATTTTACGAACGTTTCAATGTCTGTGCTTTTGCTTTATACGGCTCCTCTTTATGTCCTGCTGATTGCCCCTGTCATCCTTAAAGAAAAAATCAGCACAAAAAACCTTGCAGCTCTTACACTCTCCCTTACAGGTGTGGTAGTTGTTGTGGGTCCCACAAGTCTTGTTTCCGCCACGGCAGGCGCAGGATATCTCTACGGTGTACTGATGGGGCTTTTTTCAGGTTTTTTCTATGCCTGCATAATTATGACCTCCCGTTACCTGAGAGATGAGTACTCAGGCATGGAACAGCTTTTCCTTTCAACAGGCGTGACCCTTGTGATCCTTTTTCCCTTTATGCTGCAGATATCTTCCGCAGCCCTGCTTGAGAACCTGCCTGTCCTTCTCTTTCTTGGGGTAATGATAACTTCTCTTGGTTCCATTCTCTATTTCACAGGGCTTGAGCATGTAAAAGCCCAGAATGCAAGCATAATATCCCTGCTTGAACCCGTAAGTGCCATCTTTTTTGCCTATCTAATCTTAAACGATCCCGTATCCCGGGCAACCCTGCTCGGATGTTTACTTATTCTTGCAAGCTCTCTCCTTATGAGCCTGGAAAACGAAAGCAAAACCTGAAGGTGTAAACAAAACTGAATAAATATCGAATTAAAAAGTGACTGGTGGGATTAAGAGAGTATTTTTCGGGCCAGGTAGATATTTGTCTATGGATTTATTTTCTCTAAATAGGGGCATTGGTGGTTCTTTTGTTATTTTCTTGCTTGATGGCAAGCCGGTTTCATCCTGCAAGGTGCAAAAGGGAAAAACAAAAGATTTTCTCTTCAATTCCAGATGCATCACCCGATTAATCAGGGAATATCAACAAATTCTAATAACAGGTAAATAATTTTAGATGTATTTTTCGGTGTATATGTATTTTTCAAATAGGTAATATACAACCACTTACACAAATACAATCACTTACACAAATACAATCACTTACGCAAATACAACCACTTACACAAATACAACCACTTACACAAATACAACCACTTACTAAATCCTTTCTCAAAGAAAATGATCGAGCTTTAAGAGTGAAGACTGACTAAACTTTGTAAAATCAAGAACAAACTCAGTTTGCCAAACAATATCAGAAGGTACGTTGAAACCCATTTGCAATATATGTTGTGGAAGTGGTCTAAGGATTGGTTAAAGAACCGTGTTCAGAATGAGGTTTTTCCTGAAAAACATTCAGTAAAACATTCAGTAAAACATTCAGTAAAACATTTAGCAAAACATTTAGCAAAACATTTAGCAAAACATTTAGTAAAACATTTAGCAAAACATTTAGCAAAACATTTAGTAAAACATTTAGTAAAACATTTAGTAAAACATTTAGTAAAACATTTAGTAAAACATTTAGTAAAACATTCAGTAAAACATTTAGTAAAACATTTAGTAAAACATTTAGTAAAACATTCAGTAAAACATTTAGTAAAACATTTAGTAAAACATTTAGTAAAACATTTAGCAAAACATTTAGTAAAACATTCAGTAAAACATTTAGTAAAATCTCTAATAAAAATTTTTATACTCTTACACCAATATTATACAGTTATATATTTACAGAATCACATTCTTTCAGAGTCTGAATATCATTTCAGAGGAGTACGTTCTCCTTTCAGCATAATTTATTTCCTGTTTGAAGTTTAATTTTCCGACAAAACATGACGAAATTTATTAGAAATTTATTAGTAAATATCCTGTATTCTTATCTGTATCATAATATATTCTATTGATTATTTGAAAATATATTTCATTGATTATTTGAAAAGGGCCTGGTATTTTATGGTAGACATAGTTAAGGAACTGGAAACACTAAGGCAGAATTTACTTGATCTATCCCTTCGGAATAACCTTCTCAATTACCGCCCTTCCCCGAGAAGGACGATCTCAATTACGGGCCGAACCCCGGAGGAGGTCTTTGACCTTTTTGTCCTCCAGGAAAAATCAATGAAATTCAGAGCAGCAAAAACCAGGCCCAAAAAAGGCAGGAAGGCCAAAAATGGAGAGGAAGGGGAAGACGACGGTGTAAAAAATGAAAGTAAGCTTCTGAAAACAATAGGAAAAATCCTTGTTTCAGAAGAAAGGAATAAACCCCAGACCTCCCGTTTTGAACCGTTTCTTGAAACTCCTGATGACAGCGAGACTCTTGATCGAAAACTTTTTTACGTCTACAACCAGGCAAATTCTATTTTTGAAGAGCAGGGTTATCCTGTCCTCTATCTTGCAATGGGCTTTCTGCAGTGGAGTGAGATTAAATCTTCAGTAAAGAACCCCAGGGCTCCCCTTGTCCTGGTCCCGGTTGAACTCAAGAGGATGGGAAAAGGCAGAAACTTCAGCATCCAGTGGACCGGGGATGAGATTTTCACCTCAATTACCCTTCAGGCGAAGATGAAAGAGTTCGGGATCGAGGTCCCTGAGTTTGAAATGCCTGAGGACGCTTCCGGGATACAGGAATACTTCAGGACAGTGCTTGGGGCAATCCGGGATAAAACGGATTGGAAGATCATTCCGGAAGTCTGCCTTGACCTTTTCAATTTCAGGAAATTTGTCATGTACAAAGACCTAGACCCTGCAACCTGGCCTGAGGATATGTCTCCTGCAGAACACCCCCTGATCCAGAAGGTCTTCAACCCTGAAGAGCCTGAGTGCGAGATTCAGGGTTTTCGGGAAGAGGAGGTTGATCTGAAGCTTTCGGCAAAAGATACCTACCATATAATGGATGCCGACTCCTCGCAGATTGCAGTTGTTGAGGATGTGAAAGCCGGAAAGAATCTTGTTGTGGAAGGGCCTCCTGGCACAGGCAAGTCCCAGACGATTGCAAACACAATTGCAGAACTGCTCGCCCAGGGCAAAAGCGTGCTCTTTGTGAGCGAAAAAATGGCTGCCCTTCAGGTTGTAAAGAGCAGGCTTGATAATGCGGGCTTAGGAGAGCTCTGCCTCGAAGTGCACAGCCACCAGACCAGGAAAAAAGCCGTGCTTGAGGAACTGGAAAAAGCCCTTAACCGTGCTGCTCCTCCTGCTATCAGCGCTGAAAGAGATCTTAACGAACTTGAAAAGCTTAAAAAGGAGCTCAATGGGTATGCAGAGACCCTCAGGGAACCTGCAGGAAAGATCTACCCAAGCCTCTATGCCCTTTACGGGGTAAAGGAAAAGACCCGGATTTACTTTGAGTCAAAGGGCCTGAAAATGCCCCATTTTAAGTTTCAGGGCCCTGATACATGGGAACCCGGAGCCTGGATGGAAACTGAGTCTGTTCTGGAAAAAATGGGGCAGGTACTTCCTGCTCTTGGGCCTGTCAGGAAGAATCCCTGGTACGGCTGCGAGCCCGGGCTTGTGCTGCCTTCTGATCTGGGGGAAATCGGGTCTGTTGCAGATGAATGCGCTTCTGATTTCGAAAACCTTGAGAAGACAATAAAAACCCTTAATGACCTCTCTGCAACCTCAAAGCCCCAGACACTTAAAGATATTGCAAACATAACCGAAGCTGCAAAACTTATAGGTAAATCAAAACCCCTGCCTGAAAAACTGCTTAAGAACCCGGTGTGGGACTCCGAAGCTTCAATATCCGATGCTGAAGCCCTGGTCTCAAAAATAAGGCAGTATCGGGAACTGAAAACCTTTGTGGACAGGACTTTTCACCTATCGGTTTTTGACTTAGACCCCTCCGAGTTTAAGAGTGTATCCGGCAAGTTTTTTGGCATTTTAAGTTCCAGGTACAGGAAACTAAAAAAGGAGATTTCAGCCTGCTATAACTCAGCTGTTCCCTCAAAAGACAGCCAGATCCTGCTCGACCTTGCCTGCGTTTCCGAGTTAAAGGCACGCATGCAGGAGCTTGAAGGCGCTGAGATGCCTGGCAAAAAGTTTTTTGGAGAGTACTGGAAGGGCCTTGAAAGCGATCCTGTCCTGCTGGAAGAGTACTGCAGGTGGATGGCTCCTTTCCGCAGGTACGTCAGGGAAGGTACTCTAACCGAAAGATCAGTAAGGCTGGTCGGAGGCGGGGTTGACGCAACAGCCCTTGAGTCTGCTATAAACGAAGTCCTGACAGCAAAACAGGTTTTTCTTTCTTCTCTCGAAAATTTCGGGCCTCTTATAGGGGCAGATTTCGGGAAAATGTTCGGAAGCGACCTGGAGGCCGTAAAGCTCAACCAGTTAAAGTCCCGTGTGAACAGATGGAAAGATGAGACTTCTTCCCTTGTTTTCTGGAGCCAGTACCTGGGATACAGGCAGGCTTGTCTTGAAACGCTTGCTTCCCCTATGATGGAGGATCTGGAAGCCGGGAAAATAGAGCCTGAAAACTTGGTCCCGACTTTTGAAGGAAACTATGCTGAAAGCATGCTGCATCGGGCTTTTAGAGAAAGGCCGGAACTCTCTGCTTTTATCCGGGAACTTCATGAAAGCAAGATCAGCAAGTTCACCGAGCTTGACAAAAAAGTCCTGCTTGAGAACAGAAAGAGAATTGTCAGTTCTGCTTATGAGGAAGCCCCCAAACTGACCTCGGGAGCGTCAAGAGCTTCCGAAGTCGGAATTCTGCTCAACGAATTCAACCGCAAACGCGGGCACATGCCCATACGTACCCTGATGAAAAAGGCGGGCAGCCTTGTACAGAAAATAAAGCCCTGCTTTTTGATGAGCCCACTTTCCATTGCCCAGTACCTGGATCCGAGGAATACAAGGTTTGATGTGATTATCTTTGATGAGGCAAGCCAGGTCAGGCCTGAAGACGCTGTAGGCGCACTCCTGCGCGGAAAACAGGTAGTTGTGATGGGAGACTCAAAACAGCTTCCTCCTACCGACTTTTTCGATACTGTTGTCGATTCTCCTGAAAGTGAGCCTGATGACTATGCTTCCGCAGGGGACATGGAAAGCATCCTGAATGTCTGCAAACGCAGCTTCCCGGTAAAGACCCTGCGCTGGCACTACAGGAGCAGGCATGAGTCCTTGATTGCGATTTCAAACCAGGAGTTTTACGACAACCGTCTCTATGTTTACCCCTCTCCCATGCAAAAAGATGAAAGCCTGGGGTTAAAGTTCGTCCACCTTCCTGATGCGGCTTATGACAGGGGCAAGAGCGGAGTCAACAGGATTGAGGCGAGAGCCGTTGCCAGAGCTGTATTCGAACATTTCCAGAACTATCCCGGAAAAAGCCTTGGGATCGGCACTTTCAACATTAAACAGCAGGAAGCTATCCTGGATGAGATCGAAGCCCTCCAGAAAGCAAACCCGGGCGTTGACCTTAACTCCGGAAATGACAGAGGGGAACACTTCTTCGTAAAGAACCTCGAAACCATTCAGGGAGACGAAAGGGACGTCATTCTGCTGAGTGTGGGCTTCGGTTTTGATAATAACGGACGGCTTTCCCTGAATTTCGGCCCCCTCAACAGAGAAGGAGGGGAAAGGCGTCTGAATGTGCTTATCACAAGGGCAAGGGAAAAATGCGTTGTCTTTGCTAACTTTACTTCAAGAGACCTGTCCCTTGACGAAAACTCCTCTTTCGGGCTCAGAGCCCTCAAAGTCTTCCTTGAGTTTGCCGAGAGCGGCACGCTTCCGGCTCCGTCATGCGGCAGGCAGGAGCTTGATTCTCCTTTCGAAGAAGCGGTCGCCGATTTTCTGACGGAAAACGGATGTGAGGTACATCGGCAGATCGGATGTGCCGGCTACAGACTCGACCTTGCAATCCCTGACCCCCGCCACGCAGGTAGGTACGTTCTGGGAATTGAGTGCGATGGGGCAAGCTACCATTCTTCTCCTGTTGCAAGGGACCGTGACCGCCTGCGCCAGCAGGTCCTCGAAGGGCTGGGCTGGAAAATCTACAGGGTCTGGTCTACGGACTGGTACCTCCATCCGAAAGATTGCAGGGAAAAACTGCTTGAAACCGTAAAGGCAGCTGTTAAACAGGCAAAATTGCAGGCAAAATCCGAACCTGAACCCGAAGTTGTGATAATAAACGAACCTTCTGCCTGGGCAAAATCCGCCGGAGCTTATGAAATTGCCCGACCTGCTGAGGTAAATGCCGTTCCTGCGGCAAGCCTGCTCTCCCCTCTGGAAAACAAAGCCTTTAACGCGCCTGACTTAAATTCTTTTGAAGCGGCGTCCCCTGAAAAAGTTCCCAGTCAGGTAGAATTCCTGTCGGAAAATTCCCCTGAAAAAGGTTTCCTTATAGAGGACACTTCCGGAAAGGTTAATCTTGAAACGGATACCCCTGAAACGGATACCCCTGAAACGGATACCCCTGAAACGGATACCTCTGAAACGGATACCCCTGAAATGAAATCTTCCTCATCGATTTTTTATGATACGGAATTTGCAGAGGAAATCAAAAGAGTATCTGAAGAAGCAGATAGAGGGAAACTTGAAACCGAAGATGAACTGGATGATGAACAGGGCGATGAACCGGACGTTGAAGTGGAATATGAAAATGATACTGAAGCTGAAGATTCTTTTACGGATGCCTTCTCCTCGCTGGGAGACGGGCTTTTCCCCAATTCAGGTCCGGATTTAATTCCTGAGATGACTTCAAAAGTTCGGTATCTGGCTACACTCGCTAACGAAAACTCCAGAAAGAAACCTGTCCGAAGATCAAGAAAATCGACTCTCCTTAAATTCAGTGTTGATCCACATTCGGATTTCGAAACGGATACGAAAGAAGAAGCTGATCTCATCCCCGAACCCGAACCTGAGAAGGTAAATTTCTTCCAGGCTTACCCCGAGATTGATTTCAGTGCAGGTCCGGAAAAGAAGAAAAAAAGCAGAAAAATTGTAACTATTCAGCCATACCTTTAGTAAAAGCAATTTTTCCTCTTTCCGAGGAAAAATTGCATATAAAATAACTCTCTTTTTCAACATCATGCTTACACGTGAAGAAATCCTTGTAACCTATGAAGCTGGTCCTGAAGCAGTTATTGTTGAAATCCAAGGATATGAAGCTATCATGGAGAAACAAGCTTCTCATATTTCTGAACTTGAAGAACGTGTAAGAGTTTTAGAGGCTCGTTTGAATCAAAACAGCCAAAATAGCAGTAAACCTCCTTCTACTGATGTTTTTTGTAATGAGAAACCTAAACCTAAGGGTCGCCACACAAGTAGTGGCAAAAAAGCTGGTGGCCAAAAAGGTCATCCTGGAAAGACTTTTGAAATGGTTGAAAACCCTGATTAGGTCATAGTCCATTCACCGGACTGCTGCGAAAATTGTGGTCATCATCTTGAAGATACTGAAGTTGATGACTATGAACGCAGACAAGAAGCTGAAATTCCTCCTGCAAAAATCATATTTACTGAACATCGTTGTGAAATCAAGAAGTGTCCTCACTGTGGGAAAGTTAACAAAGGCTCTTTTCCAGAGTCTATAAAATTCCCAATTCAATATGGTCCTCGTCTTTTAGCCTCAATTCTGTATTTTAGGAACTATCAATTGATTCCTTATGAAAGGACTTGTGATTTAGTAGAGGATGTATACGGTATACGTATCAGCCCAGCTACCATAAAAAGAGCAGAAAAGAAATGTTTCCAGAACCTGAAACCTTTTGAAAAAGCTGTTATGGAACATCTATTAGCTTCCTATTCTGCACATTGTGATGAGACAGGAATGAGAATTTTAGGGACAAAATGGTGGCTTCATGTAGTATCAAATAGTCTATGGACCTACTATTTCGCACACCCAAAAAGAGGGACAGAAGCAATGGATGCTCTGGGATTTCTTCCGCAATACAAGGGAGTAGCAGTTCATGATGGGCTTGCTTCATACAACAAGTATGGATGTGAACATGCTCTGTGCAACGCTCATCTTAAAAGGGAACTTACTGGGATTGAAGAGAATTTTAAACAGCAATGGGCTAAAGAGATTAATGAACTCCTCAGTGAGATGAAAAAGTATACTGATGAATGCAGAGAGATGGAAATTCCAATAGATCCAGAAAAAGTTCGGGAATTCGAGGAAGTATACGATGCAATAATTCAAGACGGAATCGAGGAAAATCCACCACCTGAGCCCTCAAAAGATCAGGTGAAAAAGAGAGGAAGACCAGCACAAACAAAAGCAAAGAATCTCCTTGATAGGTTCATAATACACAAAGAACCGATTCTGAGATTCCTCAATAACCTGAGAGTTTCGTTTGATAACAATCAAGCAGAGCGAGACATCAGAATGATGAAGCTACAACAGAAAATTTCGGGAACTTTCCGAAGCATAGAAGGAGCGGTAGCTTTCTGCAGAATTAGGGCATACATATCCTCAATTAAAAAGAATGGCATGAATGTAATGGATGCTATTCTAGCGGCGCTCAATGGAGCGCCGCTATTATCCTGATAATTGCAGCACTTTGCTGAAAAAACGTCTTTTTATCAGTGGCTGAATAGTTACAAAATAAAATAAAAAAACTTTAGTAAATTTGTTTACTCTTAATACCCCGACGCACAGTGAATATCAAAAAAGAGAGCATAATAAAGCAAACGACCCCGATGAAGACGGTAGACCAGAAAGCTACATCCGCAGGAATGTAACTAAGAGATCCAAAGTCTTCAAACAATGTCGACATATTATAACATATATACTCACACGTGATAAACCTATCTTACCACCTTAGAAAAGAAAAAGAAAGACGAAAGAGTTCATTGAAGCAGATCAAAAGACATTGAAGCAGATCAAAAGATAAAAATAAGCTGCTTCCAGTGAATCCGGAAACAAAAATCAGAGCGGAAGTTCAGGTGAAATCACATAAAGGAGGATTGTGTTCAAAATATTTAAGTATGTTTCCGCCATTTATCTTAAGGGGCAGCAACATGTTGGATCAACAAAAAGAAATTGAGTGCGAATTATTTGAAATATATAATAAAAATCTGGATCAATTTTTTTCACTAATAAAATTTATGTTTGTAATATTTGGATTTTATGCTATAACATTCTCTAACGTATACGGTAAACTCAATATACACACATTAGATAACGTACCAATTATTTCAATTTATTCTCTTCTTGCGTGTTTACTATTCATCGGCATAGCACTTATTGTTCCGTTTTCACAGCTGGTGCTCCCAAAGGAACGCAAGTTCAAACAAAGAGAGAGCTCGATTCAATTTCGAGAGGAAGACGAACTTAAAATACACAATAAAAAATTGTTTTTAATAACTCTAAAACAAGAAAATTATTACATAAGTTCATTTTTGCTGGTTTTGCTTTCTCTTATTTTCTTCTGTGGTCATTTTGCACCATTTGCAATTTGTGTTTCAATTCCGGTTTTCATAATCTCTGTTTTTTACCATCTTACATTTTCCGAATGGATGAAAAAAGAAAACAAAAATATCAAAATTGTAAAACCTCACAAAGGATAGAAATGTATTTTCCTTTGAATCATATCGTATTCATACTTCCCTGCTGCCTATATTTTCTTAGTTCAATAAGCATCGTACAGAAATGTTTCTGCATCTTTAACTTGAACAATTTTAAATTGAACAATTTGTGAGCGGGACTATTTTCTTCATTGTGTATACCTGACTTCGCCGCTAAGGATAAACTCCCCATACTCTTAACTCCCCATACTCTTAACCTCCCCATACTCTTTTTGTTATTTTTTCTTTGCCGTGTTGATCCTGAGAATAACATAAGGAGTACAGTGTCTCAGGATCGAACTGAAAAGTCCCGTAAAAGTTACCAGCGCAACAATCCACTTCAAAGGAGAACTTTTTACAAGATTCATTGCAAGAGCAGTAATTCCAAGTACTCCGAGAAAGGTTCGGAGTATCAGATCAAAACCTCCTACATTTTCTTCAAGAAACAATTTTTTGAGCTCCATCGGACAAAAACCCCTTATAAACCCTCTTACATACTTATAGATCCCTTCAATATATAGCGTTATTCTGTTTGTATTCTGTTTGTATTCTGTTCATATTCATTTGTAAAAAGAAGTCTTGCACAGGAAAACTGTGAAATATCCCTTTAAAAGGTCCGTAAATTTCCGAAAAATCACAAAATATATAACAAGAAATGAGAAGGTTTCTAACTATGCCCGAGATAAAAATTGACAGGTCTCTCTCATACATCGAAGGCACCCAGCGTGTGTATGATGAAACTACAACCCTTGAAAACACTAAAGATCAGATAAAAAAAATAGGTGTTACCCGAATTGCAGACATAACAAACCTGGACAGGCTCGGGATTCCTATCTTTTCGGCAATCCGCCCCAGTGCCGCTCCGGGAGCTATCAGTATCTACTCAGGCAAGGGCTCGACCGAGCAAAGGGCCCGGATTTCAGCAATGATGGAGAGTTTTGAGCGTTGCCTGGCAGAAAGGCCCGGTGTGAATGCAAACATTGAGGGGGGTATTTCTGCCCCGGCCCTTGTGGATTCCTATACCTCTGCCATAGAAAACCGCAACGTGCTTAACCCAAGCGCCCTGCTCCTATCCCAGCCCTTTGACCCCAGTTCCCTTATGGAATGGGTCGGAGCATATGATATGATGAACAGGGAAGAGACATTCATAAGCGCAAATGCAGTTTTCCACCCCTACGATGCACCCGGGCAGTGCCAGAAACTTTTCTTGAGCAATACGAATGGACTGGCTTCAGGAAACGTGCTTGAGGAAGCTATCCTGCACGGGATGCTTGAAGTTATAGAAAGAGATGCTATCAGCACAGCCCAATTTACCCGTAATCTTGGAAAGGAGATCGTGCTGACAGAAGAAGACGGATACCTTTACGAGCTTGCCCGAAAATTCAAAGAAGCAGGAATTGAACTCAAAGTATGGCTTGTCCCGACGGACACCGGAATCCCTACAGTTATTGCAGCAACTGATGACGTAAAATTAAAAGATCCTGCTCTTCTGGTCATGGGAGCAGGCTCCCACCTTAAACCTGAGATTGCAGTTGCAAGAGCAATAACTGAAGCTGCGCAGTCGAGAGTTGTCCAAATCCAGGGCGCAAGGGAAGACACAGACAGGGAGGGCTTTATCCGAAGTGTAGGGTATGACCGCATGAAGCGCCTGAACTGGTTCTGGTTTGAAGAAGGCGAAAAAATTTCCCTTTCCGAAGTACAGGACCTCTCCAGAAAAAGCCCTGCTGAAAGCATCGACGTAATACTTGAAAAGCTAAAGGGCCTTGCCGAAAAGGTGCTTGTCGTGGACCTCTCAAGAGAGGAAATCGAAGTGCCTGCAGTCAGGGTAATCATTCCGGGTTTTGAACTTTTCACTATCGACCGCGACCGTACGGGAAAAAGAATTGCTGCAGGGAAGAAAAAAGAATTTTCCAGAAACAAAAACGAAAAGCCGTGGAAAAGAAAATGAAAGCAAAAGCAGTTATCTTTACCGGTAACAGCATCAGCCATGAGGATGCAAAAAAAATCCTCAGGGCAAAATACCAGCCCCCGATACGCAGGTTCCAGCTTGAAAAGTTTGTCCAGCAGGGGTATAAAGTATTAGGAATCATTGACGGGATTTTCTTTGACCGGGCTGCAGTAGGACACAGAGAAATCCTATCTGCCCTTAATGCAGGAGTAAAAGTTGTGGGGGGTGCCAGCATGGGGGCTCTCAGGGCTTCGGAACTGGACACACACGGCATGATCGGCGTAGGGAAGGTTTACGAATGGTACAGGGACGGGATTATCGAGTCTGACGACGAGGTAGCTGTAAGCACCAACCCTGATACATTTGAGCCCATCTCCGTGCCCCTGGTAAACATCCGGGAAACCCTTAAAGCCGCTCTAACTATCGGACTTGTAAGTGAAAAAGAGCACGATAGCCTCCTGGACCTTGCTATCAAAACTTACTACCCTGACAGGAGCTATCTCGGACTTACAAAAGAAGGGGCTAAAAAAGGCCTGATACCGGAAGAAAAAAGGAAGATACTCCTTGATTTTTGCATTAACAGCGAAGTTGACGTAAAAAGGCAGGACGCGATTCTTGTGCTTGAAACCGTAAAAAAATTAATTGAAGAGGCTGAAACTTAAAGTCTTACGAAATCAACTGTTTCGGCTCTTCAACCCTGTTTTTTTCAGATATCTTCAATGAATTTCCTATTATACATTTCTCTTCAGTTTATACATTTCTCTTCAGTTTATACATTTCTCTTCAGTTTATACATTTCTCTTCAGTTTATACATTTCTCTTCAGTTTATATTTCAGGACTGTTTTCAGATTTTCAGGTAAATCTCAGCTTTTTAGGCACACCTCAGCGCTTTACTATATACAGCCTGATGATGTAAAGGCTTACGAACAGGACAATGAAATTATACACAGCCTTGAAAATAGGGATATACTGATACTCGAACCAGATATCGATTACTCGTGTTAAGGAGAAATAGAGCTGAAAAGTTGCCACAAGCAGGAGCAACATGGCAATCACAAAAACTCCTTTCTTGAAGTTATCCCCAAGGTCTGACCCCTTTGCCCCTTTTGTCTCTGAATTGAGCTCTTCTGTTTCACTCATCCAAACCGCCTCCTTAAAATTGCTGCCGAACAGAGCAGGACTGCTGACAGGAACAGGCTGAATCCTGGAGTTGCTTCTTCTCCTGCATAGTCCTCTTCAGGAACCATTCGAGGTTCATCCGCATTTTCAAATTCACTGGTCTGAATCTTCCTGGTTTCCGTGGAAGTCTTATCTTTAATCTTAATTGTCGGGTTGAGCTGGATATAATCTTCTCCGCGCCTGACAATAGTATCATTGTTCCAGATCAGCACTTCGACAACATAGTTGTATTGGTCCGGCATGGTAAGGTTGACACTCCGGATAACTGTTGTTTCGGGCTTTATTTCTCCTGTCCGGACCCAGACCTTATCTGCAAGGAGCCCTGCGTCAATTTCCCGGACCTTGACAAGCATACGGAGGTCCTGACTGGTTTTTTTGCCCTCGTTTGTCAGATATAGATCACTTTCAATGAAGACTTTTTTGTCTTCTACCTTCCTGACCCGGAAATCCATTTCGGAAATTTCAAGCCCTATATCCTGCACGTCAGCAGGCAGAAAATCCAGGTTGTAGACATTGATTTCTCCGATGTCCTTCTGAGTATCTTCTTCGAAGAGAACCGAACGTATATTATATCCTCCGGTCTTAGGCAGGCTCAAGCTCTGGCTTACTGCTTTTGTTTCCCCTTTTTTTAGCTTCCCGAGCTGTACTTCCTCCTGTACTTCAAGCAGCCCGCTATCTCTGTTGTAAACTTTCAGAAGAAGAGAGGTGTTTTTCTCCATATCCCCCTGGTATTTTTCTACGTATGTCGTGATATTGAGGTCTACAAAAGAAGTCCCTGCACGATCTGCCGAGATGTCCATATCCCTGATATTGTAGTAGTTTTCCTCTTCAAAATTCCGGATGCAGCCACTTCCTGAAGCGAAAAGGAGAAGAATAGACATCAAAATTAACATTTGGGTTAATTTTATTCCCTGTTTTCCCAAGGCACATCCTCCTCTTCATAAATAGTATTAATGAGTATATAATTTTTGTTTTTATGGATACTTTTTCCTTTCCCCGGAAATAATGGGATGAAAATTATTAATATGGACACAATTATATTCAAATGGGGGATAAAAATCAGGGGGCTGAATAATGGAGAGCAAACTCTATAGAAAAATACAGATTGCAACCGATGGCTCTGAAAGTGCCAGAAAAGCTACAGATGCCTCAATTGAGCTCGCTCGCCTGAGCGGAGCAAAAATTTATGCTGTCTACGTGATCGACAGATCAATTTATTCTTCGGTTCCTGAAGATCTGAAGTGGGAAGAGGCAATGTATTCCCGGTTCAGAGAGTTTGGAGAAGAAGCCGTATCTTATGTGAAAAAAACTGCAAAAAACGCAGGTACAGGCTTGCAGGTAGAACCCACCCTTCTCGAAGGGCATCCTGCAGAAGAAATTGTCAATTTTGCAGAGAAGAACGGAATGGACCTGATTATTGTTGGCTCACTTGGAAAAAGTGGAATAGAACGCTTCCTGATAGGCAGCGTATCTGAAAAGGTAGTCAGGAGCGCAAAAGTCCCGGTACTTGTTGTACGCGAGAAGGGACAGTAAAATAGGTATTTTGCGGAAAAAATTAGATCGGATTCAACAAAGTGAGGGGAAAATAATGCTGAACGAAAAGATGGAAAAAGCACTGAATGAACAGATTAACAGGGAACTGTACTCTTCTTACCTTTACCTTTCAATGGGGGCATACAGCTCGTCCATAGGATTGTCCGGGTTTACCCACTGGTTTAAGGTACAGGTCAAGGAAGAAACCATCCATGGGATGAAGATCTTTGATTACATCAACAGGCAGGGAGGAAGGGTCAGGTTAAAGGAAATAAAAGAGCCGCCTGTGGAGTTCGGCACACCGATAGAGATGTTCAGAAAGACCCTGCAGCACGAACAGTTCATTACCCGCTCAATTAACGACCTGGTGGACCTTGCCCGTTCAGAAAAAGATGAAACTACGGCTTCCTTCCTTCAGTGGTATGTCGAAGAGCAGGTAGAAGAGGAAGAAAACGACAAAGAGATTATTGATAAATTGAAAATTGCCGGGGAAAACAAAGAGGCTCTGTCTGCACTTGATGCTGAACTGGCAAAGAGGCTCCCTCCTAAGGATGAGGAAGAAAGTATCTGAAAGCAAAAACAGGAGTAAAAAAGCAGGAGAAAAACTTAAGAAAATCTGAAAGATATCAAAGGTTAACATAAAATAGTCAGAGACATTCCTCATCCTCAGAGAACCTTGACAACGGTTTCGATTCCGATGGCTGCGATATATTTTCCCGCAGCCAATTGCATTTTTCTTTTATCCATACTTCCATATTCCACTTTACCCGTAACTTATTTTACTGGAACTTATTTTGCCCCGTAACTTATTTAGCATGAAAGTATATGAGGAGATCTTCCTCACGTACTCTCTCTTTCTTCATTTCTCGCAATTACATATATTTCACTCATTATTTTGATCCTTTCATCAACTGAGAATATCTCAGTCTCCACTATCTTTCTCTTTTGAATTTCCCCCTTTTTATATCCAGTTTCATCTTCATACATCTCCTCGTTTGTGATCAGATGCCATATAATTGTTGCAATTTTTCTTGCCAGGGCAATAATTGCCTTTGAATGCCCAATCGACTTCTTTTTTCTGTTGAAAAACTCTTTTAACCTGCTATTTTTTGTTCTTGCTGCTGCCTGAGCAATCTGTGTTAGAATCCACCTTGCTTCCTTAGATCCTCTCTTAGTGATTCTTCCGTTATGGTATTTATCCGCTGATTGGTACACATTCGGAACTATGCCAAGCCATGAAGCAAGCTTATCCCCTGAAGAAAAATCTTTGAAATCGCCTATTTCAGCAATAAGAGTTGCCGCTCCAAGTTCTCCTATTCCTGGAACAGACATTAAAATTTCCATTTCTTGCTTATGATTTTTATAAGCATAATTGAATATTTCTTTTTCCAAAATTTTGATTTCATTGTCAAGATGCTTTATGATATCCAGACAGATCTGAAGCCTGAATGCAGCACCTTGAGAGATTTCTCTGTCCAGAGTTTCCCTTATCTGATCACTTTTTTTACGAACATTTGGGGAAAGGCTTGCTATAATCTGGTCAACGCTTTTACCTGAACAAATTCCTGATAGAATTGCTCTACCACTCTTACCAAAAATATCTGTTAGCACATTCTTCAGATTAAACATTTCAGGTGCGAGTATGGCGTGAGCTTCATTTTTTATATCTGTTCTTTTTTGTACAAGGTTATGGCGAAGCCGGATACATGAACGAAATGTTCTATGGTTTTTTGGGAAAACTCTTGATGGTTGAATCATATTATTCAATGCAAGTTGTGCGATGAATTCGGAATCGATCTTATCTGTTTTTTTGTGTGTAAACGCCTTCATATCTCGGGCATTTCCAACTATAACAGGTAGATGTTTTATCAACGCATCATAAATCGGAACCCAAAAGTCACTCGTTGATTCACAGGCAACAACGTCACATTTATCTGATATAACCCAGTTTTTAAAAGCTAAAATTTCGTCAGGGGTTCTAGAGAAATATTGTTGCTGTTTTTCACCAGATCTACTGAGGATTGTAGCAATGAAAAAGAGTTTGTGAATGTCTAAACCACAAGCTTTGTTAATGACTTCAACCAATTTAGATCACCAAATTAGATCACCAAATTAATTTGGGCAGTAGAATTGCCTCAAAGGCCAATTTAGCATCCGTGATCAAAGTCACATTTGAGCCTTCGATGGCAATTCACTGGTTAGTTTTATCACGGCTTCAAAGAACCAAAATAAGTACAACCTTACTGCCCAAGAGAATGATGAGGTTGATAGGTAAAAAAGGTAAGGAAAAAAAAGTACTTTCATTTCTTTGTGCCTGTTATTCGAAGAATTTCATATGCGTTTTACTGGAACTTATTTTGCCCTATAATACTCCCCGGTTTCCGACTCTATTTTCTCTATTTTGCCTTCACCAAGCAACTTTTCGAGGACAGGAGAAAGGCGTCCAGGACCCATGCTCAGACCCTGCCATGTCTGTTCGAAGGTACAGGGTCTTCTAAGAAGAAGTGCATAAACTTCCTCCTCCAAGTCTCGGTGTAAAACCTTTCCCCTCTTATTTTTCCCCTTTAAAACCAGCCTTACTTTTTCGTCTCCAAACTCTGAAACAAAGCGCTGAATAATTTCCTTCAACCTCTCCTCAGAGACTGGCTTCACCCATTTTTCTGCAGGAGGACGGCTGACTGTCAGAACCTCGATCTCATCAGGGCATATATACCTGATTGTTTGTACCAGTTTTTCGACCTCTTCATCAGTACTATTCAAAGGCTCACCTGTTTCGCTTTCGAGAAACATGACCTCAAGTGCCAGCCTTTTTCCGGCCCCGGCTTTCGCAAGTTCCCGCAGACCTTCGATTATTTCCTGCAGGGCTATGCCGGGAGCAGGTCTGTGTATCCTTCTCCAGGTATTTTCATTTCCGGAAACCAGGGTTGCAACAACCAGATCCGCCTGAGCCAGGTTCTTCCGAACATCCTCTCTTCCCACAAGAGAAGAATTCGTTATTATACAGACAGGAACCCCACTTATTTTCTTGATAACCTGGACCATCTCCCCCAGAGAGAGGTTCAGAGAAGGTTCACATGTTCCGGAAAATGTGATATAGTCCAGGTTTTCGATATCTTTATTGAACTTCTGGAAGCTCTCAGAGACTTCTTCCGGAGTCACTGCTTCCTTCACATCTTCAGGACTTTTGAGTTTTGACTCAACATGCCCTAGCTGACAGTAGATACAGTCGTAGTTGCAGTTCTTTTTAGATCCTGCATTCTTTATTACATCTACTCCTAGAGATCTTCCAAGCCTTCTTGAAAGAAGTGGTCCGTAAACGATTCTTGAATTCATTTTTTAACTCTTCCTTTTTGAACAATAAGAGAAGAAAAAAGTGAAAAATCCACCAGATTCTGTCCTTATAATCATTCTTCACTGCTTCCCTGGCAGAAGAGCCTTAAATTTCCAAGAAAGGGATTTAAGTTCCTGTTTAAGGAGATTTATCCGGTTTTCAAGTAAATCGGCTTCATACACGGCCTGTGACTGAGAAGGGGCGGCGTAATAGTATTCAGGATATGTATCCAGAACAGCAGACTCCCCGGCATTCACGACCTCGGGGGCACTCCTGCACCTGTAACCCCTGCCCTTACCGGCACACCCCATCCCACGGCCACTTCCAGATCCGGATTTGCGTCCTCCAGATTTCTGTCCTCCAAATCTCCTTCCTGCCCCTGAGGGAACTCCTTTTGTGTAACCAGGAGAATCATTACCCGTACAATAACCCAGGTTCCTTCCTGTCTTTGACCCATTGCCCGTTGGCCCGGTCCTATTTCCATTTGGCATTTGCTTTCAACTCCTTTATATTGAGAGCGCTGGAAAAGTCAGAAGTTTACACCTAAATTCACACAGTGCCTAAAAATCCAATCAAAAGATATGGATCATGAGACCTTTTGGAATCTATTGTCAGTGTTTAAATGTGCCAAAATTTTGGCAATTATCGACTTTTCCGACGTTCTCTATTACATTCTCGTTCTTCTACAACATTCTCGTTCTTCTACAACATTCTCATTCTTCTACAACATTCTCGTCCTTCTACAACATTCTCATTCTTCTACACTGCTTTCCTGCAGCTTGAGTGTTTTAAGTTTCCCATCAAGGGTTTCAAGTTCCTGTTTCAGGAGCTTTATTCGGTTTTCAAGGGAATCAGCTTCAGATCCGATCTGTGACTGAGAAGGTGCGGGGTAGTAATATCCGGGGTAGTAATATCCAGGGTATTCACCCCGGGCAACAAATCCTCCGCCTCTTCCAAAACCAGGGGTTTTCCTGCACCTGAAACCCCTACAGGCTCCGCGGCCTGCACCTCGACCCATACCGCGCCCGGCTCCACCGCCAGCGCCCCGGAATGCGCCCGCCGGACCTCCGGTCATATAACCCGGGCTGTCACTGCCCGAGCAGTAACCCATGGTCCGTCCTGTCTTTGATCCCTGGCCCATCGGACCTGTTCTATCTCCATATGGCATTGTTTCCAACTTCCTTCATTGTATGTTTTAATTTAACATGAATTGTTTTATTCAGTTGTGGAATGGAGTAGCAAAGGAGCACTGATTGTACCTCCCTCCCACTTTTTTTTTCGAGCGCCCTTTAACTCATTTCCTGACCATAGGGCTTCCACATTTCTCACACTTCACCTGGCTGCAGGAGACTCCCGGAGTATGGGGAGTTTCATGCCCGCAGGCAGTACATACACAGTTTCCGTCAGGTCCGCCGAACCGTCCGCCCTGGCCTCTGCCCTGTCCGCGGCTTCTTCCGCCGCCAACCGGACCCTGGCCTGAAGGACCTGTTCCGTCTCCTCTTGGCATCCTGTAATCTCCTCCTTCAATTCTTATTGCTTTTCCATAAACAAGCGCTTCAGTTACTTTTTCAAGTGCTTTTTTCAGAGCCCTCTGAAAGGTAGACTGGTGGACCTCCATACGGACCGCAGCCTCGCCCTGGGAAAGGTTTTCCAGGAAGCTGAGCCTCATGGCCTCGAGTTCGTCGATTGTCAGCAGGATTTCTTCAGAAATTTCGCCTTCAGGACTCAAAGGCCTGAACTGCCTTGCCGAATGTTCGAAATCCACCATCCTTCTTTTTCTAGGACGCATAATTATGCATAATAATGCAAAACATAAATAGTTTTGCATTCGTACAGGCTCTTGCCCTAAAATAACATTCCAAAAATCGAATCGAAAAAAAACTTGCAAGAGTCGAAAAAGAAACTTGCAAGTATAGTATCAGCTCACACTTCATGGGAGTTTCCAAACCCATATAATCTGGGATCATCCGGATTAACAGTCACTTCCTGACCATTGGGGTCCCGCACTTTTCACATTTAATTTCAATACAGGGAACTCCTGTCTTGTGGGGTACTTCGTATCCGCATTCAGGGCATATGCATGTCCCTTCCGGACCACCAGTTCCTCCTCTGCTTCTGCATTGTCCTCTGCCTTCCCGGCTTTTACCCACCGGACCACTACCATTTCCGCCTGGCATCCTGTAATCCCCTCCTTCAAATATGAGATAAATTTCCCAGAAAACTGAACCTTATGGCTTCAAATTCGTCAACTGTAAGGACTATTTCCACAAATGAACCCTCTTCTAAATATTCAGGTTTGAAATGCCTCAAATGATGTTTAAAATTCACTATTTTTCATTTCCTTGGACGTACTATGGACGTACTATTATGCATTATTATGCAAAATGTCCTACATATAATTTACCCTAAATACTTTCTCCCAAAAAAATAGGTCAGGTACAGGATAAAAAAATCGTGAGGTCAGGTATTAATATATGAAGCCTGAAAAGCACCGTTAAATGTTAAGCAACCTGGAATTCGATATCGTGAAAAAAGGCTTCGAATGGCTCTCCACCCAGCAGATTCAATCCGTAAAAGAACTTGCAAGTACAGTATCGGCTCATGCTTTATGGGGACTCCCGAACCCCTATATTACCCGTCTAATCCGTAAAAAAGAAGGTGAATGCTGGAACTCCTCAATTAGAGATACGGCAAGAGCCTGTTCAGCCCTTTCGACTGAAGGAATTATATTCAAGGCACCGGAGAGGTGGCTGTTCTCCATGAAAAAAGAAGGCTCATGGAACGAAGACGTTTATGATACTGCCTATAGTCTTGGGGCTCTTGCTGATATGGAAGTTTCTGACAGGGAAGGATGTAACTGGTTATATGAAAACTACGGTCCTGCCTGGGAACAGGTTGGTACTACTTCCCTTATAATCACAGCCCTCAAAAAACAGGAAAACCTGACAGGAAACAGGGATTTTGAGGTTTTTATCCGGGAAAGGGCTGAGTGGGTCCTTTCAAAAAAAGGACAGGACGGAGGATGGGAGCATATTTCCACAAGCAACCTGGCAATCCAGGCTCTTCTCCTTGCAGGATTCAAAAAAGAAGTGGGAGATTCTATAGACTGGCTCCTTGGAAAAGTCCGTGAAAGCGGAGCCTGGGGAAACAAAGTAGACGACATAAATGCAACTGCTCTGGCTCTGAGCACACTCGGGATATATGAACTATCCTGAACGGGAAAAATTAAATTCATTTCTTTAGCCAATTTCTTTTTTATTCGGAGATTTTTCTCCGTCCCTTTCATCCGGATTTTTATATAGGACTTATTTTCTTCTCCGTATTTTATCAGGACCTGCCTATAAGATGCGATTTTCCCAAAAATATAAATAAGAACTCGAATCTGGCCAGGTATTCACCAATAAACATATATATTAAAGAATATTATTTTATTCATTAATTAAGATCGCTATAGAAAAAAAACAACAAATAAAATTTTAATCTATTTTGTCTAGGAGGAAACCTGATCATGTAGATCGAATGGACTCTAAATCCGTTCAGCCGGGTTAGATTCCCGGGGTTTCCGCCACGTTTCTGAATCCCGGAATGGCACTTGCATAACATTCCACTGAAATTTTTATAGAATCAGGAAACTCTTTCCAGAGTCTATAAACTATTCTATTGCCTGGGATTATCGATCTCTTTTCCGGGGTAGCTGTCAGCAATTGCTGGCTCCACGCTTATGTTCTGTAAGCCGGGGTTCTGAATACTGTTCTTGGAAATTATCCGGGTTTTAGTTCACCGAGGGTAACACTATGGATAAAAAACCACTAAACACTCTGATATCTGCTACAGGGCTCTGGATGTCCAGGACCGGAAAGCTTCACAAAATCAGGCATCATGAGGTATCAAAAAGGAAAATCTACATCGAAATGGAATGTGGAGAACGGCTTGTTGTGAACAATTCCCGGAGCTGCAGGACAGCACGGGCCCTGAGGCACCATAAGTACAGGAAGATCTGCAAACACTGCAGGGTTTCAGATGAGGACCTAAACAAGTTCCTCACAAGAACAAACGAAGACAAAAGCAACGCGAAAGTCACGGTAGTTTCTGCTCCAAAAATAAGAAAAGTAATGCCAAAATCAGTTGCAAGAACCCCAAAACCACTTGAAAATACGGCACCGGTACAGACTCTGCCTTCTGAGTCTCAACCTGCACCCACTACACCAATTTCTGCATCAACAACAGCACCTGCATCAACTTCTACAACAGCACCTGCACCAGCTTCTACAACAGCACCTGCACCAGCTTCTACAACAGCACCAGCTTCTGCATCAACAACAATCTCCACTTCGGCAATGCCTGCATCTACATCAGCACAGGGAACAACAAAATCAACTACATCTCCGGCGGCTTCCCAGACCATCCCTGTTCAGGCGAGTGCTCCTGCACTTACAAAGAGCCAGATTGACAGGCTTCAAGGTCTGTTAAGCCCGAAGGATGAGATTTCCCTGGATTCCGGAACGCCCTTCAGGAAACTTGAGTCCGAACTGCTGTCCAGGAGAAGAAAGGACCTGAAGCAGATCTATGCCGAAGAAAGGGAACATTACCTGGGAAAACTCGAACGCGAGATTACGAAATTTTTTGTTGATCGGGGTTTTCTGGAGATAAAGTCCCCGATTCTGATCCCTATGGAGTATATTGAAAGGATGGGCATTGATAACGATAAGGAACTCTCAAAGCAGATCTTCAGGGTTGATAATAACTTCTGCTTAAGGCCCATGCTTGCTCCGAATCTCTACAACTACCTGCGCAAGCTTAATAGAGCCCTGCCTGACCCGATAAAAATCTTCGAGATCGGGCCCTGTTACAGGAAAGAGTCTGACGGCAAAGAACACCTGGAAGAGTTTACCATGCTGAATTTCTGCCAGATGGGGTCAGGCTGCACGCGCGAAAACCTTGAAGCCATAATTAAAGATTTCCTGGACTACCTGGGGATCGACTTCGAAA
This sequence comes from Methanosarcina sp. WWM596, assembly GCF_000969965.1. Classification (GTDB taxonomy): domain Archaea; phylum Halobacteriota; class Methanosarcinia; order Methanosarcinales; family Methanosarcinaceae; genus Methanosarcina. The sequence continues at coordinate 3,979,309 of NZ_CP009503.1, forward strand.
TTGTAGGAGACTCCTGTATGGTCTACGGGGATACCCTTGATGTCATGCACGGAGACCTGGAACTTTCCTCAGCAGTTGTCGGGCCCGTGCCCATGGACCGGGACTGGGGAATAAACAAGCCCTGGATAGGGGCAGGTTTCGGGCTCGAACGCCTGTTGAAGGTTATGCACAATTTCAAGAATATTAAAAGAGCTTCAAGATCCGAATCATACTACAACGGGATTTCCACCAACCTGTGACCTGTGATTCCATAAACGCAGATAAAGACCCGAAAAATGTCGGGGAAGATATTAGAGAAGCAAATGAGACTCAAAACGGAAACAGATCTTAAAATGGCAAACTGGTCTGAAAGGACCTGAAATTAAAAAGATCTGAAAGAATGTCTGCAAACCTATAAGAGGGTGAAATTTTGATCCAAAAAATGGCAACCAACGAACTTGACAGTTTCGGGGAAAAAATCATTGACGGCTTTAACTTATCTGACGACGATCTGAGGGCTCTGCTCTCCCTTGAATCCGATGAAGAGCTGGAAAAGCTGTACTATGTAGCCCGAAAGGTCAGAAACTATTATTTCGGCAACAGGGTGTTTCTTAACTGCTTTATCTATTTCTCCACTTACTGTAAGAATCAGTGCGCTTTTTGTTATTATAACTGTAAAAACGAGATCAAACGCTACCGCCTGACCAAAGAAGAAATCAAAGAGACCTGCAAAACCTTAAAAGGAGCAGGTTTTCACATGATTGACCTGACCATGGGAGAAGACCCGTATTACTATGATGAGCCTGACCGCTTCGTGGAACTTGTCAGAATAGTGAAGGATGAACTTGGGCTTCCCATTATGATTTCTCCGGGAGTGATAGATAATTCCACCCTTCTCAAAGCCAGGGAAAAAGGAGCAAATTTCTTCGCCCTGTACCAGGAAACCTATGACCTGGAACTTTATAAAAAACTTCGGGTAGGACAGTCCTTCGAAGGGAGGTATAACGCCCGCCATTTTGCAAAGGAACAGGGGTACTGTGTAGAAGATGGGATTCTCACAGGAGTTGGAAACGACATTGAATCGACAATTAAGTCCTTGCGGGGAATGAAAGCAAACGACCCCGATATGGTCAGAGTTATGACATTCCTGCCCCAGGAAGGAACTCCGCTTGAAAGTTTCAAAGAGAGCTCAAACCTTTCGGAACTAAAAATAATTGCAATTCTCAGGCTCATGTTCCCGAAATGTCTGGTCCCGGCTTCCCTTGACCTGGAAGGTATCGACGGCATGGTGCACCGCTTAAATGCGGGTGCAAACATTGTTACCTCCATCCTTCCCTCGGATTCAAAGTTAGAAGGTGTTGCCAACTATGACCGCGGCCTTGAAGAAAGGGACAGGGATATAAGAAGTGTAATCAAAAGACTTGAAAGTATGGGTATGGAACCTGCCCGACAGGCGGAATTTGAGGCTGTCCTGGGGTGCTAGCTTGAGAACCATATGCCTTATAGGCGGGAAACTCCAGGGCTTTGAAGCTGCTTATCTGTCTAAGAAAGCCGGAATGAAAGTGGTTGTTATAGATAAAAATCCACAGGCCCTTATAAGAAATTACGCTGATGAGTTTCACTGTTTTAACGTAATAAACGAACCGGAAAAACTTCTAGAGATCTCAAAAAATGCTGACGCCATATTGCCGGTAAATGAAAACCTTGAATGTATAGAGTTCCTGAGTTCCATAAAAGAGAATTTCTCCTGCCCGGTACTCTTTGATTTTGAGGCTTACTGGATCAGCAGGGATAAGAAAAAATCAAAAGAATACTTTGCGTCCATAGGAGTCCCGACCCCACAGGACAAACCATCTGAACCCCCTTATTTTGTAAAACCCCCCTGTGAAAGCAGCAGTGTAGAAGCCAGGATAATTTATGACAAAGAGGAACTTGGAGAGCTTAAACCGGGCATGCTGATAGAAGAGTATGTAGAAGGAGACGTGATTTCTCTTGAAGTTATAGGAGACGGGACCCATTTTGCAGTGGTAAAGGAAACCCTTGTACATATTGACAAAACCTATGACTGTCATATGGTAACTCCTCTTCCTCCGGACCCTTCTTTCAGGGAGATATCCTATTCCCTTGCAGCAAACCTGCCCTTAAAAGGGATTATGGATGTGGAAGCAATCTCCGGCCCCCAGGGATTAAAAGTAATCGAAATCGATGCCCGCTTCCCGAGCCAGACTCCAACTGCGGCTTATTATTCTTCAGGAATTAACCTCATTGAACTCTTATTCTGCGCCTTCACAGAGGGAGTTGAAGAGACCAAAACCCTTCCTGAAGACAGATACTGCATTTACGAACACCTCATGCTTGCAGAAAGTGGAGCCCTTCTCCCTGTGGGAGAACAGATACTTTCCATGGGGAATGATTACGGAAAATATTATGAAGAGCCTGGCATTGAGATATTCCTGTGCAAAGGAGAAGACCCTGTATTCACCCTGATCTTCTGGGGCAAAGATAGGGAAGAAGCCGAAACAAAAAAGAGAACAGGACTTTCGATTCTGAGAGATCGCTTCGGAGCGGTCGTGTAAAACGGCAAGGATTTGCTCAAAATAAGAATATATTTAAAACAGAGTAAGGAGATAAAAAATGGCACTTTTAACCCCAGAAGACCTGGAAAACATTAACAGACAGCTTCATGAAGCTGATTCTGCTGTCCGGAGAGTTACAGGGCTTGATATAAAAGGAGTCTGCAAAGACTTCTACGGCACAACCCCATGCTGTGAAAAAATAGGCATTGTACCTGTGACCTCGGGAAACGGGATCATAGGAAACTTCTCGGAATCCCTGCATGCAATTACAGAATATTTCGGATTTGACAGTTTTGTTACGGATATTCCTGACGTGAGCGGGTACTACGAGGCAGTAAGGAACGGAGCGCAAATTATCCTTATGGCGGACGACAATACCTTCCTTGCCCATAACCTCAAAAACGGAAAAATAGCCAACAACCAGCCCTGTACAGGCATAATTTATGCGGAAATAGCCTCCAGATACCTGAAAGCCGATTCAAAGGATGTGCTTGCTGTTGGCCTGGGAAAGGTGGGCTTTCCGGGAGTAGCGCACTTCGTACATAAAGGCTTCAGGGTCTACGGATATGATGCTGACAGCACAATCCTCGAGAAAACCGCATCCAGCCTCGGGATTACTCCTTTCGACCCCAACAACCCCAGAAAATTCTCCATTATTTTCGAGGCTACCCCCTGTGCGGACACGGTCCCCGAATCCGTGATTTCAGAAAACTGCGTAATTTCCACCCCCGGAATCCCCTGTGCTATTTCCAACGAGCTTCAAAAGAAGTACGGAGTTGAACTTGTAATGGAACCTCTCGGGATAGGGACGGCATCAATGCTGTATTCGATTCTCTAAGCGCCCCCTGCAACACCTGGATTGCGTCTCCCGAATTGCGAGTCGGGAGCCCGCGGTCCTTTTCGCTGCGCTCAAGAGGAAGAAATTATTACGCAGGGGAAGGGTCAGTAAAGGAAAAGAGTGGGAAAATAGTTCCCACGAATTTTATTTTGCGCCGGTGATGCGGAGTTTGGTGATGTCGATGGCCTCTTCAGGGCAGATGCTCACACACCCGAATTCCGCTTCGGGAGCACGGGGTCCGTTTCGCTACGCTCAAGCGGACGAAATTATTACACAGGAATTATTACGCAGGTAAAGAGTCAGTAAAGGAAAAGAGAGTGGGAAAATAGACCCCACGAATCTTATTTTGCGCCGGTGATGCGGAGTTTGGTGATGTCGATGGCCTCTTCAGGGCAGATGCTCACACAACGGCGGCAGCTTGTGCCGAGGCATTTCTGGCTGTCGTATTTTGCGATCATTTTGCCATCGGTTTCGACGATTTCGAGGGCGTCTTCAGGGCATTCTTCTACGCATTTCAGGCAGTAGATGCACTTATCCACAGGGACTTCGAGGATTATGCCTATTTCTTTGAGGATGGCAAGCCCGCCAACTCCGACATGTTCTATATCCTTGCTGACTCGCTTTTCGATAATGGCGTGTTCCAGGGTTTTCGGGAGTTTGGGCAACCCGTAGAGTTCAAGCATCTGGTCGTACATTTCAAGCGGCATTCCCATGGTCCAGTAGGAGAGTTCGCAGAGATAGAAGTTATTGAAGGTCTCGCTGGTCGCCATCATGAGGTGATCGGCAGTAATTCTTTTTGCAATCTCGATAACATCCTCCAGCCTGGACCTGTTCAGAACAAGTTCCCGTGCAAGAGCAAGAGAGGTGTTTCCGAACTGGACAATTTTTTTGGCATAACCCGGGGTGGCCCCGAGCCTGCGGGAAGCTTCAGCGTCTACATAGGCTCCGGAAGCCCCTGACATGTATGCATACTCAAGGTCTTCATACTTTATTCCGGACTCCACAATGAGGGTCATGTGAGCTGCACGGATCGCCCCTATGGCCTTTCCGGCTTCTTCCACATCTTTTTCAGTGATTTCAATTCCAGGGCCAAGAATCAGCTTCCCATTGGGAAGTTTCGGAGATTTAGTTATCAGCCCGCTTCTCATGGCCAGGGAAAAAGCCGAGATTACCCCGGTACCTGTGATGCCCACGGTTTCCCCACCATAGGACTCCTTAATCTCGCCTGTGACCGGATGGATAAGGTAGGCATCCTGCTTTTCCATCTCCTTATCAAGGACTATAATTTTCCAGTATTCGCCCTCGGGTTTCACGTCACAGATAGCCCCGGGGCTTGCAAGCATGCCGGAACTTATGCCCTGCCCTTCAATCGCAGGGCCTGCGGCAGCACTTGCCGTGATAATCCTGTCCCCAACCTTCAGGGCCATTTCGGCGTTTGTCCCGTAATCGGTAACAAGTGCAGGTTCGGTCTGGCTAAGGAAATCAGTTTCCAGCATCATGGCAAGGGCGTCTGCTCCGATCTCATGCCTGATTGCGGGGGGCACGATAACTTCACAGTTAGGCAGGTCCGTATCCCCGAAAAGCTCTGAGGCTGGAAACACACGGGCATCTCTTTTTACATCCTGGACTCCGAGCATTTTCTGCTTGTTTTCCCCTGCGTATGCCAGATCCCTGATTTCTATGTTCTGGAAAAGGGAAAGCTGGATAGGGTTTCCGCAGACTGCAAGTCTTTCTACTTTAGAAAGGTCTGCATCGAATTTCAGGAACATTCTCCTGATAGTTTCGATAATTACTCCATGAGCCACATCCTCACCTGTTGTGATTGCAAAATCCAGGTGATCCATGACATTTCCTCCGGGGAGAGGATGACCCATGGTTATGACTGTTTTTAAAGTTTCATTCGTTTCAAGATCAATAAACTGGGCTCTAAAACCGCTGGTACCCAGATCAAGTGCTATTCCGTACATTTTATAGATCCTCCGGGAGTATGCATTATCAGGGGTCTCCTGGCACCATGGATAGCCCCATAAAAGAATGGAATATGATGAGTAGCTTGTTCTAATCCAGTACAGGAAAGGGAATATAATATTTTGATAACTTATTCAATATATAAGTTAATATATAAGTTATTCCTGTCCCACCCAAATTGCGCTTCGGGATCTCAGGAAATCGGAGATTTTCTGGAAGTTGCACTGAAAGTGCAACAGTACGCGGTCCTTTTCGCTTCGCTCAAGAAAACTAATTTGGGAGTTATAGCAGTAGTTTTTCTCGAGAGGACTTAAAAAGACACTGGTACAGCTTTTCCGCGTATTTCCGGTTTTCTGTGATTCATCTCTTCACCTGATATTGGTGAAGGGATTTTAAACCTGACTATACTTTAAAGAAGTTAACCTTAATTAAATCCATGGATCTCTTTATAATAGATTAAAGTTTCCCCATAAACAGGCATATAAAACAAATTTAGTTGTTTTGAGAGAATTTCCAACTAGTATAAACGGTTTAATTGATAAATTTTTATAATATAGAATTTAATTAATGAATAATAATACATATTTATATATAGTAGATTTTTTGATAATTAACGCTGTCTATATAACATAGAGAGGGATTATAGATGACAGAATACACACCAAAAGAAAGATTATACCGTGCATTAAGGAAACAGCCAGTGGACAGAATGCCCGCAGTCTGTTTCACCCAGACAGCAACTGTTGAACAGATGGAAGCCTGCGGAGCCTTCTGGCCCGAAGCCCATGCCGACGCAACAAAAATGGCAACCCTTGCAGAAGCAGGACACACAGTAATAGGCTTTGAAGCTGTGAGAGTCCCCTTTGACATCACAGCCGAAGCAGAACTTTTTGGCTGCGGGATAAAGGCTGGCGACCTGAAGCAGCAGCCGTCTGTGATCAAGCACGTTGTCAAGAACCTGGAAGACCTGGACAAGCTCAGGGACTACAAACTGAATGAAGGCAGAATTGGACAGGTACTCGAAGCCGTCAAGATTCTTTCCGAAAAACACGGAAAAGAACTCCCAATTATCGGTTCTATGATCGGCCCCTTCTCCCTTGCCCAGCACCTCAATGGGGACGCCTGGTTCGGAAACCTTTTCACCGGCGAAGACGTCGTCCCTGCACTCCTTGACTTCTGCTCGGACTTCAATATAGCATACGCAAAAGCAATGGCTGAAAATGGAATGGATACCCTTGCAATCATCGACCCCACAGCAAGCTACGAACTCATCGGCGGGGAATTCTACGAAAAGTACGCTCTCCCCTACCAGAAAAAGATCGTTGATGCAATGAAGGAACTCGACATAGCTACAGTCCTCCACATCTGCGGAAACACCACCAAAGGTCTTTCGATCATGGAAAAGACCGGGGTTGAAGGGATCAGTGTTGACCAGAGAGTTGACATCGCAACCGCAAAAGGTAATGTGGAAAACACACTCATCATCGGAAACCTCGACCCGGTAGCCGTACTCTGGAATGGAACCCCCGAAGACGTCGCAGCAGCATCAAAGAAGGTACTTGATGCCGGAGTTGGACTACTCGCACCGGGATGTGGGATTGTAAGCATGACCCCTACTGCCTGTCTCCAGAAAATGGTTGAATGTGCTAAAAACCACAGGTATTAAACGGAGTGCAGACAAAATTACCAGACTGAAAAACAACAAAATAACAATAGAAAACTAAAGTACCGGTATTCAAACCGGTTTCTCTTTTTAAGATTCTCACTGAAAGTTCAGCCTGAAAAACAACTTTTTCTGATTATGCCGATTCTGCTGGACCCCGATTTTTCAAACAACGGGTGTGTTTTGCGAAAGGTAAATCTAATATTTAAAATTTTCTATTATAAGAGAAAATATAATAAATATACTTTGAAGCCGAAGAGGTCATATATTAAGTGTAAGTCAGAAAAAGTACTATAACTTATATTTATAATTTTGGATTAATTGCCATAAGAGGGGGCCATCAGTAGAAAAAAGTGAGAAATGATCTGAATTTCAGGAGGCGGAGCCTAAAAAAAGTCGCGCATAAAATTTTCTGCAATAATATATTATAAAGAAATATAGTGTTTATTTATATAGGAGAATTTCCATATTTAATTTGAGGAATTCGAATCTGATATTCAGGACAATTCCAGCAGTTCCAGCAGGTATACTGTTGGAGAATTTGGGATATAAATTGCTACTTCGACTGGGAAAATAACAAATTTACAGTCTCCAGCAAAATTCCCCGGCTACAATGTAACGAGAAATGAAATTATTCACAAAGAGCCCCAAACTCTATTTGGGCAAAATGGCAAATGTAAGTGAATAATTCCAGTAATAGGCAATTAAGAAAATACCGCAAAGACATCCCTCACGCCTAATGGCTAAATAAGAGGCAGCAGGGACTTGCGATATAGTGATAACCCCATGCAACGCTTAATGGCTGGCGGAGCCTGGATTCAAGCTTTAAACCTTTACGAAGGACCGTTGTCTATTATTGTCAACATTGTACCCCAACGATACCGCATAGAACAGCGAGCTCAATGGAGGTTTTACAAAAATGGCGAACCAAGAGATTTTTGATAAGTTACGCGATGCGATAGTTAACCAGAACATCGCAGGCACTGCACAGTTAGCCAGGGAAGCCCTGGATGCAGGAATTTCCGCAATTGACATTATTACAAAGGGTCTTTCCGTTGGAATGAAGGTTGTGGGGGACAAATTCGAAGCCGCCGAGATTTTCCTGCCCCAGATTATGATGTCTGCAAAAGCAATGAACAATGCAATGGAAGTCCTTACCCCCGAACTTGAAAAGAACAGAAAAGAAGGAGAGGAAACCGGACTTGCAATCACCTTCGTTGCAGAGGGAGATATCCACGACATCGGACACCGCCTTGTTTCCACCATGCTCGGAGCAAATGGATTTGAGATCCTTGACCTCGGAACCGATGTCCTTAATGAAACCGTTGTAGAAGAGGCTGCAAAACACAAAGGACAAAAGGTTATCCTTGTCGGCTCAGCCCTCATGACCACCTCCATGCTCGGCCAGAAAGACCTCATGGACAGGCTCAGGGAAGAAAACCTCAGGGACAACGTAAAATGCATGTTCGGAGGAGCCCCCGTATCCATGAAGTGGATCGAGGAGATCGGAGCGGATGCAACCGCAGAAAACGCTGCAGAAGCTGCAAAAGTTGCACTTGATGTAATGAAATAATCCTGGGAGGCAAAAGAACATGACGTTCAGAAAATCATTTGATTGCTACGAATTTTACGACAGGGCAAAAGTAGGAGAAAAGTGCACTCAGGACGACTGGGACCTTATGAAAATCCCCATGAAGGCAATGGAGCTCAAGCAGAAGTACGGGCTTGACTTCAAGGGAGAGTTTGTTCCAACAGACAAGGACATGATGGAAAAGCTCTTCAAGGCAGGATTTGACATGCTTCTTGAGTGTGGTATCTACTGTACCGACACCCACAGGATCGTAAAGTACACTGAAGATGAAATCTGGAACGCAATCAACAACGTCCAGAAGGAATTCACTCTCGGGACCGGCAGGGATGCAGTCCGCGTTTCCAAGAGAGAAGTCGGCGACAAGAAGAAGCCAATCGTCCAGGGCGGACCCACTGGTTCTCCTATTTCAGAAGAGGTCTTCATGCCTGTCCACATGAGCTACGCTCTGGAAAAGGAAGTAGATACGATTGTAGACGGTGTCATGACCTCTATCCGCGGGAAAGCCCCTATTCCAAAAAGCCCCTATGAAATCCTGGCAGCAAAGACGGAAACCAGGCTCATAAAACAGGCATGCGCAATGGCAGGCCGCCCGGGAATGGGCATATAGGGCCCGGAGACTTCCCTGTCTGCTCAGGGAAATATATCCTCTGACTGCGTTGGTGGTCAGATAAGCTCGGATAGCCACGAAGTCTCACAGCTCAACGAACTCAAGATCGACCTTGATGCAATCTCTGTAATTGCCCACTACAATGCAAACAGTGATATCATCATGGATGAGCAGATGCCTATCTTCGGAGGATATGCAGGCGGGATTGAAGAAACCACAATAGTCGACGTTGCAACCCACATCAATGCCTTTGTCATGAGCAATGCAAGCTGGCACCTTGACGGTCCTGTCCACATCCGCTGGGGCTCCACCAACACAAGGGAAACTCTTACTATTGCAGGCTGGGCATGTGCAACCATTTCCGAGTTCACAAATATGCTCTCAGGTAATCAGTATTACCCATGTGCAGGACCATGTACCGAAATGTGCCTACTCGAAGCCTCTGCTCAGTCCATTACTGACACCGCATCAGGACGCGAAATCCTATCAGGTGTCGCAGCTGCAAAAGGTGTCGTAACCGACAAGACCACAGGTATGGAAGCCAGAATGATGGGAGAAGTTGCAAGGGCAACCGCTGGAATGGAAATCGCAGAGGTGAATAAGGTTCTAGACAAGCTCGTGCCACTCTATGAGAAGAACTACGCAAGCGCTCCGGCAGGAAAGACCTTCCAGGAATGCTACGACGTAAAGACCATCACCCCAACTGAAGAATACATCCAGGTATACAACTCTGCAAGAAAGCAGCTCGAAGACCTCGGACTTGTATTCTAAGCCGAAAGTTATAGCCTGAATTTATACTGAATAAACGGCAAGCCAGCGAGTTCTCGCTGGCTAATTTTTTTGAAAAACTTCAGGCAAAACAAATAGATGTATACATTACGATTTATGTGGAAATTTTTCCATGTATAGTCTAACATATATAAAAATTTGATATTGAAAAAGGGGATATGAATAATGGATATGTGGACTGTTATAAACGGACTGATATATCTTCTGGCTTTTGGGCTGATGGCCTGGATCTTGCTGGACGCCAGCAAGATTTCAAAAAAAAGGGGCTGAGACAATATGTCTGAAAACCATGAATCCAGCAGCTTAGTCAAGACTTTGCGGCCTTTCCATGTATGGGCCCTCGGTGTCGGGATCGTGCTGGTCGGGGAATACATGGGCTGGAACTTCACCGTCGCAAAAGGAGGAATTCTGGGATCCCTGCTTGCCATGCTGGTTGCAGGAACCATGTATGTCATGATTTCTCTCTGCGCCAGTGAACTCGGATCATCAACCAAACTTGCAGGAGGCCCGTACGACTGGGCAAGGCTATTTATAGGACCAGGGGCAGCTGCCAGTGTAGGTCTTGCGGTGTACATGGAATATATCGCCCTTGAGGCAGCAGACGCCATTGTCGTCGCATTCATCGCACAGAGCATCTTCCCGGAGTTGCAGGTTTTCCCTGTAACATTGCTTGTTATTGCACTTTTGACCTTTATCAATTACCGCGGCGTCGTTGCGGCTTTAACCCTTAACTTCGTCCTGACCATGATAGCTTTCATTGCAATAGTGGCCTTCTTCTTCTCAACCGCTTTTGGAGCAATAGAGATCCACCCCGAATACCTGTTCCAGGGAGCTTTGCCAAATGGAATGATAGGTCTCTTTGCAGCTCTGCAATTCGGGCCATGGTTCTACCTGGGAATAGAAGGAGCAGCAATGTGTGCCGAAGAGTGCAAGCACCCTGCAAGAGCAGTGCCTCTGGGACAACAGGCCGGAATGATCACCCTGCTCATAGGAGCAGCAATGACCCTCTACCTCTGCTCAGTGCTGATTCCTGCGGACATGCTGGGTGTTTCAGTTTATCCGCTCTTTGAAGCGGCCCAGAACAGTGGTATTTTTATCTTCATTGCCCTCCTGGGACTGGGGACGTTCCTGACCTGCGTTGCAAGTGCCAACGGCTGTGTCTGTGACTCGTCACGCTCCTGGTTTGCACTTTCCAGAGATAACTATGTATCGTCCTGGTTCTCGGCAGTGCACCCCAGGTACAATACCCCTTACAGGGCTGTGATCTTCACCGTACCTGTTGCAATCGGATTTGCCTTTAGCGGATTCCTGGACCAGGTCATTACCTTCTCCATCATCTCGGGACTGCTCTGTTATGTCCTGATCCCCTTCTCCCTGATCCGCTTCAGGAACCTTTTCCCGGAAACAACAAGCAAAGTGCGTCCCTTTGTAGCCCCTCTTCAGCCGTATATCGCCTATTTTGCAATTGCAATCGCGATTACGATTCTTTCAACGTTGTTCTGGGGCTACAAGTATAACCTGATCTTCGCCTTTGTGTTCTACGGTATTGCGTACTTCTATTTCAGTCACAGGCACAAGAGTTCAAACATAGAAAATAACTGGACTGAAATGGGCTGGCCCGCACCAGAAGGTTCGGAAAATACAAGGATAGGAAAGGAGGTGATGGGTGTTGGAGACGAATGACCCTGCCCTTGAAAAAAAGTACCACAGCAAACTGAACGGAGACACCGTCCTTGTCCTCGGCATGCTTACCCTGCTGGTAAGCGTGGAAGGATTCGTCCTTTACAAGATCCTTTCCGAAACCTGGGAGATTGCTGGAAACTTTTTTTACCTCTACGTGATCTTCGTAGGTCTGCTGGTCTTAATAGAAACCATCGGCTGTCTGAGTGTACGCAACTCGATAAAGAACCACATGTTCGAGTTCAAATACTACGATTGAGGAGGCAGAAGATATGGCAGAAAAGAACATCTTTGTAGAGGTCTTTGATATTGTATTTATCTTCGTCCTTGCTTTCGCCTGTGTGGTTATTCCCACAGTGCTCCAGGGAGCTGTACTCGTTTCCTGGGGAGAAGGAGGAGCAGGAATAGGCTTTGTATGGGACCCGGTGGGCTTTTTCAGTTTCTTGCTGGTAATAGTCGCTTTTTTTGTAGTGATACTGTATCACTCGGTAAAGCGCTACAAGTACTGAAAGAGACCATAAATACCGAAAGAAACTGAAAAATACTGAAAGAGACCGCAAAAAAGGTTTAACCAGAAGTCTGCCTGAAAATGAAATCAGGCAGACAATACTTTTATTAAATCAGGCAGAATACTTCGTTTTTTTAAATGAAGCTAAAGTTTAATTCTGCCTCATGAGAAGTATCTCCCTGAAAAGAGGGATTATTCAGGGAGCAATGAAGGGATTTTTGTGGATTTGTTCTAGAAGACCCGAATCCGGCTTCTACTCGAGGGAATATAGGCTCAGAACCCTCTTATGGAAAGTACAGGCACACCATTTAAGATGTATCCTGAAATCTCAGGTCTGTACTCTTTAAGAAAGTATACTCGAGCCCCTAAACTCCTGAGAAGCATGAATTTCTGGTCCACTTACAATAAATGATAAAAACTAATTGTATATATAATTTGCTATTCAGAAAGTATTTAAAAGAATATAGTATATATATTTTGTTATTTGGATAGGATAGCTTGTAGAAGCATTTATATATAATATACCGAGAATAGAATGAAATGAGGGAAAAGTATAAAAGGATATCCTCAACATTTAAAATAAATTATAGGAAAAAAGAAGAGAAGAAACTATTTGATTTCTAAGAGGCTGTTTGAATAGTTACACCATTTTTACATTTGGATAGTGGTCATTGCTGACTTTAAATTCAGACTGTAAATTTATTACATCAGGCTTACTCGCTCGATGTATGAAACAAATACATTAGACATTATGGTTAAAAATTACACTTTAGACATTTAACAGTTTAATGACACCGTTTTTCAGTTCAAATGATGATTACTGTCACCATTGTAGAATCAAATTTAATTTTGAGACACGCTCTAAGATAAATCAGGAAAATGTAGAAATTAATTTTTCGAGCTGGATTCTTTCACTGGCGGCGTCTGTAAGCCTGGAATCGGTTTCTGAGATTTTAATAATATAGCGAGCAACATCGGCATCGGTTTCTCCTGAGTCTATAAGAGCTTCGGAAAGCCCTTCAAGGATATCAGTTCCAGAAAGCCCTTTTTCAATAATCATTTTATCTATAAGCTGGCGCCCCCTGGAGAATTCCCCTGCAAGAGCCGCATCAAGCAGTTCATCTACAATTTCGTCCCTGCCTTTCATGGTAGCTTCATACACGATTTCTTCCGTAATTTCAGCACCTTCTGCCCTCAGGGCAGCAAGCTGGAGAGTCTGGACAGCTCTTGCAACATTCCCTTTAGCCAGATAAAGTATCGCATCAAGTGCACCGCCGGAAAGTTTCAGCTTTTCAGCAAGGGCGATTCTCTCAAGATGTGGTTTCAGAAGAAAATCCGGAACATAGGTAAAAAAGACCTGAAGACCTCTTGAACGGAGGGGGGAAATGAGTTTGGAAGGCCTTGTAGTGGAAAGAATAAACCTGCAGGTTTCACTGTACTTTTCCATGATCCGCCTGAGAGCGTGCTGTGCATCTGATCTCAGGGATTCTGCATTATCGACATAGATAATCTTATAATCAGCATCAATGGAAGCTATACCGGCATATTCGTTAATGATTTCCTTAAAAATATCTATTACGCTTTTGTAGATTTTTTTCGGATCATCAGTACCAATAAAGCGGACAAAACGTTTGTCCCGTACAAGATAACGTTTTCCCTGGTCGAAAAAGTCCGAGGCATTAAAATATACAAAGTTGTTTTTCCAGGTATCCCCATAGAGCTGCCTGACAAGGGCAAGAGAAGCCGTTGTCTTCCCTGAGTTATCAGGACCATAAAAAATAAGGTGAGGCAGGGTCCCGGACTGTACCAGTTCGGAAAGTGTCCTTACGGCATGTTCGTTTCCGAGCAGTCCTTTAAGGGCATCTGCCCTGTATTTTAGAGTCCAGAGATCCTGCATTAATTCCACCTTGTTTTTCAGTTTTTGAATATTCGGTTGTTAAGGGATTTTTATCTTTTCCCAGGCACTCACTCAGCCATACTTTCCTGGGTGCCACTCCCATCTGCCTCAAGCAGTTCCTTGATAACCACACCGTAAACAGGTCTTGCAATAACCACACCAATGAAAACACCAATGATAGTAGTGATGGCAAACCCCTTCAGGGCTCCAAAGCCCATTACTACCAGAGGAGACATGGCAATGATCGTTGTGGCGGCGGCCCCGAAAATGATTGCGAAGGCTTTCCCAATCCTGGAAATGAAGACCTTTGTTGGAGGAAGTTTGCCTTCATAAAGCACCTCGTCTGTGATAATTACAAGGTGGTCAATACCTGTCCCTATTGCAGCAATGATACCTGCAATTGCTGCAAGGTCAAGCTGCCAGCCAATGGCTGCTGCAACTCCAAGGATCATAATGACTTCACTGATGGAAGTCCCGACCATTGGCACCAGGATTTCGGGTCTCTTGTACCTGCGGAAAACAACTGCAGCAACTGCTATCAGGGAGAGTAAACCTGCTATGACTGCTTCGGTTTTGAACTGTGCTCCCAGGGTTGCATCAACGTGTCCTGAACCTACAAGTACCACGTTTACAGGTAGAGCCCCTGCCCTGAGGTGAATCTGGAGCATCGAAGCTTCAGTTTTGGCTGCCTCATCGGTACCTGTGGAAGCCTCCCAGGAGTATATGGGAGTTTCTTTCAGTCTGGCAGCTGCAGAATAACTAAGGGGAGCCCCATATATCTTATTTTCATCCAGATACATGTTCAGGTAGTGACTGTCGGGACTGTCCGTAGCCCCTGTCTCGATTGCAACTTTCTGGAGAGCCCGTGCTCCTTCTTCATTCAGGGTAAAAGGAGTGTGCCACTGATTATCGTGGAAAGTCGGAATCCCCACGTTTACGATGGAATCTCCATAAAGAACGTGCTGAGTCTCGTTTCCTGTAGTCTGTACACGGATCTCAAATTTCCCGGGCTTTTCAGCAATATCCTTTGCCGTTGCAAGGTCGATCCCTGCAAAATCGATGAGAATATAGTCTTCTCCAACAGTCCTGACAGGAATGTCCTTCAAGCCAAGGGAGTTAAGTTTGTCATTCAGAATTTCTCTGGTCAGGTCCCTCGTATCGGTGCTGACTCCTTCTTTATATGTTGAGGTCCCGTCTTCATTCTTGAGGATTGTGCCTCCAACTTTATTCATAACAGCTGAAAGCTCTTCTTCTGAGACTTCGGTCCGGATTTCATAGACAATACCATTTTCAGTACTGATCGGAAGCACTTCTGCATCAAAAGCTTTTGAGAGATAAGCCTGGATCAGGGTTTCTTTACTGGTAGTGATAGTTACCTGGGTCGTTTCCTGGTTCAGCCTATCAACGCTCACACTGCCAAGGTCCAGAAGCTCAAGCTGGGATGCGCTAACCGGAAAGGAAGTTGTGAATGTAATGGACTTTTCTGATGGACTCCCTCCACTGACATCCAGATTGTTATCTGTGATCTGGATAGGGGCGCCAATGACAGGTTCTACCATTTGACTGACTATCATACCAGAATCTGCATCTACCTGGGCGAGAGCTCCCTGCAATTTGATCTGAAGCCAGGAGCCTCCTTCAAGGTCAAGCCCGTAGTTCAGGTTAGTGGTTGCCCCTTCTGCAGAATTATAACCCGGGTGGATAACCACAATAGAGGCAAGTATAGCAAGTATGAAGATGATAACTCTTACATTTTTAAAGAGGCTTTTTTTATCACTCATCTGTTATACCTCCCTCTGAATTCGGGTTTCGTTACATACCACCGCAGGATCCCTGCATTGAGAAGCCAGGTGTTCATAATATCTGCTAGAAGTCCCACGATCAATACGCTTGAGATCTGCGAAAGCAGGGTAATCTGTGTGAATGAGGGGATTATCAGATAGGGGAAAGTTGAAACCACATACATAACCACAAGGGCTGCAAGGGTTGTTGTGGTCATGGTAATCCCTGTCTGCATCGCCCTTGAAACTTTTTCCCCCACCGTACCCCGGCGTTTGAGTAACCTGTTTGTTAGCAAAATGTCACTGTCTACGGAATAACCGATGAGCATAAGCAGAGCTGCAAGTGTTCCAAGGGAAAGGGAGATCCCTGCAACCCGCATGAAAGCAGCGGCAATTGTGATGTCTGAAAAAGCAGAGAGCACCACTGCAAAAGAAGGTGTAACACTCCGGAAAATAAGGAAAACCACAATGGACATTCCTATAAAGGATATAAAAAGAGCCTGAAGAGCCTGAACCTGCAGTTCCTGGCCGTAAACGGGCCCTATCTGTTTGATTTCCACGTTAGAATAGCGGCCCATTACATCTTCTTCAAGCTGGCGCTGTTCTTCGTTATCCATAACCCCGAACTGCATGCTAACCCTGTTTCCGGTCTGCCGAGCATCCTTGAGGGGATAAGAAGAGTATATTTCTTCAAGCATAGCGGGGGAATCGGTCGTCTCTACCGAAATCTGGGTACCACCCTGGAACTCCATTCCCAGGGTTACCGGCGACCCGCTGCTTGCAAAGGAAACCAGCAGTACAACTAAAGAAACTGCAAGTACTGCAAGGGGGATTGCCAGCAACTGGCGATTATCGTGATTTTTCACGAAATTATCTAAAAATTCGGTCAAACCTGTTGCCATAATTAAATACTCCGGATGAATGCATCTATTTTTTAGAACTTATCCGAGCTTATTTATTCCGGGTCTACAATCCGGAAAACATTCAGATTAGTAACACGGAAGTGTCCAGATTTACATTCCAGCACCACATTCCAGCACCACATTCCAGAACCACATTCCAGCACCATATTCCAGCACCACATTCCAAAACCATCCAGAATTATCGTTCAGAACGTGCATGGTAACTTAAAATCATCAGCCCTTTTCGAACTCTGGTTCCGGGAAGAAATGTGCCACATTCCATATAGTGTAGAAAGTTGATTCTTTCAGTCCTATATTCTATAGATTATATTAATTATTCCTCGAAAAACAATTATTTCTCTATATAGCGTTAATTCATTACATTTAAAATTTATTGTTGAAAGTGATACAAGTTTTAACGTTACAACTATATATACCAGTTACTGTTCATTAAAAATCATGATAGAAAGACCTTCCCTTGACGAATATTTCCTTGAAATCGCCTTCGTGGTAGGCAAACGGGCAACCTGCCTCAGGAACAACGTAGGAGCAGTAATCGTCCGGGATAAACGCATTCTTTCAACCGGATATAACGGAGCTCCAAGCGGCATGGAACACTGCCTTGAGATAGGATGTATTCGGGACATTGAAAATATTCCCTCAGGCACGCGGCATGAGAAGTGTCGGGCAGTGCATGCGGAGCAGAACGCCATTATCCAGGCTGCAATCCATGGGGTCAGCATTGCCGGAGCAACCCTTTACTGTACGCACCAGCCCTGCATTCTGTGTGCAAAAATGCTCATAAACTCAAAAATTAAAAGGGTAGTATACTCAACACCTTATCCTGACACCGATTCCCTTGATTTTTTCAAGAGCGCAGGTGTGGAAGTGGAATATATCCCCTTTAAGCTGAAAAACGAGAATGTCAACAGGGAATAAACCCACGGTCCTGAAAACATATTCATGCCGATATATAAAGACCCGCTTTTCAACATGTAAATCTTTAAAGACCTTCTTTTCAACATGTAAATCTTTAAAGACCTGCTTTTCAATTTTTTTTCTGCAAATTTCGAAGCCCTTTTTTGATAATATCCAGAGTTTCAGGGCGGTATGTCTCATTTATAAGCGCATTCCCTTCACAGTAATAATCTAGCCCGCGAATGACTACGACGGGAATCCCACCTGCTCCTTCTCCCATCAAAAGATTGGCAGCACCTGCAAGCTCATCAGCAATTGCTTCTTCTGTAATATCCAGAATTTTTCCGAAAAGGTCCTTTTCCCCGATCCAGCGTTTTATTGGTTTTATTTTGAAAATCCCTATCGCAACTCCGGTCTGTCCGATCTTGAAGGCTCTTCCGTTTGTGTCCGTAATAATGACGCTTAACTCTTTCCCGCTAAGCCTTTCAAGCTGTTCTCCGAGTTTTGAGGCACTGGTATCCGGATTTTCGGGAGGGTAAAGCAAAAATCCGTGTTCAATATTGGACTCGTCAATCCCTGCGTTTACACAGGTATGCCCTGCAAGTGTTGTCACGAGCATAAAAGGCGCCTCAACAAAGACCTCCCTGCTCCTGGAAAGAACAGCCTGGATGAAGCGTGCATCTTTCCCTGTCCGGGCTGCGACCTCAAGAGCCTGTTCCCCGGGGATGATGTCTTCGAGCCTGAAGATTTCCCCTTCGGCTTTTGCAACAATGGTTGAGGCAATAATAACAATGTCTCTGTCCTGAAGTTCAATTCTCTCACAGATGATGGAGGGCAGATCATCCCCTTTCTGTATCAGGGGGATCTTTTCTACGGCAATTGCTTCAAATTTCAAGAGGCTTCCTCAAAGTTTTAAAATTATAAGTTATAGAGTTAATAAGAGATTTAATATAATTTAGAATGTCGGGCTCTGATTAAAATGATAAAATGTGATTTCTATGAATCCGGCTCATTTAACAGGGTTATGGAAACGATCCTGTAAACGAATAATTTATAGCAGTAAAGGCAGTAACCATAAATAAGACCACCGATATACTGAGTTTTGCGGCGATGATGAGAGTTACCCCAGCTGAGCAAAAGATGATGAGAACAATTTCCTGATGCCGCACTTTTCACTTTGTTTCTTACTTTATTTTGTTTATGAAGTGTCTTTTCAGAAGAATATTTAAAAATTTTTATATAGATTTCAAACCAAGTTATTAAGGGGTGTTAAGTATGAGCCAGTACGACCTGAGTGAAATCATACAGAAAATAAAAGAAAAAAGCCCTTTTGATTTTAAAGAAAGTCATCGAGGCAAATCTCGCGTCAAATCTCGCGTCTTAAGAATTATTACAAGCAAATTATACACTTCCCTGGACTATGAAAACGAGCCCCAGGCAACCCGGGAAAAAGTAACTCAACTTCTACTTTACCACGGGCAATTCAGCAGGGAAGAGATCGATGAAACCTTCAAATCATCATCCATGGAAACAACAAAGTATTCCATCGAATTTCTAAAGCAGCATCCAGAACTTGCAAGAGCCGAAGCCCGGAAGAGTAAAGAATTCTCGGATGAAGAAGACGAAGAAGGGGAGAAACCCATGGAAATTAAGTATATTTTCCCGCACTATACCTGAGCCTTAATCGAAACCTTTTCTGAAAAAGGTAAAATCAGGAAAAAGTAAATTAAAAGCAACAGATGAGAAAAACAGCAAATCAGTCGTAAATAAATTGATAAAAGGGAAAATGACTGGAAAGATAAACGAGCAAGAAGAAAAAAAATGAAAGTAAAAGACTGCGAGTTTTTTCGCAGTCCCTGTTACAACAAAAGTCACCTTCCTGCAATCAGGAGGGTCACTCAATTTCTATTTTCTTCGTTGGCTCTTCAATTTTCGCCTTTGGTAGTGATATTGTCAGGACACCGTTTTCCATTTTTGCGGTAGATCCTTCCTCTTTGACATTGGCAGGCAGGCGGACAGCACGGTAAAATTGTGTATATGCTCTTTCCCTGCGCAGGTACCCTTCTTCTTCGGTTTCCTTTTCCTTGCCGGACTTTGCGCTGATCTCAAGCATGTCTTCTTTGAGATTAATTTCCACGTCTTCTTTATTAATCCCCGGCAGGTCTGTGGTGATCAGAAGTTTGTCTTCTTCTTCCTTGATGTCAATGGCAGGAGTGTATACTTTTCCACCTCCCCATTCTTCCATTGGCATGAAGTCTTCAAAAAGCTGGTTTAAGCGTTCCTGTGTCCTTCTAATCTCTTCAAAAGGATCCCAGCGTGCGGGTCCTGAAAATGATCTCTTAGCAGGCCATTTCATCTTATATTCCCCCTTAATTAAAAAACTGATGCAGATATGTATGCGCTATTCTGAATATATTGAGAAAGGATATATATGTTTTCTTAGGAAATTTCACCAAAATGTATGAAGGAAGGAGAACCTGAAAAATAAAATAAAAAGCCTGAATAAAGGGCCTTTTAGCCTTTTACAAGCATTCCTATTAGATCAGAGGCTTTTACCAGACCCATAGAACCATTTTTGACCGCTTCCTCATCGAAGGTTTCCACACCATCCGGATCGACTTTATCAGTTCTGTAAACCGCAAACGGAATAGGGTCCCTTGTATGAGTTTTTATCGAGGCCGGCGTTGGATGGTCAGGCAGTACAAGAATCGTAAACGGTTCCTCTGAAGCTTCGGCGTGTTTTAGAATAGGAGCAACTATCCGGCTGTCAAAATCCTCAACTGCTTTCAGTTTTTTCTCAATACTTCCTTCATGTCCTGCCTCATCAGGAGCCTCAACATGAACGAAGACAAGATCCCTGGTTTTCAGGGATTCAATAGCTGCACTGGCTTTTCCTTCATAATTGGTATCCAGATAACCGGTTGCTCCCGGGACTTCAATTACATCCAGCCCTGCATAGATTCCAATGCCTTTGAGCAAATCCACTGCTGAAATAATAGCTCCTTTTTTCTCGTAAAGTTCCTGAAAAGACCTGAACTTCGGGGCATAACCCTGTCCCCAGACCCAGATAGAGTTTGCCGGATTTTTACCCTCCTGTACTCTTTTCAGATTAACAGGATGCAGTTCCAGAACAACCGTAGATGCCTCAATCAACCCCGAAAAAAACTCTCCGTCTTTTCCTCTGGGAAGATAATCGTCCTTTCTTTCTCCTGTAATATCATGCGGAGGCGTGCACTCCGTTTCTGCTCCCATGTCATTCCTGGCAACGATAAGGTGCCTGTAACTTATGCCCGGATAAAACCTGACGTTCTCGGTCCTGAGTTCGGAATCAAGCGTATCGATAAGAATTTCTGCTTCATCACTGCTTATATGCCCTGCACTATAGTCTTTTATCATTCCTTTTTCGATGGTAATAAGATTACACCTGAAAGCCACATCGTCAGCTTCAAGAGCTACTCCCATACTCGCAGCTTCCAGAGGAGCTCTTCCTGAGTAATAGGTTGCCGGATCGTACCCGAGAATTGACATGTTTGCAACGTCGCTTCCGGGAGGAAAACCATCAGGTACGGTCTGTGCGAGCCCGGTCCTTCCGCGCTCGGCAATGGAATCCATAGCAGGTGTTCGGGCTACCTGTAAAATAGTCCTGCCACCCAGTTTCTCTATCGGGTAATCCGCCATTCCGTCTCCTATAAGTATGGCATATTTCATTGCTTCACCTTTTTCCAACTACTTTACTCCTTTCATCTTGCAGATAAAATATATCACTTTCTACCGAATACCTGCCGCGGAATTTTACTGGCATCTACCAGCAAGCTTTTTCTGCCGATCCTAACTTTTAAATTCTTATACCCATTTTACACAAACATTATAATATAGTATCCATATCCTATACACGACAGGTTCTCAGCTTAAAATATATTAAGCAGCAGGAGAGCCGGAGCATGCTGTTCTTTACAGGCAGGAATATATATAAAGAAGCGACCTGTAAGCGTAACAGGGTTTCTCTCAGATTCTCTCAAATTATAATCAGTGCTAATATCAGGTTAACCTGAATACTTATCAAGATAATCAAAATTAATTAAACAAAATACTAAGACTAACATGATACAAAAAGAAAAAATGTTAAAATATCAGACTTAATGCTAAAACGTGATCTGATCATGAAAATTGTAATGAAATTTGGAGGAACTTCCGTTGGAGACGGAAAAAAAATCCGTCACGTTGCCCATCTCCTCAAAAAATACTATGAAGAAGGCAACCAGATCGTGGTGGTAACCTCGGCACTCGGTGGAGTAACCGATAGGCTTCTGGAAAATGCTCGCCTGGCCTCAACAAAAGGTAAGGTTTCGCTTGTAAAAGAATTTAAAACAGAGCTTACAAACAAACACCGTGAAGCCGTAAGGGATGCCATTGACGACCCAAATGTCGCAAAAGACGTCCTCCAGATCCTTGACCTCAGGATTGAAGAGCTCGAAAAAGCTTTGATCGGGATCTGCTATCTAGGCGAACTTACCCACAGGTCAATCGACTATATCTCCTCTTACGGAGAAAGGCTGGCGACTCCGATCGTTTCAGGTGCTGTCCGCTCCCTTGGGATCTCATCAATCGAATACACAGGAGGAGAAGCAGGGATTGTAACTTCATCGGATTACGGAAATGCCCGCCCTCTTGAAAAGACATACGAGCTTGTATCAAAGAGACTTGGGTGCAGAATTGAGTCCCATGTTCTTGTGGTCACAGGCTTTATAGGGGAAAATGAAGAAGGGATAATCACCACTCTTGGCAGAAGCGGGTCTGACTTCTCGGCTTCTATCCTTGGCGCAGCCCTGAAAGCCGACGAGATCTGGCTCTGGAAAGAAGTTAATGGGATCATGACAACGGATCCAAGAATCGTGCCCGAAGCAAAGACCATCCCGCAGATCTCCTATGCAGAAGCCATGGAGCTCTCTTATTTTGGGGCAAACGTGCTGCACCCGCGCACCATTGAACCTGCAATGCGCGAACATATTCCCGTACGTGTCAAGAACACCTTTGACCCGGAGTTCCCGGGTACACTCGTGGTGTCAGAGAAATTCCAGTGCAAACACGTGGTAAAAGCGGTAAGCCTGATCAAAAATGTGGCCCTCATCAACATCGCAGGCGCCGAGATGGCAGGAACAGTCGGAACTGTTGCAAGGCTCTTTACCGCACTTGCAAAGGCAGGAGTAAATGTCGTTATGATCAGCCAGGGGTCTTCCGAGTCCAACCTCTCTTTCGTTGTCAGTGAGGCGCATGTGGAGCCTGCATTAAACGCCCTCCATGCTGAGTTCAACCGTGAAATTGTAAAGGAAATTACTTCTGATAGAAATGTCTGTGTAGTTGCGGTTGTGGGTGCAGGAATGGCAGGAACCCCGGGAGTGGCAAAAAGGGTATTCGGGGCACTTGGAAATTCAATGATTAATATTATAATGATCAGTCAGGGATCTTCCCAGTACAATATCTCTTTCGTAGTAGGGGAAGATGACGCATTTGCCGCAGTCAAAACCCTGCATGATGAATTCGAACTCTACAATGGAAATGGAATTGAAAAACAGATATGAAGCAGGCAGGATGGGTAAGAGAGTGAGCGAAAAGCACCTAACATACGCGGATTCGGGCGTGGATATCACAGAGGAAGAAAAAACCGTCAGAACCCTGATCGACAAACTGAGTTATGTTCGAAAAGGAATTGGAGCCCCCCTTACAGGGATAGGTCACTATGCAGGGCTTCTGGACTTCGGAGAATATGCCCTTGCCATGACAACAGACGGGGTTGGCTCAAAAGTCCTTATTGCAAACGAAATGCAGCGCTGGAACACCGTGGGAATAGACTGTATCGCAATGAACGTCAACGACCTCCTTGCCATAGGGGCTGAACCTGTAGCCTTTGTGGACTACCTTGCCCTGGAAAAGCACGAAGAGGGCTTTGCAGCACAGATCGGAGAAGGGCTGCTGAAAGGAGCCGGAATATCAAGGATGTCCATTGTAGGCGGGGAAACCGCAACCCTACCTGATATCATAAAAGGTTTTGACCTTGCAGGCACCTGCCTTGGGTTTGTCAAAAAAGAGGATGTTATTGAAGGAGGAAAGGTCCAGATAGGGGATGTAATTGTCGGTATTCCGAGTACAGGGGTCCACAGTAACGGTTACACTCTGGTGAGAAAGATCATAGAGGAATCCGGATATTCTTACCATGATCCCTGCCCCTATGATAGTTCAAAAACCATAGGAGACGACCTTCTTGAACCCACAAGGATCTATATAGAAGTCCTTGATGTCCTTAAAGCATGTGAAGTGCACGGGCTTGCCCATATAACAGGCAGCGGGCTTTTGAAACTGAGAAGAGTAACAAAGCTTGGCTTTGACTTTTATGACCCTCTGGAGCCCCAGGAGATTTTCAAACTCCTGCAGAAAGAAGGCGGAGTCGAAGATCTTGAGATGTACAAGACATTCAACATGGGAATGGGCTTTTTGATCATCCTGCCGGAAAAAGATGCCGCAAAAGCTGCAGAGATTACCGGTGGAAAAATCGTAGGAAAAATCGTGGAAAGTGGGATCAGGGTCAAAAACCTTGTAATAGAGAAAGAATAAAAAGTAGAAAAGTATAAACCTCGATTTTGATGTCAACTTAGAGGAAAGTGAGGTAAAACTCTGTTCCCCTATGTTGAAATCCTTTTCTATGGCAGCCCTTTTCTATGGCAACCTTTTTCTATGGCAACCTTTTTCTATGGCAGCCCTTTTCTATGACAACCCTTTTCTGTTGTCTTGTTCAGGGAAACCCCTTATAATTTTTTTTTCCACATATCCAGGTAACCGCCAGAGGATGCCTTCGGGCTCTCAGGAGGTTTGCCCTTCTTCAAAGAAGCCTTTACTTTTTCTGTCTCCGTCTCTCTGAGACGACCTATCTCTTTAATGCTGTCCTCGTTATCTACGGTCAGGACAAAAGTTCCATAGCAGGGCTTTGTGTAAGTGAAGATCAGAGCATTACCCTTAGCCCCCAGAGCAATAGGAGGTACTCCTATTATGTGGTAGTCCTTGAAAATCTTGTAGCCTGGGGATACATAGTAAATCTCGTCCGAGTGATTCACAATGTACTCTCTAGCATCCTTGTAGGTCGTCTTATCCAGGAGGATCTCGTACTTTATCTGCTCAATACAGCTCATTTGACTATCTCCTCCACCACTTTGTCCAGCTTGTTCTTGAGACGAACGGGGTTGTGAACGTCCTTTGCGACGATCTTATCACAATCGAACTCGATGGTTTCAGCCAGAGCCTCGGCATTTCTGCCAAAGACTATAGAGTACAGTTTTCCCTGAGAAATGGCACTCATAGTCGCAGCATAGGTCATTCCGGCATCGTTATGCATAAAAGCAAAACATATGTCGAAATCCGCTTTTTTCTCAATAATGTCCTCTATAGTATTATCAAGATTTGCCAGCTTTTTTGCATAATAGCCGTCGGAATCAGAGACCTTCAAAAGCTGGGTTGCTGCACCTGTCCCGGCAACGGTTACATCGAAACCCGTGTTGGTCAGCTTATGGGAAAGATACAGAGCAATGCTGGTTTGAATCGGGACCTCTGGACACCCCATCATGAGGAGGACTTTTGCGACGGTCATAACATTTCATCTCTCACGTATTTTATCTGATGTATTATTTCTGATGTCTACTATAACGTATATTATCTATAAGAATGGGATATGGCTAATCCTGAATTTCAACCTTTGCAATTGATATTTAGGCGGAAATCCGTGAAACCGGGGAAACTTTTTAATTCAACATATTCATCATAGTTCCGTGTTTCAATCCCCTAAGGTCTGATTAACCATTACATGTTACACCAGTTTATGTATTAAACTTGTTGAGATCGATCTTAAAACGGTTCAATCTCCCCACACGCAAAAGGGTTGCAGAAATAATTTGGATTAAATTAAGGATTCCTATAGAGCTCTCTACAGAGCCCTTTGATTTCTACAGATCCCTCTTTTACTCGAGCCCTCTTTTACTCGAGCCCTCTTTTACTCTTTTCAGAATGGACTATCTCTATATATCATCCCCCCGTAATTTAAATTTGTAGATATATTTAATTGAGATCATTTGAGGCAGTGACAGCTATCAGAATCTTTCCGGTTTAATTTAAGAAAAAAAAAAATCATAAAAGGTACAAAAATGGTATGTTTAAGCGAATTTGACTATGAGATCCTCCTGAAAAATGCAACCCTCAAAGAGTGTGAAAACCTAATTAAGGAACATTCGGAGGAAGTGTACCTGGTACCAGGAGGGTACGATATAAAAGGTATTTTTCTTCTGGGCACAGCTATTCCTGTTGGTTTTTCGAAAGATACCATTATATTTCAATTCATAAAGCCCTGCTTCGGCCTTTTTGTAATAAGGATGAAAAATGAAGCAGAAGAAATCAAGAAACTTAGAGAGCAGTATAAAAAGGATAAAAATGTAAAGAAGATAAAATAAGGGATAACAAAATGGCTGCCATCTTAGCTGTTTGTTTTCCCTTTAAAACCTTCTTTATGTTTATTATCAAGTTCTTTTTACGCGGATTTTTCCTGCATTTTTTAGTTTCAGGTTACATTAGATTCAGGTTACATTAGATTCAGGTTACATTAGATTCAGGTTCATGTGTCTTCGGTTAAGAAAGGAACCATAATAAATTGCCCTATTTCTACAACAGTTATCTAAAATTTTAATATAATATGGGCTGGAGCAGAGTATCGATTTTAGGTAAAGAGGGTAAAGTTTGAGATCGATTTATAGTACAAAATCGATAGCTTTCGGGCAAGAAAACTCCTTAACCGATGACCAATGGATTCAGGTTACATTAGATTCAGGTTATGTACACAAAGCGAAGCTTTTGGTCTCTACAGAGCGAATTTTTTGGTATCAAGGTTTCACTTTTCAGACCTTCACTTTTTTCGTACATGTGGCCCTGCACTCAAAGAACCCGGCTGCAGGCAGCTCATGGATTGTGGTTGCGACAATCATGCCTTCCCCGATTTCTTTTACGACCATGATAGACCTGCCTTTATCATCTTTGAGAACAACTTCGGCATTGGTTTCTGAAAAGTAGCCGTCACATCCTACAGGGGGAATAATGTTTTCAAAGAGTTTCTGAGCATCGTGTTCGCCCACAGGATGAGGTGTGCAAGGGTTTTCTTCCATTACATACTTCAGAGAGAAAGGCAGCCACTCATACTCATATTCGGGGATCAGAGGGCTGAAGACAAGCAGGGTCCCTCCTTTTGCCACAAATCTTTCAAGGGAACGTTTGCCGCGTTCGAGCCCAACACCTGTTTTCGTATACTGCTCATTTGCGAAACCGGTAGGCAGGACAAGAATTTTACAGGCAGGAAGATAAGGGGTACCAAGGGACGTTGAGAGCACTCTGCTGCACTCGAGCCCATAGTCAATAAACAGTTTTTCAAAGAGGAGAGGATTGTCCCAAAGCAGAATTACATCACTCATGAAAAAGGATAGGAAATTCCCACATATGAATTTATCTGTCCGGGTAAAAAACTCATGGCATAAAGGAAGGTTCCAACTCCGCCTCCGCGAATCCGGATTCGGAGATGTGGCTAAGACTCATATTTTTTCCGAATTCGAAAACAATCATATGGGGGCTGGAAGCGACTGTAAAAGGATAACCAATAGATCTGAAGATATTTGAGTAATACTGTATGATGCGTTCACATACTTTTCTATCGGAGTAATCGTGAATCAATTTAACATATTCACTGCCTCTCTCAATACAGATTTCAATATCACTTCCGATACTGTCAGTAAGGTAAAGTTCTTTAAAAATCATTATATGCTCTGCAAGGGTGAAAATCTCAGGGGGTTTGCCTGCGAGTAATTCGAATTCTCTCTCCATGTCGTCAACTGAAGGAAGATTTCCTGAGACAAATGCTTCAAAAACTTTTTTGTTCATGTTGAGCCGCTGGTAGTTCTGCTGTCTGTAGATCTTGACCAGATTTTTCCAGATCTCCGGTCTTTTCTGGATCTCCTGAAAAGTACTTTCCATTGCCCCGAAATGTTCCTCAAACCCTTTTGGGATTTTTTCATAATTAAGAAACTCGGCCCGCTTAAAATAGATTTTAGTTACGTTTGACCTGTTGAACAACCCCTGTACATCCAGTTTCATCTGCTTTGCCAGATAGAGGGCAAAGTTCTGGGCGAGTATCCCCCTGAACCAGGGGTTGCCGTTTGAAAGGGTCAGAATTACAGTTTCCGGTTCCGGGCTTCCGGTACATTCAGCATCAACTTTAATTCTCCAGCCCATTCTATCATTCAGTGCGTTTACATGCCTAACAAAATCAGGAATTTTTTTAATAGTATATGGATTTATTAATTCGTATACAATTGATTCTTCAATAAGCAGACCTGAAGTTTTCTTAATAAACCACTCAAGCATGGTATGATGGATAAGCAGAAATTCTTCTTCTTCAACCATTTTATTACGGGATTCGGCATTCTTTAAAGTTTTACTTGAATCTTCTCCCTTCTCATAATTTTTCCCATCAAGAGCCTGAGAGGCAATTTCGATAGAATCCCTTATCGCTGCACTTAAGTTTCCACTGTTTTTATCCAGAAAGGGTTTTAATTTGTCTATATAGCATTGATCAATCGAGATGTTTTTGCGGACTATCAAGTGAACTTCCTCTTTTCCCTTTTTGGAAGCACAGGAAATTGGAACTTTCCTTGGTCCCCGTACTTATCCATTTTTCTAATTCAGTATAAGATTGTAGCTTCTACTTATTAATTTTTTTGTTAGATGAAAGAATGGAAAGATTATATATGGAGATGGAGAATCCAGGAAGAAAAAAGAAAGAAAACCGTAACATAAGAAATAAAGACAAGAAAAATAACAAAAGATCCAGAATTCTGTTTACACAGATAAGTGGGAAAAAATATAAATTAAGTAAGAGAAAAATAGGAAGGAAGAGAAATTTCAATATTTACAGTTGCTGGAAGGATATGAAGAACAGGGTTCCTTGAATTCGAGGATAATAAGATTTGATACGGTCCTGACCTCAAATGCGTGCCCTGCAGCAAGGAATAATTTTGAAAAAAGCGCTATAAGTTTTGCAATAGCAATTTCTTCGGAAAATTGATGCCGAATTTTTATATGTATCTTTCCCTTCTCAACTGTCCTTTCAATATCATTTGCAAGCTGGGTAATAAAAAGTAATTTTTTGGAAATGGCAAACAGTTCGTAAAGCGGAATTTCCAGAATAGGCTTGCCTGCAGACGCCTCAAAAAAGCTTGTCACATCAGGAATCTCCCCTGCAAGAAATGTTTCAAAAACATCCTTGTTAAGGTTTATCCGCTGATACCTCTGCAACCTGTATCTTTCCACCAGGGAGGTCCAGAACTCCGGTTTGCTTCTAATTTCTTTAAAAGTATAGTCAAGAATTCCAAAATTCTTTCTAATCCCCGGAGGAACCTCCATATCGGATCTGTGTTCCTTAAGAAAGATGCGAATCGAATTGGATTTCCGATGGACAAAGGAAATGTCAAAGTTCAGATAGCAGCCTAGAAAAATAGAGATTAACTCACCAAGAAAAGCTCTTAAACTGGTATCCCCGTTTTCAAGCACAATTACCTCGGTTTTATCCTCCTCCAAGGTGTTGCTGGAAACTTCAATTTCCCATCCCATATTCCGGCTGCGCGTATTGAGATACTCCACGAGGTCTGAAATGTTCTTAATCTGATACGGATTGAAAAGTTCACTTACAAGTTCATCATCTACCAGTATCCCATCGGTATTTTCAATAAGCCACCTGAATGAAAGCTGGCTAATTAATATACATTCGCCGCTCTCAATCAGACTATTACGAATCTCAGGATACTTTGTTGAACCCTGTGTAAAATACTCCAGAGCATCTTCTACGGACTCATGGCCCTGGAGGGCAGCATCTGCAAGCTCTATTGCATCCCTGATTGCAGCACTCAGGTTCCCGTTATTTTTATCCAGGAAAGGCTGCAGTTTCTGAAGGTATTCATCTTCCATAGAAACATTTTTGCGAATCAAAGGATATCCCTGCTTTATAAAGAGTGTTTTTCCACAAACTGCCTTGAAGTGCAAACACACCATGAACTTAAATACTACAGGCAGGTTTACAAGATCAATGTATATATATAAAAGTTATTATTTATCATTAAAAATCCAGACCCGGAGAGACTTTTACAGCATCTCGTATTGAAGTGTCAGGAAGAGAAAAATCAAATATTATGAGCTTGGACACAGAACTTACACTGAATTTGTGCAAGCCAGCCTCAAATAAATTGGAAAACATCTGGATCAGCTTTAAAACTACACCCTCATCAGAATATTCGTGCCTGATTTTGATGCACTCTTTTCCTTTCTCAGCATATATCTCCACATCGCTGACAAGCTGTGAGGCAACTACAAGGTATTTAAAGAGAGGAAGCAGTTCCGAAAGAGGAATTTCATGGAGGGAACGGCCAGCTTTAATCTCAAAATATTTTGTCATATCAGGAAGTTTTCCTGCTACAAGGGCTTCAAAAAAGTCCTTATCCAGATTTACCCTCTGGTAATCGAATTTTTTGTAAAGATCTGCGAGTGTTACCCAGAAAGCAGGTTTTCGTTCAATTTCCCTGTACAGGACATCCTTAGAGCCGAAGTATTTCCTCACGCCAGGAGCTTTGTCCTGCATACCGTGCCGGAAAAAACTTCTCAGGTATATGGTAATTGAATTGGATTTCCGGTGTACAGCTTCAACGTCAAAATTCAATCCACACGCAAGGAATATGCAGACTGCCTCTACAACAAAGTCACGAAAATCCCTGTCTCCCCCGACGAAATCCATGGTGAAGGATTCTGGTTCGACTTCTTCCTTGAAGGAACACGAGACTTCTATTTTCCAGCCCATGCTTTTACTGCTGGTGTTAAGGAATTCCTTTAACTCAGAAACTGTAGTGAGCAGGTAAGGATTAAGCAGTTCGAGGACAACATCCTCATCCATAAGTTTGCCAGCACTGCTTTTCACAAGCCACTTCATAGCCCTCTGGTTCATCATTACACATTCGCCGCTCTGAATAAGCTGTTCCCTTACCTCAGAGTATTTCTTTTTTCCGGTTAATTCCTCAAAGGTTCCATGGCTTTCGGGGTCAGGAATAATCAGATCGATGACTTCCCTTACAGCTGCGCTTAAATTCCCTCCATTTTTGTCCAGCAGAGGCTGAAGTTTCTGGAGGTGAACTTCATCTAAAGAAACGTTTTTTCGAATCAACAAAATCCTCGATTTTTCTTTTTTAAAATGTGGTTGTTGCTGGAGAGATTCCGTCTGCAGGATTTAAGCACCCGAAAGTTCCTGAAAATTATACTTAGATATCTCGTTCAAATCAGGCAATAATTACTTTTTTATTTACGCTATTACGAAATTCGCACTTCCAGACAGTTATTGGATAAAATGTACAAAATATAAATAATTTATTATTTCATCAGAGAAATATAAATTTGTTGATCTTCCGAAAATTTAATTTATTAAGTCTGGAAGACCGGAACGGCTTTAAGGTCTGCATATATTATCTAGCCTCATGAACAACGGTGTAGAAAGAATTTCGAAGGTCCGTATGATTGCGGATTACCAGTTCGGAAAAGGTACAGGAAAAGAGCTTTTCCCTGACGGATCAACGTTCCAGTTATCCCGGACAAAAAGAGTACGCCAGGTCTTTTACTCAGGTCAGAGAATTGTAACGGCCAGAGCAAAGGACGGTTTTTTCACGCTCAGTATTGAAGGAGCTTCCATAATCCACAGGCTTCTCCCCGGAAAAAGACTCAGGGTAGTTGTTTCGGAAGAGGCTGTTCCTTTTGTGGAGGCAGGCAAAACAGCTTTTGCAAAGCATGTAATTGAGATTGATCCTGAACTCCGTGCAGGAGAGGAAGTACTTGTTACAGATAAAGCAGACAGGCTGCTTGCAACAGGGCAGTTGCTCTTATCCCCTGCAGAGATCCTGTCTCTTGACAGTGGAGCAGCTGTAGATGTACGGGTAGGGACTGCTTCGAAAAAAGAAGAATAACCTTTCCAGATAAGGAAGGGCAGCCAGTAAATCATAAATTTTAAATTTTATACAGAAAGACAAAAGGTATTTTTACATTATATACAAATTTTCATATAGCTAGATATAATATATAAGATGTTGTCCTTACTGCTCAAAAATGCCATCATAAGCGGAAAAAATGGATAAGAATATATCATAGATAGTTATTTTTGAATGAATACTACTCGCAAGATAAATAATTGTGTTTTCAGCACCGCGGTTTTAAAAACCACACTCTGAAACCTTAACACTAGATAGCAGAAAACAGTTTCTCCGGAGAGTGAAAGCATCTCAGAGCCAGAGCAGATTCTAAAGCACCTTCTGGTTCCCGATAATACCAGAATAGAAACAAACAGGATTATAGTTGAGGGAGACATTATTATCGGTAACCACTCCAGCATCCAGTACGGCATATCTGGAGATATGATCATTATGGGAGAAGGGGTTGCTGTTTCCGGAGACGTGGTAGCGTGCTCTGACGCCAGGATTGACATGTGGTCAAAAATGGGGAGCAGAGTAGAAGTCGGTAAAAACGCCTATCTGGGAGAATTCGTTACCATTGAAGGAAAACTGACCGTCGAAGGGGACCTGGACGTAGGAAAGGAAGTAAAAATCAAAGGAGGGTTTGAAGCCAAAGGCTGGATCGTTGTCAGGAACCCGGTCCCTGTAATCATGTTTTTGCTTCTGTACATAAGGGAAATGATGCGCCTTGGAAGGGGAGAGGAAGTAGAAAAAGCCCTGGAAGAGCTTTTTGACGACTCCGAAGAGGACCAAGAGTCTGATGGGAAGGAGCCCGCTGAAAAAATACTCGTCATACCCATAGGCACAAAAATCTCTCCTGAAGCCATTGAAGTTGGTGGGGACGCAGTTATCGGAAACAACTGTTATTTAATAGGAAACCTGAAGGCACAATCTGTCGAAACCGGAAAAGACCTGACCCTGAAGGGAAGTGTTTATTCCGAGAGTGAAATCAGCATAGGAGACAGCAGCACTATCTATGGGAATCTATCTTCAAAGGGACAGGTACACATTGGCCGAAACACCAGGGTCTTCGGGGGAATAAAAGCCGAGTCTGTCTTACTGCATGAAAACGCAAGGGTAGATGGCACGATAAAGGCACCTTCAGGAGTGTCTTTCTTAAGGGATGCTGCAGAAAAGCCAGTTCTTGCAGAAGTTAATGCTTTAGGGAAAGTGATTCCAAGAGAAATAAAGGGAGCAGGATCTCAAGACAACCTTCTGAAAGTTCTGGGCATAATTGAGATTGACTCGCTCATTAAAACCAGTGTAAAGGCTAAAGACGGCTTTGTGCCTGGCAGGGAAGGAATGTCTGCCAGGACCATGGCGTTAGGGAGGACCCGGCGCACTGTAGGAGTGAGAAGATTTAGAAGAAGAAGACATGAAGCCGGAGAGCATCAGAACTGATCATAATTCTGCCTTAAGTCTGAAGTTCCCGAAACCAGAATATTCCGCCCAGAATTATTCAAGACAAACTGCTCCTGAAATATCAAGTCTTTCTGTAAATCCTGATTTTGTTTTATACAGGAAAATTCCATAGAACATGAAAAATAATGCAGAAAATTTTCTTTTTTCAGAGAAAGGGCAGCAAATAGTCGGCAATATTCTCAGGGAATTAATTCTCAAGGAATCAGTTCTCAGAGAAGCAGGGGAAATTATCTGGTTTCTGGCGAAGGTAGTAGAAAAGCTTAAACTGAGAAGCCCATTAATCAGGAAATTATTAAATTCAAGTATACAGTCTATAGAAACCAGCAGCCCATTAAGATAATAAATACGGCTGAAACTAAATACGGCTGAAACTAAATACGGCTGAAACTAAATACGGCTGAAACAATAATTAAACTCCAAGAAAAGACTTCAACATTAACATTTGAGATAAATTTATGATCACAAATTCAAGGAAAGGAATTCACTTGACAGAAAACATTATTGAATCCGGGGACCTGCAAGCAAGGTACAATTCCGTTATAGAAAAAGACTCAAAGTATGTAATGCAGACCTATGGACACCAGCCCCTTGTGCTTTCAAAAGGTAAGGGAACAATTGTCCGGGATATCTACGGGAAAGAGTATATCGACTGCGTGGCAGGCATTGCAGTCAATAACGTTGGACACTGCCACCCGACAGTTGTTAAAGCAATCCAGGCACAGGCAGAGAAACTTATTCACGTTTCCAATATATATTATACCGAAATCCAGGCAGAACTTGCGGAAACCCTTGTCTCGATTACAGGAATGGAGCGCGTCTTTTTCTGCAACTCGGGAGCTGAATCCATAGAGGCTGCAATGAAACTGGCTCGTGTGGCTACGGGAAAAAGCACTTTTGTAGCAGCCGAACACTCCTTCCACGGGAGGACTATAGGAGCACTCAGCGTGACCCACAAAAACATGTACAGGGATCCATTCATGCCACCGGTCAGCTCCGAAACCGCCTTTGTCCCATATTCCGATGCCGATGCTATCAGGCAGGCAATTTCCGAAAATACCGCAGCAGTAATCCTTGAGCCCATTCAAGGAGAAGGCGGGGTAAACATACCGGGTCCCGAATACTTAAAAGAAGTAAGGGAAATCTGTGATGAAACCGGCACTCTCCTGATATTTGATGAAGTGCAGACAGGTTTTGGAAGGACAGGCACCTGGTTCTGCAAAGAACAGTTCGGAGTCGAGCCTGACATTATGAGTATGGCAAAAGCCTTAGGAGGAGGGCTCCCCATGGGGGCTATTGCAGCCCGCGACGGGCTCAGTTTCGGGCGTGGGCAGCATGCTTCTACCTTCGGAGGAGGACCTCTTGTCTGTGCGGCAGCTCTTGCTGCGATTAAAGTGATTAAAGAAGAAAAACTTCTGGAGCGCTCAAAGAAAATGGGAGCTTATTTTGTGGAAAAGCTCGCTGGCATGACAAGGAATGACGTTGTGGAAATTCGTGGGAAAGGGCTTATGATAGGAGTTGAGATCAAGTACCCCTGCAGCAAATTTGTTGACTTTGCAAGGGAACACGGCGTGCTTCTAAACTGCACCTCGGACTCGGTACTCCGCCTTGTCCCCCCACTTGTGATAACAAAAGAGCAGATCGATACGGTAGTTGATGTTCTTGAGCAGGCCTGAACTGATAAAAAAAGAAATCTTTGATATTGCAGAGTACGTTCCCGGAAAGTCCATAGAAGAGATAGCTTCCGCCTACGGGCTTGATCCGACTTCGATTATCAAACTTGGCTCAAACGAAAACCCTCTGGGACCTTCCCCAAAAGCTGTTCGGGCTCTTGTAGAAACAGCTCCCGGAGTAAATATCTACCCTTCAGCCGATGCACGGGAACTGAGAGAAGCCCTCTCTAAATACACAGGTTTTCCAGTATCGAACATTGTCGCCTCCGGACCCGGAATGGACGGGCTGCTTGACGGGCTTTGCAGGATAATCATTGAAAAGGGAGACGAGGTTATTGTCCCTACCCCGACCTTTGCCTATTACGAACTGCCTGCCAGAGCTTGCGGGGGAAAACCGATTTTTATCAGGCGAGACTCCGACTTTTCCCTGGACCCTGAAAAGATCCTTGAAGCCGTATCGTCCAGGACAAAGATCATTTTCCTCTGCTCCCCAAACAACCCTTCAGGCAACCTCCTTCCCGAAACCGACCTTAGGAAAATCGTTGAAAATACCCATGCCCTTGTGTTTGTGGACGAAGCATATGTTGAATTTGCAGACAGGAACCTTGCCGGGCTCGTAAAGGAATATGACAACCTTGCGATTGGGAGGACCTTCTCCAAGGCATTCGGGCTTGCTGGCCTGCGCCTGGGCTATGGGATAATGCCTGAATGGCTCGTAAAAGAGTATTCAAGAGCAGCCACCCCGTTTTCGGTAAGTCTCCTGGCTTTAAGAGCAGGAGTAGCCGCACTTTCGGATGAAGACCATCTGAGTAAAAGCATACATCTTGCAAAGGAAGGCAGGGAATACCTGAGAAAAAACATCCCATTTACGGTTTATCCTTCACAGGCAAACTTCGTACTCGTAGATGTTGCTCCTTTGAAAGCAAAAAAAGTCTCAGAAAGCCTTATGGAAAAAGGAATAATCGTGCGCTCCTGTGATTCTTTCAGGGAAGCTGGAGATTCCCTTATCAGGGTAACAATCGGTACTTCTGAACAGAATGAAAAGGTAGTCAGGGCTTTTGAAACTTCAAAAACAGAGGTTTAAAAACCCCTGATTTCTTCAATTAATAATTGATTTTTTAGGCATTCAAATTTTCAATTTTATTCAATATCTTCAATTTTCATCAATGGATAATTAAGTTCAAAGTCGAATTCCATCGCGACTTTCACCCGTGAAAAGCCGTATTTTACAGTGATTTTAACTTCAAGCATGGGACCCTGAAGCTCGGTGTATCCGAACTCACTATTTAACTTACTTTTTAAAAGGTCCCGGTCAATTTTTACCGAAATTTGTTCTACAAAAGGCTGAACTGAAATGCTTTCCTGAATAGCCTTTTCAAGACTTGAAACTGTTTTCAGGTTTACAGGGGAACCTGTAAATTGATGGTAGAGAGCTCCCAGTTTTATTCCTGCCTCGAAAAGTGCGTTATCCCTATCGGTTATTTTGTTTTCGGTCAAATAAACTTCCCCTTGTTAATCCAATGTAATCTTGTCGATTCGATGTGATGAGAAATTAGAGTAAAATACCAGATATCGGGGGGTTAAGTGTGAATATTTAAGTCCAAAACTACAGTAATCTTTGAACCGGCTTTACTGCTTTTCTTTTCCCCCTCCAGCTTTCAGTCCCTTTTTGTGCCCCTGATCTTTACTGCTAACAGGACTGATCAGAGGGACCTTAAGGAAAGGAGAGAACAGGTAAGTAAGCATAAGAATGAAGGGCAGGAAAGAAAAAAGCCGCATATACTCCAGATTAATAAAGTACAGGAAAACAGTTATCCCAAAAATCGCAGCTATAAAAGCCAGAATCTTGATATTCTTTATCTTCGGATAACTTACGGAACTCACCATAAGGATAGACAGGGCAAGAGTCAGAGCCAGAAGGAAGTCGATCCTTACGACACTTTCGCCAAGCAAAAGGTACGCAACCAGCATAATGCAGCCTGCGGTGATAGGAAGCCCTTCAAACCCATTCTTAGGGGTAGAGATCGTAGAATTGAAACGAGCGAGCCTGAGCACACCACATACAGCATAAAAAACTGCAAATATCGCAACAAGAGGTTCATTTTCTCCGAATTCCAGGAATATGAGAAGAGCAGGAGCAACCCCAAAAGAGACTGTGTCTGCCAGGGAGTCAAGTTGCTCCCCAAGTTCTCCCCCTTTGAATCTGCGGGCAATGTATCCATCTGCCCCGTCTGCAACAGCCGCCATCAGGAGTAAGATCAAAGCAAAACCAAAAGAGTTGCTCTGGGCAGCTACTGCAATGGAACCAATCCCGCAGATCAGGTTCAAAAGAGAGACCAGGTCCGGGAGTCTTAACATTTGAAATACGTTCATATTTAAAAGTCCCTGTCATTTTTTATTGTTGCTATAACGGTCTTGCCTGCAAGCACTCGCTCCCCTTTACGAACTGTAATGTCAAAATCATGAGGAATTGTTACATCTACTCTTGACCCGAAACGGATCATTCCGATACGTTGCCCCTGTTCAACAACTTCATTCACACTGGAATATGTGACAATCCTGCGGGCGATGATGCCTGCAATCTGTGTGACCTCTACATCCCCGTACTTGCTATGGATAATAAACTCGTTTCTTTCATTCCTTTCCGAATCCTTACAAAAAGCCGGGAGATAACCCCCTTTCTTGTAGGTAATTTCCTTGATTCTTCCGGAAATCGGAGCTCTATTTACATGTACATTTTGAAGAAACATAAAAATGCAGATTTTTCTGTCTCTGATGTCGATAACCGTACCATCAGCAGGGGAGATCATATAAGTGTCAGAGATTTCTACCTTTCTTTCAGGATCCCTGAAAAAGACAACCATAAAGAAAGTTAGTGCCATCCCCATCTGAGCTGCATGATTGAGGAAGGGTAAACTATCCATCGCCCTAGAGAGAATGGCAAACAGGGCAGTTACAGAAGCAACTGTAAAAAGCCAGGGTTCAGATCCTTTTGCAATCATTGATCTCAGTCCCTAGCAAATCTACGCAGCAGATATTTCAATTCTTCGGAAAGTATGACCCAGAGACCATCGATCATTCCCAGCAACTCAGGGAGAATCTTGAGTACTGCATATGAAATTATAAAGAGAGCGACCCCTGATCCTGCCTTTGCAATATAGTTATGAGCAATTATGAAACTATCAGCCCCAAACCACTGTTCTCCATAAGCTACAACCACAAAAATGTCCCTGATAAGGTTGAGCACATAGATCACAGGTACGGATACAATGAAAGCCATAACCAGACGATTCAGGGGAGCTTTGACCGCGCCTATTAGCCCCATAAAAAGAGCAATGCTTTCAATTGCGGTACAGGCAAGGATAATCTCAACAGTATACCCATTAAGAGTTATCATATTCCAGGCTTTCATGTATGCCGGAATCTCGAAGTACTGAAGCACCCAGAGAACCTGTGAAGTAACGTTTCCAATAATCCAGGTATTCAGGGAAGAGAAATTTGCAAAAGGGAAATAAACAAGAGCACCAAGAGCACTTGCACTTGTAAGCATTGAAGTTATGTCAAGGGAACCTCCCTCAATCTTAGCTGAAACTTCCGAGTGCATCACTTCTCGATTCTTTTGAATAAGAAGAGGACCTTCCCTGTACTCCCGAAACATTATATATGCCACAAGTAAGCAGAACAGAGTAAATACAAACGTAAGGACCACATTGGCATAGTCCAAGGTCTCAACATAGTGGAGAGGCTGGTAACCCCAATGGATGGAAAACACACCCCACCCTATTCCCCCTACCAGTTTACTAACTCTTAAGGTTCTGGGGATAACTGACGACGCTATCATTAACCCAACTGCGAGCCAGAGTACACTTTCTATCATTTTTCACGCACCTTTTTGCCCGGGACGAAGATATTCCAGATTCTATAGTTCTTTTTTGATATTGGAAAATCCCGAACAAACTCTGAAGTTTCCGGAAAGTAGAACATGGAATTCTATAAAATAATTAATAGATTTCCATAGAGCTTCTACAAAGGACTTAAAGTTTTCATAAGCATAAGTATTAAGGAATTCAAAGGTTATGGATTTTACTTTGATATAACGACTTTTACAGTCTTGTGAATAATTATCCCCTAGAAACTATTGCATAGCGCTTGCAGATACATACCTGAAAGATAATATCTACCAGATGAGGCAGTTTCGGCATTATGATAGCATGATGCAGACGGTTTCAGGGTAAAACTATTGAACATTGTGGATTACAAGCATCTGACCTAACTCTAGATATATAAATACCTGCCCAGATATTTGCAGTCAGGCATTTAATGATGTTAAGAGCCCTGTAGATAAATAACAAATTTCTATTATAGAAAAATAACGGATTATGAAGCATTTTTTTATAGGAAAAATTCTCCGGATTAAAAAGTTATGAAAAAAAGAGATAAAGAGCTTTTTGGTAATCTATAAAAGAGAAACCTTTAATAGAGACTACTGCATAAGGGGATTTTCTGCTTGATAGAGACTTGACTCAAAGCATAGAAAACCGGAGAACAACTCAAAAAAGAATTGAGAAGAATAAAAAAATTGAGAAGAATAATTGAAATATGATGACGAGTCTCTACAATATGCACAATAATAATATATTATTTTATCTGGCAAAACGCCAGAAAAAGCTAATCAGGAAGTAGATTGGCAGAGAGAAAAGATCTCCCGGAAAGTGAACTGTGAAGGCGTTTTATGAAAAATAATACCCCCAGCTTAACTGTTGATGCTGTAATTCTCTTTAAAAACAAGCTTGTTCTGGTGAAGAGAAAATATCCTCCTTATGAAGGAAAATTTGCCCTTCCTGGTGGCTTCGTTGAAATCGGGGAAAGTACAGAAAACGCAGCTTTCAGGGAAGCTTTTGAAGAAACGGGCCTTTCTGTAGAGATTCTCAAACTCGTCGGTGTCTATTCCGATCCTGAACGCGACCCCAGGAGACATACGGTCTCAGTGTGCTATCTTGCACAAGGACACGGAAATTTAGAATCGGGTTCTGACGCTGATGCCGTTGAACTTTTTGAGCTCGATTCAATTCCTGAGCTGGCTTTTGACCACAATAAAATGATAAATGACGCAAAAAGTGATATTAATGCAGTTCTGTACCAAATGCAAAAGTATGATGTTTCCTAAAGATGGTAACTACCATTGCAGAAAGTGTGGGAACATAATACCGATTGAAAATAACGCAAAGAATTTCGTCTCCAAAGCCAAAATTGACGATCATGAAGTAGTGGTACTCGAAGGTGAACAGACTTCAGGCCTGCCAACAACGAGTGTAAAGTGCCCGGAGTGCGGGAACAATACTGCGGCCTGGTGGCTCAGACAACTCAGGTCTGCAGACGAATCCGAAACCCGTTTCCTGAAGTGTACGAAATGCGGGTTTACCTGGAGAGAATACGACTAAATTCCACACCCTTTTCCTGCCGGACCCTTCTTATTTGGAAAATATACTTCTGGAAAACGAATTTTCAGGTCAGAACTTCTTTAATGTCTCAGACAGAGCCTGAAACTTCCTGATTTTCTGACCAAGATTTATATAGTTGCCGGGACTTTGAATCTAATAATTTATCCCGATTCCATATATGGCTACTTATTCCGATTCGGAAAATTTTCCTCAAAAGGATAAAAAATACCAAATTGTAAGGAAATTTATATATCCAGGGATAGATAAGGAGTTTAAGGCTTAAATTTATTTGATGGAGAAGAATCATGTTCAAGGCAGCAATTAATGCAGAGCTTCTGAAAGACGCGATTGCCGCACTGGCTGTAATTGTAGATGAGGTTCGATTCAAGATTAAACCCGAAGGTATTTCGGTAAAAGCAGTTGACCCTGCTAACGTTGCAATGGGAATTTTTGAGCTTGGATCATCGGCTTTTGATGAATACAGCGCTGATGAGTGTGAGATCGGGATTGACCTGAATAAGATTACCGACCTTCTGGGAATTGCGGAAAGGAGCGATACAGTCCGAATGGAACTTGAAGAAGGAAGCAATAAACTCCTGATTGATGTAGGAGGGCTGTCCTATACTCTTTCTCTTCTGGATCCTTCGACAATCCGTGCAGAACCCAGAGTTCCCCAACTCGAGCTGCCTGCCAAAGTTGTCCTGAATGGTGCAGACCTCAGGCGTGCCGTAAAAGCCGCGGAAAAAATAAGCGACCATATGCTCATGGGAGTTTCTGGCGATACTTTCTATATAGAAGCTAAGGGCGATACCGATAAAGTCCGCCTGGAGATGGGCAGAGACCAGTTAATTGACCTTAAAGCAGGTGAAGCCTGTTCCCTCTTCTCCCTTGACTACCTGACAGATATAGTCAAGCCCACAAACAAGGTAAATGAGGTTACTCTCTCTCTTGGCAGAGATTTCCCTGTCCTGATTGACTTTGAAATTGCAAACGGTGCAGGAAGAATATCTTACCTCCTGGCTCCGAGAATAGAATCAGACTAAGGATGGCATGCAGGCCGAAAAACTTGCATATTACCCATTTATTTCAGAAGCATCTGCCCATGTTGGAAACCTGGGAATTTCTCTGGAAAGCCTGCTCAATTCGCGAGCTTACAGGGCTGCAAGAGCCCGTGGAATAGAAAGGGCAAAAGAAGCTCTTGAAGGAGAAATTAAAAAATCCCCTGTATCTGGGGAAGCCCAGGTGCTCTCGGAACTCCTTTCCTATCCCTTTGCCAGGATGCTGGTTGCCTGTGTGGATGACCAGCTCTTTACCCGGCGCTATGCCCTGGCAGAAGCCAAGGCTGCTTATACTTTTTTGAGAAACGAAACCCCGGACTTTTTGCTCGAATTCGGGGAAGACTTTGGAATCCTGGCAGATTTCAGAGACTCCTATTTCAGTATGCATTTTACGGACTATATCCGCTTTTCAAATTCCCTCAAAGACCCCACCTGGAAACTGACAAACCGCCAGCTCAGGGCAGGTAAGATAAAAATAACAAAGGAAGAGTTTGCAAGGCTTCTTGAAGAAGCAGTCAGGGAAAGAATCGAACAGTCCTTCCCGATCTCGGAAATCCCTCCCGAAGTCTCCAGCTTCTGTTCCCCCCATGTTTCCGAGATAAAAGAACAGTTTGAGGTTCAGAAAAAGAAATTCGGAGCTACGAACTTTGGGGTTGTCGAGCCCGAACTCTTCCCCCCCTGCATTTCCCATGCCCTTGCAAACGTCCAGGGAGGGGTTAACCTTGCCCATTCGATGCGTTTTGCAATGACTTCATTCTTGCTGAACGTGGGGATGTCAGTGGATGAAATCCTAAACCTTTTCAACATCTCTCCTGATTTTGATGCGGAAAAAACCCTCTAC
Source organism: Methanosarcina sp. WWM596 (assembly GCF_000969965.1). GTDB lineage: Archaea > Halobacteriota > Methanosarcinia > Methanosarcinales > Methanosarcinaceae > Methanosarcina. The sequence continues at coordinate 4,021,555 of NZ_CP009503.1, forward strand.
CAGATAGAACACATCGCAGGCGCTACAGGCAACGTATACAAACCCCCTGCCTGCGACACTATGAGGACCTACGGCAACTGTATCGGAAAAGACAGGCTCTGCGAGAAAATTAGCCATCCTCTGGGGTATTACGAGAGAAAAACATTTATAAAAAATAAAGAAAATGAACAGAGAGAAGAAAAAGAAAAAGAAGAGGGAGGGAAAAAGGGAAATGAAAAAGAGAAATGAAATTAAAGAGAAATGAAAGGTTACCAGCCATTGGCTGATTATAAAAACTGTCTGACAAATTCCTCTGGCATTAAAGTGCGTTTTGCAGTTTCTTCTACCGACGATCCTTCACTCAGGAATCTTTTTACTACGCTTTCCATTGGTTCCCCAACCTCAACAATATGCATATCAGGATCGTAAAATCTGATAACCCGCTGTCCCCAGGGCTGGTCTTTTATTCCGTGTACATATTCAATGGAATCCACGTCTTTCAGCTTTTGAAGGAAACTATCTAAATCTTCTTCTTCAAAATACAATTCAGAATTATTTGATTTTTGAATGATGTCTTTTTTGTTTATGTTTATCAAATCTGAAAAATGCGACTTTAAATGTATCGCAAAACCACTCTCAAATGAAACGTTTTCACCAAAATCACACTGTACTTTTTGATCGAGAACTTTTTCGTAAAAGTTTCTGGAAATTTCCATATTGTTGACAACAATAAGTGGACATATAAATTTCATTTAATTCCCTCCTTTTGCGGTGAGCACGATACTGGATATTCATTGTTCCAAATCATTGATAATACAATGGTGAAACCTCGTTCAACAAATCTTCTCAGTATCCATTTTCAGTATCCATTTTAAGAAATTGCCTCTATTCCTAAAAATTACTTCGGTATTTATAAATCTCAGCCTAGCAAGCTGAAAGTATCAAATTCGATTAGAGACCAAATAGTCAAACATACCAACATTTAAAAATGCCGAATTACGTAAAAGATAATGAAAAAGTAGGAGGATTGAGAAATGAAAAATCTATTTGATTTAACGGGAAAAGTTGCTGATGAGAAAATGTCTAAACCTTATGCACCATAATAAATTGCAAAGACACTAGGTTCCTGCCAGCTATACCGGTCACCACCTGGTCAGTAAACAGGGTATCTTCCAGACTCATCCCAGGTTAGTCACGCCACCTATCACGCCACCTATCACACCACCTGGTTTTGATGACATCATCGTTCGATACGTCAACACTGGTTCAGTTTCATTCAGCTCCCTAGCATGCACCTGACGAAGTCACAGCCTCGCTTTTTCCCATAACACTCACTACCGTGGCTTTTGACCAAAGTAGCTTATGGGTGATTTGGAATCACATCCTGTAATGCGAATCCGAGGAACCAATCCTCATCTTTTCTGTAGCATAGCACAAAACAACGTTCAGAAGAGGCATATTTCAATACAAAAATTATGAAAATTAAATACAAAGGCTATGAAAAATAAAAGATTGCCCGTTTTACAGGCAATTACGTAAGCCATTGAATCTTTACCTGAGTCCTGAACATGATCTAAGTCCTGAACATGATCTAAGTCCTGAACATGATCTAAGTCCTGAAACTTTACCGTCTTTTGTATTCCCTGCACTTTCCCACGAACTTACCTACCGGGAAACTGGCAGGATGAGAGTGCATATACCCTGCGAGGGTATTGTGCTCGATAAGCCCGTCAAAACCGTCCTGTATGCCTTTCCCACGGATCATTTCGTATGCAAACCTGGAATCTCTGTCGCATTCCGTGATGGAGTAATGGAACTCATGCCCCCTGATATTGTGGGAAGAGAAGTTTTTGTCGAGAGGACGGGCTTCGGTATATCCGAGAGCTTTCAGACGGTTTGTCATGCGGGTATTTGCAGGCACAACATCAGCCAGTTTATAAGTCCTGTCATCAACTTCATAGGTCCCACAGAGATAGAGCAGGCCACCACATTCCGCATAAATGGGCAGGCCGTCAGCTGCAAGCCCTTTGAGTTTCCGGGTGGTTTCCGAACTTTCAAGGACTTCTGCATAGAGTTCAGGGTAGCCGCCTCCGAGGTAAATCCCATCCACATCCGGAACATCACCTTCCATAGGGCTAAAAAATACGACTTCTGCTCCGTTATCCTCGAATGCATCAAACATATCCCGATAATAGAAACAAAAAGCAGGGTCCCAGGCAACTCCGATCTTGAGGTCTGTTCCCTGTTTCTGAATTACATCAACTTCCGGAACGGGACAGGGCTCAGCAAGTTCAAGCACCGCATCAAGGTCAACGTTTTCTTCAATAAAAGATGCCATTTCCGCAGTGTTGTAATCCTTTTCATGCGCCATGTAGAGTCCAAGGTGCCTTGAAGGAACCTCAATTTCTTTCCTTCGGGGAATTGTGCCGATGATAGGAATGTTGCCCGGAAGCGCATTCTTTACAAGTTCTGCATGGCGAAGGCTGCCTACCTGATTCAGGATAACGCCTGCGACCCTGACTTCCGGATCGAATTCTGAATAGCCCTTCAGAAGAGCTGCGGCACTTCTGGACATGCCATGGACATTGATTACCAAAATCACCGGAATATCCAGAGTCTTTGCAACGTGCGCCGAGCTTGCAATTTCCGTAGAGTCAATCCCGTCAAAGAGCCCCATGACCCCTTCAACAACAGCAATGTCAGCGTCTGCAGACGTACGGGCAACTGTCTGCCTCACCCCTTCCGTCCCCATCATATAGGTGTCCAGATTCCTAGAAGAACGCCCGCAGATAGCTGTGTGGTGGGAAGGGTCAATGTAATCCGGCCCTACCTTATAAGGCTGGACTTTTAGTTGCCTGTGCTTAAGGGCAGCCATAATACCCATGGAAACTGTGGTTTTTCCAACTCCGCTATGAGTTCCTGCTATAAGTATTCCTTTTGTCATTTGGTAACTATTGTATAAATTAATATATATAAGGTTATTAATCAAGCTGTTTCGAGCATTTTATAGAAGTTTCAAAAAAGAAATGCAAACAATGAAACAAATTTTCGAGAAATAATCCATATTTCGAACCCCTGCCAGGATAGGAAAACAATACTTGACTATTGGTCATTTTGTTGATATTATATCAGTAAAATGATTTTTTTGATATAGCAGATTGTCACAAATTTGAAAAAATATGAGGGGTATTAGCGTCGACATACATGAATATTAACCTTAAGTAAATATGCGCTACCAATTTATATTAGCTACAATTATGTATTATAGTAGATGAAACATATCACTATCAAATATTCTTTTTAGCCATTATACTTTTGATCGTTGCACTTTTGGTAATTCCAGATAACCAGATCATTATTCTACCAAAAAATATTATTACCTAGATAATATAAATACGCCAGAGAAATATGAAGGACAACAATTCAGGGAAAAATTCCCCGCTTCCGGAAAAAAAAGGAACAGAAATCCTGGTTGACCCTTACGGGCGCAAAGTAACCGGGCTCCGCATATCCATTACCGAAAGGTGTAACCTTTCCTGCATGTACTGCCATAATGAAGGAGCAGACTGTTGCACCTGTGGCCCCGTAGGACACGAGATGAGTCCGGAGCTTATCTGCGGGATTGTCCGGGAAGCAGCGAAATTCGGAGTCCGCAAAGTAAAGTTCTCAGGGGGAGAACCACTTTTTAGAAAGGACTTTGAGGAAATCCTTGCCTGTCTCCCTCCTCTGAAAGAAGTCTCAGCAACCACAAATGGCATCCTGCTTGAAAAGCGTGCAAAAACTCTGAAAGCTGCGGGTCTGGACAGAATAAATGTGAGCCTGGATTCCCTTGTCCCCGAAAAGTATGAAGCGATTACCAGAGCCCCAAAGGGCTCTCTTGAGAAAGTCATAAAAGGCATCGACAGTGCAGTTGAAGCTGGACTGACACCGATAAAGCTGAATATGGTGCTTCTGAAAGGTATAAACGACAATGAGATCGATACAATGATAGACTTTGTCCGGCCTTATAAAGGAAAAGTTATCCTCCAGTTGATCGAACTCATGGATATTGACCCTCAACTTTCAAAGTATACTATTGACTCAAAAGCCCTTGAAAAAAGCCTCGATGAACGAGCAAGCGAGGTAAGAGTCCGGCACCTGCACCACCGGAAAAAATACATTATCGACGGGGTGGAAGTAGAATTTGTGCAGCCAATGGACAATTCAGAGTTCTGCGCCCACTGCAGCAGGCTCAGGGTCACTGCCGATGGGAAGTTAAAACCCTGCCTGCTTGTACACGATAACCTTGTTGATGCCCGGGAAGCAAAGAACCCCGAAGAGATCGAAAAACTGCTCAGACTTGCGGTAAGCCGGAGGAAACCTTACTGTACTCCTAAAATAGAAATAAGGAAAAAAACAAAAGAAGACATAAAAAAGTAATGGTAACAATTCAGGTAGCCTTTGAAAGGCTACAATTTTTCCTCTTTTCGAGGAAAAATTGCATATAAATTGAATCCTATTTTGTTTCGTTATTATGCTTACACGTGAAGAGATCCTCGTTATCTATGAAGCTGGTCCTGAAGCTGTAATTTCTGTAATCCAGAGACTTGAAACTATCATAGAAGAACAAGCTATTCGAATTGCTGAACTAGAAGAACGTGTAAGGATTTTAGAATCTCGCTTAAATCAAAATAGCAGAAACAGCAGTAAACCTCCTTCTACTGACTTTTCAGTCAAAGAAAAACCTAATCCCAAGAGTCTCCGGAAAAAGAGTGGGAAGAAACCTGGAGGTCAAGAAGGTCATCCAGGCACAACTCTTGATATGGTTAATGATCCTGATTAGGTAATTGAACATTCTTTGACCTGCTGCAAAGAATGTGGACATACTCTTGAGGATGTTGAAGTTGAAGCTTATGAGAGAAGACAAATTTTTGATATTCCTCCTGTAAATCTAATTGTTACGGAACATCGAAGTCAGATTAAGACCTGTACTCACTGTGGAAAATCAAATAAAGCTTCTTTTCCAGAATCTGTGAAATATCCCGTCCAGTATGGTCCTAATATTTTAGCTTCAGCAATTTACTGTAAAAACTACCAGTTTATTCCCTATAAAAGGATTTTAGAGTTTTTTGATGACGTTATGGGGATAAAAATCTGTTCTGCTACGATAATCAGAGCAGAAAAAGAATGCTTCCGGAATTTAGAGGAGTTTGAAAATGTGAGTCAGAGAGGTTAATAACTTCTCCTGTAATCCATTGTGATGAAACTGGGATGAAAATTGAAGGAAAAAGGCATTGGCTTCATGTAGCTTCTAATGACAAATACACCTGTTATTTTGCTCACTCAAAAAGAGGATCAGAAGCAATTAATGCCATGGGAATTCTTCCAGAGTTTAAAGGAATAGCAGTTCATGACGGATGGAAACCCTATAACAGTTATGAATGTGATCATGCTCTTTGCAATGCTCATCTCCAGAGAGAACTTACTGGAATTGAGGAGAACTATAAACAGCAATGGGCTAAAGAGATGAATGAACTGTTAACAGAAATGAAAAAGTATACTGATGAGTGTAAAGAGCAGGTCAAAGATCTGGACTTTGAGCAAATTAAAGTGTTAGAAGAAAGGTTCGATGCTGTAGTCATGAAAGGGATTGAAGAAAATCCACCTTCTCTAAACCCTGAAAAACAAGGAAAACGTGGTAAAAATCCAAAAACAAAAGCAAGGAACCTACTTGACAGGTTTATAGAAAACAAAAAACAGATCCTGAGATTCCTCAATGACTTGAGAGTTCCGTTTGAGAATAACCAAGCAGAAAGAGACATAAGGATGATGAAATTACAGCAGAAAATATCAGGAACTTTCAGAACTATACAAGGAGCGGAAGCTTTCTGCAGAATTAGAGCTTATATCTCAACCATTAAAAAGAACGATTTACCTGTTATAGACGGTATTCTCGCGGCGCTCAAAGGAGCGCCGCTATTATTCTGAGAATTTCAGCATTTTGCTGAAAAAACATACTTTTTTATCAGTGGCTGAATAGTTACAAGTAATGAAAGAAAAGGAGAAAACTCTGGAAAATTAGGAGGAAAAAAAGTGAAAATAGAACTTTTAGTAGATGACAAAAAAATTCCCACGAACGAGTTTATCCAGAAAATCTTAGGAAACGTGGTCAAAGCGATGGTTGAGTCACTCCACGCAGTTGACGACGAATGGAAAGAAATTTCCATAAAAGTAGAAAAAGAATAAAACAAAAAACAAACAGGGTTTCAGGCTGAGATGGAAAAAAAACCAGTATTTTTGTCGGAAAGCTCTTCTCCTACTTTTTGGAAAGTTATTTTATTCTTTTTTCAGTGAGCCTGTCCTTCTATTTTAGAGACTATTAAGGACTCAAAGGCTCAGAGATATTTTTCGATCTCTGAAAACTCTATTCTTGCCGTCGAGTCCAGGGAGATCGGAGTTATTGAGACGTGCCCTTTCTGCATGATAGCGTGCACATCAGTCCCTTCCTCTTCTTCGCGGATCAGGTCCCCTGCAATCCAATAATAAGGCCTTCCCCTGGGGTCACACCGCTCTTCCACATCAGTTTTAAAGATCTTCCTCGCAAGGCGGGTTATCTCTATCGGAGTATCTTCTTCAGCATGATAGGGAATATTAATGTTCAGGAGATCCACATTTTCAGGCATGCCGTACCTGAGGACGTTTCGAGCCACTCTGTTTACGATTTTAATCCCGGCTTCGAAGCGTTCCCTATGGTAGTCCCTGGGATCGTCGAATTTCTGGCCTTCGTCAAGCACCTGCATGGAGGCGGCAATTGCCGGAACGCCATAGCTTGCAGCTTCAAGGGCTCCTCCGATAGTCCCGGAGGTGGTGATCGTATCCGTGCTGATATTCTCTCCAATGTTAAAGCCAGAGAGCACCAGGTCTGGCATTTGCTTGAGGATAGTAAAGATGCCCAGAATTACAGAATCCGTTGGAGTGCCGCCCACAGCATAAGCAGGTGCGCCTCCTACGTCTGTTTTTGTAATCCGGAGAGGCTCAAAGATAGAAATCGAACGTCCGACCCCGCTCTGCTGGACAGCAGGAGCCGAAATCGTAACTTCCCCCAGATCTGAAACGCTGTCAAAAGCAGCTTTCAGGCCTGTGGAATAAACACCGTCATCATTGGTAACAAGAATTTTTGGGGTCATCTGTTTTCCCATAAGTTTCAGGATGATTTAAAATTAATGGAAAAAGGATGCATGGAATGAAAAACCGGAGGAAAGATTCTATGTTAATATTAGTATAAAAATAAGAAAAAATATATGTGGAGCGATATATTTTATAATAATATGTCTTCGGGGGTGGAACAAACCGGGGGGTTCCGACACAAAAAGAATAACAAAAGGAATGAGAAAGGGAACTGTCACAAAAGGAATGAGAAAGGGAACTGTACAGAATTGTTTTTCTTTTCATCATATTCGTGACTCAAAAGGTTCCGTACAGAACCTTTCAGTAGTGCTACTGCTTGTGATAATCAAAATTAGAATTGAAAATCTCCAGTGAATTGAAAATCTCCAGTGAATTAAAAATTTCCATTAAAATTCCGGAGAAAAATCCGGGGAGTGATATTGATGGTAGAAGCACAGGAAATGATAACAGACATAAAGGACAGGACCGCAAACCCTACACCTCTGGGATTTACGGGTCTTGGTCTTTCAGCAGTCCTCCTGAGCCTTAGTTACATAGGTGTTTACCCTGTGGACTCGATGATAGTGTCTATGGCAATATTCCTCGGCGGCTTTGCCCAGGTCTTTGCAGGCTTAATGGCCTGGAAAAAGGGAAGTGTTTTTGGAGGAACAGCCTTCTGCGCATTCGGCCTGTTCTGGTTCTCCCTTGCAGGTCTTATACTCATGCCCGAAATCGGCTGGATTGCAGGCCCTGAACCTATGTCACTTGCAGCCTACCTCTTCCTCTGGGGAGTTTATACCTTCGTTATGCTTATAGCCACCCTGAAACTGGGCAGCAAAGCGATAATGTTCGTATTTGTGACCCTCTTTCTGCTGTTCATGCTGCTGGCTATCGTAAACGCCACAGGAAACGCAGGCCTGCTCGTCATAGCCGGCTATGATGGACTTATCATGGGACTTGGAGCCCTGTACACCGGCCTTGGGGAAGTGCTAAATGACGCATACGGCAGGAAAGTTGTTCCTATCTGAGATAGAAAGATAAAGAAGCGATAAAGGAAAACTAAACAAGGAATAAGCGTGAACTACCCCGTCCTGCTTTCTGATGAAAGCAAGGACGGAGCTTCCTTCGAGTAATTACGTCACCTGGATATTTGCATAATGCAAGTATCCATCTGTAATCCTGTTTGTCGAAGATTATCAGAAAATTTCTGATAGCCTGTCCGCAAAGCATTTTGTGATAAGAATCACTTCATGATGTTGATAACATTGTTTCTATCAATAACGTTTCCACAATCACATATCATAATTCTTTCCCAAAGAGGCATGCCGTGTCTTTTTCCACAGATACAGCACTCCTTTGATGTATAAGCTTCATCAATTCTTATTACTCTTTTACCTGTAAGCTCTGCTTTGTAGGTCAAGAATTCGATGAAACGAGAAAGGTATCCTTGATTCTGGGTTGATCTATTCTGAGAACGTTTTCTTTTTCCAGTTACTTTCTTTGATTGAGCCATTTTTTTTACATTCAGATCACCAACAATTATTGTATTGGCTCTGGTGTTTTCAATCATGGTTTTAGAAAGCTTATGTTGAAAATCTTTTATCTGATTAGACTTTTTTGCTTCCATCTTTATACATGTTTTGTGCAGTCTATTCCATCTATTGCTTCCTTTTTTACAGTGATCTTTTCTGGATTTGATTGTATCTATTTTAGTATTCCAGTATTGATCTGAACGTGGTGTTTTAACTTCAAAGAATTTTCCTTGAGTGTTTACTGCTGTTACTATTTTCGTGATTCCTAAATCTATTGCTTGATACAAATCGTTATCAACATACTCTGTTATAGGACTTATAAGATTTTCATCATATGTTATTGATACAACGAAATTTCCTCTACCCTTGTACGGATCATAATTGTAGATTTCTATCTGCTTGATTGCCAACAAATCACGGACGTTTCCGACTTCAAAAGATAATGGAATTTCATTTACCTAATGAGAGAAACTGATTTTACCACAATTGATTTTGAATCCGCTTTGATTGTAAACCAAAGTCATAAAGTATTTTCCACTTATGAACTTTGGAGGTCTTGCAGACTTATCACCATTTTTCCAGAGTGAGAAGAATGATTTATAATTAGCATCGAGCTTTTTCAACACTGATTGTAATATTTTGGAATATACAATATTGTACTCAGGGAATTTTTCTTTCAATGCTGGAAGCTGATTCTGTTGTTCTACGTACATTACAGTTCTCTGTTCGATTTCCCACACTTCTTTTCTTTCAGCTAAAGCGAAATTATAGAGGCATCCATTGGTCATCGGTTAAGGAGTTTTCTTGCCCGAAAGCTATCGATTTTGTACCATAAATCGACCTCAAACTTTGCCCTCTTTAATAAATCGGCCTCAAACTTTGCCCTCTTTACCTAAAATCGATACTCTGCTCCAGCCTATATTATATTAAAATTTTGAGACTTTTTATTATTTTCTGGTCTTTAGATTTTCCTCTCTAAATCGTACAAAACAGTAAAATTTTAATTATATTTTAATAATTTCTCTATTTATGGGAAAAGGAAACGTCGCAATAGATAAGTCAATGATAAAAACGGTAGTTGACGGTAAAATAATGATTCCTTTGCCAAAAGTTTTGGTTGGAAATCGATACTAACCTATGTTCTCCGTATTATCTCCTATTCATTTTGATGATTGTGGCAATAAATTACATGTGAACTCTTACTACACTCGTTTTATTTTGTCAAGTCACGACACTATAGCTCGCAATGTTACATACTGGTTTTGTCCTGCTTGTAAGAAACCTTTTCATGATCAGATTATTGATGTTCCTGGTTCTGCAAATTACAGTTCTGAACGTTAGGATAAACAAATGAATGTTAGATATGATGGACGATGCAGTCTAAACAATTCTCGACTAATTGGAGAAACATATACATAGGGCTTGATAGCCTTCTGTGGAAGAGCTCCTTGTGCAACTTCACTATGGTTATATGAACAAAAACAAGCAGAACTTTCAAAGCAAGAACTTTTGGATCAAAAAGTTGCCTTTGGCAAAACATTGTATGTTGATGGAGATTGGATCAAAAAAGGCTGGAAAAAAAGTTTGGAAACCTATTGGGAAGATTTCATCAATTAAAAAACGTTAGCAAGAGATATTATGAGGAATTTAACTCTATTGAAGAGATCCCAGATAATGACAGGGTTGTGTACAATGAGATCTGTCAGTTGATCCGTTCTTATACGGCCATCAGTGCTGTTGCATATATTCAAAAGATACGAAAATTTGACTCTAATCTGGAACTTTCAGAAGCGTCTCATAAAGCGATTTCTTATGCAGAAGAGATTTTCAAGAAGAATGTAAACTTCTTGAAAAAAGGTTTTACACCTGAGACGGATAATACAATGAAACAGATATTTTCTTTGATATGTGATATCGTAGACAAAGCAAGACCATTTAAAACCGATAGTGGCCTAACTAATTTTTGTTATAATTTATTTACTTATTTCAACAAACGGTGTTTCAGTACTGGTAAATGGAAAGGATTCTCACCCTTAATGAGGGCAAGATTCCAATATGGATAAAAGTAAAGGAAAAATGGAAACTTAGAACCTAAACTTAAAGTATTCCAGTCGTAGCTATTGAAAAATCCCACAAGAATCAGTTCATCATTGAAGAATATTTAAAACTGTATGACTCTGATTTGATGATACTTTCTTTTAGTTTGAACGTTTATTTTGATCTGAGTTTTGATCTGACAACACTTCTTCTGGTTTGAGAATTTTTCCTTTTATGACTCTAACTGGTTATTTATTTCCAGTTAGCTTTTTGCACCCGAGGATTTTTGAAACAGGCGGGGTATTAGAGGAGGAGGTTTGAGCCACCCTATATGGATTATTTCAACCCCGGGCGTTTTGAAGCCATGTTTGAAGCAAAGCCTCCTTTTCTGCGGATATGATTTATACGGTTATGAAATGGAACCTGACAGACCCGAGCTTTGAAAAAGCATTTTGCCTTAACGTTTGGGGCCTCAGATTTACGGTTCTCATTTTATTTTACCTCTCATTTCTCATTTCTCATTTCTCATTTCTCATTTCCCGTTTCATATGAGTAAAGTTGAAATGCATAAGTCCTGCCATACCAAAAGTGGCAGCCGTCTGTCTCTTTAACTGAACACTGGTATCCCACCGGATCCCCCTTAACATTAGCCTGGATACATTTCGTTCTCAGTAGAAAGCAGACTTTTCGATTTAACCTCGAAAGGAGGCAAACCTGCAGTACCATATTGGCCGCACTTTTAAAGTGCAGTTTTAAAGTACAATTGTTTTAACCGTATATTCATACAGGTGATAAACAGTTAAAGAAAATATTATCACCTTTATTGTTAGAAACTCCAGACTATGGACCCATTCCGCCATCTTCATAATCGTTTCCGTTTGTACACTTTTCTCTTCTATTACAGTTTTTATGATTTCTTTTAAACTTTTTACTAACATTTTACCATTACCCCACTGACAATGTATTCTATCAGACATTACCTCAAAGCATTCTCTGTTTGAAAATGCCCTGTGTATAACGTATTCTACCCAACTCTATCTCAAAAAGAAGCCTTCTGTTTGAAGACATCCTGTATAGTATACACTATCCGACGTAATCTCAAAGAGGCATCTTCATATTGAAAATGCCATATTTACCCCACCGACTCTAGCTTTAGAAACTTGTGATATTAAAAGCTGTTGAGCTTGTATAAGAGAATTATATATGAACACCCAAATAATATCCAGACTCTCCAATGAACGTTTCAGGCATCAAACAGGAGAAAAAAGCTGAGTATTAATAGTAAAGAAGAAGAGGTCACAAAAACAGTACACACCCGTATTGTAATGCACACCTGGCGCAGAGATCAAGCTTTCAAAAAGTATTTATCATAATTCAAAACATTATTTTCATGAAAAACGGAACCTTTGACCATCCCTTTTCATTAAAAGTCTATTTGTTAATTGTTTTTGCTCTTTCATGGCCTTTTCAGATTGCCTACCCATATTTAGGGGAAGCCTTCAAACCTCTCCTTTTAGTATCAATGATCATGGTTGCTGTCGGCACTTATATTGCCGGCAAGTTTGTATTCAGGGATGGGTTTGAAAATGCCGGCTGGCAATGGGGCAAACCCAGGCATTATGTATACGCTTTTGCACTGGCATTATTTTTGTGGGTTTTCCCGAGAGTAATTGAACAGCTGCTGGGAATATATAAAGCTCCTCAAGAAGTAAGCCCCACAACTATTCTGGCTGGGTTTTTACTTAGCTTTACAATCACGCTTATTCCGGCTTTTGGAGAAGAGTTCGGTTGGCGTGGATATTTGTTACCCCGCTTATTTGCTCGATACAGTACCCGCCGCGCACTACTTTTGCATGGTTTTATCACCTGGGTCTGGCACCTGCCAGTTTTAGTTGTGATGGGACTGAAAATGACGGGTAATCCTCTGGTTTCAGTGCCCCTTGTTATGCTTATCAGTTTAATACCGACAATTATGCATGCAGTTGTATTTGCCTACATCTGGTCAAGCACACAAAGTTTAGCTGTAGTGACTGTGTATCACGCCGCATTTGATGAAGTCCGTGATACCCTTGAAGGATCGGTTGGTTTAGGCCCGCTTTCACAAAACTGGCAAATGCTAATTCTTACTATTTTAGGAATTGCACTATTATGGAAAGCAAAATGGAAAACGAGGCAGCTTCAATAGCTGTCTCAAACCTGTCATGTCTCACACCTCAGCGCGGCCAGAGCGCAAAACCCCTGAAAAAACAAAAAACAGAGAAATCATCCCCATTCAAAGAATCAAAAAACAAATCCCAACCGGATTTTTACAACTTTATTTTTATTTTTCTGCCGGGCTCCCCGGAAAGTCCAGCTCTATTTTTTCAACAACCCGCCTGCAAACCTCATCCATAAGTTTCCAGTAATCCTTTATTTTGCGATAGATTTCTTCCGCGACGTCCTCATGGTAAGTGTGAGATGTGAGATTTCTGTCATCCACCATTTCAAGAATTTTTACGGTTTCCTCTTCAGAAAGAAGACCAACCTTGAAAGCTTCCTTGAAACAGGACTTGGGAGAGTTGCAGATGATTCCTTCTTGAATATCAAGGTAGCCCTTAACGACTTTCCAGAAGACCTCAGAAGTATATTCAAACCTCTGGATAGCCGCATCCCTAACTATTACTGAAAAAGGTTCTTCTGTGATAGCTTTTAAAGTTCTGAGTGCTTTTTTGGCGTATTCGATCCTGAGCTTTAACGTGTCCATACGACCCCTTCTCTTAGCGCTTTGTTTTTAAAAACTTCCGAAACCCGGGAAAGATCTACAACATCAACTGTATATGGAATATTAAGGTCCTCAATTCTTTCTTTTAAGAAAACCAATTTTCTCCGGTCAAAATGTTTCCCGGGAATGATCCCAATGTCTATATCAGAGACCCGACTAAAATCCCCCCTTGCCCTGGAACCGAAAAGTACGACAATAACATTTTCTTCTTTTAAAGTTTCAAAAACAAGGAATTTCAGATCCTTAATGCTTTTTTGATAGATAGGGGAAAGATTGCTCATCTAGTATTCATTTAAGGGTTTTCAATACTTGAATTTAATGTTAGTCACAGACAATTTTCAAGTCCAACTCAAAATGTACCTAAACGACTCGCAGACAAATCCCTCATGGACACAGAGATAGTCTTTCAGGAGCTACCAGAAGATTTCGACGCTGCACTGGAACCTGAGCAGAGTGGCATCGCGGATGATTGGAGAGTAAGGTTCGGAGAGGAATTCGTGGAAAGAGATTAAGGATTTTGTTGTGAGTTCGAGTTTGGAGTTAAGGTTTTGCATTGATCATTCTTTGATGTCTGTTTGCTTAAAATTATCTGAACTTCCTGAATTAGGGCCTGATAGTCACATTCATTAAAGTTACCAAAAACAAACCTAGAGTCAACCAGCCCAAAAATCCTTCAATCGGATACCAATCTCCATACCCAATTGTAGCAAAAGTAACCATGCTGAAATAAAAGGCATCAGAAAAAGTTGTTTTTTGAATTTCACCTTCATTATTTTCCGTCATATTATCCTTCTCTTCTTTTAATCGAGAAATCCCATTTCCCCCCCAGTAAAGCAGAGAAAATAATAGAACTATTCCACCACCTAAACCAAATGCACGAAAAGGTTTCACACCATATCCGCAAGTAAGCCGCATAAAAATATCCCCCCATTTTGGGAACGAAATCCATGGCCATTCTGTTTGGAACAAAATCCACGGCTTTTCCGCTTGACGGTGTTTTCGATATTGGAAATAAGCAGCATCTGCATCACCAAATTGTTCAAGATTCCTAAAATTGCGAACTAATTTAACATAAGTTAATCCATCAAAAACAAGTGAATTTTCTAAGGAATCCCAACTAACCCGCATTTCTTCGAAATCAGTATTATTTAATGTAACTTCTTTGAACTGAGTACCTAAAAAATCGACAGTGTCGGTAAAAGTAGCTTCATCGAAGAAGGCAGAATCGCCAAAAGTAGCACCCACGAAGGTGGCAGAATCGCCAAAAGTAGCACCCACGAAGGTGGCAGAATCACTAAAATTTGTACTTATACAATTAGCTGTAGAAGAGCAATTTACGTCAACAAAAAAGAAGGACTTTTTAAATAGTGCATTTGAAAAATCAAGATCATTCTCAAATATTGAATTATGAATTTTAATATTACTCTCAACAACCTTTAAATCTTTATTTCCTCCATAATATCTCCATTTTTCCTCATTAAAGGCTCCAAATTCCAATGATTCATTATACCTTGGATTTGGAACAGTTTGAAGTTCTATTTCACTTAAATCGAGTTCTCCAATTATTCGACAGTCTGTAAGATTTACATCATCTCCATTTTCAATTTGTTTTAAGATTTCACTAGCCTGAACTTCTCTACTATATTCGGCTGCCAGACTGACCATTGACATGGAAGTAAGCACTAAAAATGAAAAAATAGCCCAAAAAAAATAACTTTCAGAACCTCATCAGAATGTCTTTTGATATTGTACATATTAAATTTTGTGAAATGATCTCAATAAGAATTTATCAAAACTTTCAGTTTGATTTTCCAGAGATATTATTATTCTCGAACTTTCTCCACAATCCCCTTCACACCCTCAACCCGCCCCAGAGCAGTGCAAATTTAATATAATGATTTCCTTTATCCATCTAATATTTCGGACAAATTAAGAATTTACAATTACCCTGTATCCCCCAATCAATTTCACGAGGATTATAAAATGGACAAGTACGAGAAGGTATTCGAGCTGGCAAAACGCCGCGGCTTTTTGTGGAACTCCTTTGAGCTGTATGGCGGAAGCCGTGGGTTTTATGATTACGGGCCGCTCGGGAGCACGTTAAAGAGGCGGATTGAGCAGATCTGGAGAGAGTTTTACGTCATTCAGGAAGGGCATATGGAAATCGAGTGCCCGACAATAGGGATTGAGGACGTTTTTGTTGCATCCGGACATGTCGGAGGTTTTTCGGACCCTCTCTGCGAGTGCAAAAAGTGTGGAGAAGCTTTCCGGGCGGACCATCTGGTGGAAAACGTCACGGATGCGGCAGGAACCCTGAGTGCAGAACAGCTCACAGAGGTCATAAAAGAAAAGGGGATCACCTGTCCTGAATGCGGTGGAGAATTCAACGACGCATATGAGTTTAACCTGATGTTCAAGACCACAATCGGGCCCGGGACTGGAAGACAGGGTTACCTCAGGCCGGAAACGGCGCAGGGGATGTTTGTGGACTTTCAGAGGCTGTCCCGCTTTTACAGGGATAAACTGCCTTTTGGGGCAGTACAGATCGGCAAGTCCTACAGGAACGAGATCGCACCAAGGCAGGGCGTAATAAGGCTCAGGGAATTCACGCAGGCTGAGTGTGAGATCTTTGTTGACCCCAGGAACAAGAAACACCCCAACTTCGACCGTTTTGCGGACAGGGAACTTATGCTTTATTCGCAGGAGGCACAGCAGCAGGGTGAATCTTTCAGAATGACCGTGCGAGAGGCTGTAAAGGCTGGAGTCATTGCTCATGAGGTTCTCGGCTACAACATCGCACTCACAAACGAGTTCCTGACAAAGGTAGGTATCGACCCTGCAAGGCTCAGGTTCAGGCAGCACCTGAAAGACGAGATGGCGCATTATGCAATCGACTGCTGGGACGCCGAAATCGAAACGGACCGCTTTGGATGGGTGGAGATTGTGGGAATTGCCGACAGGACGGACTATGACCTCAAAGCCCATACAAGAGTCAGCAAGACCGAGCTTTACGTTTATGTGGAATACGACGAGCCTAAAATGGTTACCCGCTTTGTCGTGAAGCCAAATATGGGCAAACTCGGCCCTCTCTTCAAGGGCAAAGCAAAAGCCGTTTCAGATGCCTTAAAACAGCTTTCTGAAGCAGAGCTCTCGCTCTCAAAAGATCAAATCAAAGTCACCGTAGATGGGGAAGAATTGACAATCAGCTCCGATGTGGTGGACTTTGCTGAAGAAACCGTAAAAGTCAGCGGAGAAAATGTCATTCCTCACGTTATTGAACCTTCCTACGGTATAGACAGGATCTTCTACGGCGTAATGGAACATGCCTTTGACGAAGAAAACGTTGCCCAGAAGGCAGCCGAATCCAGACTTAAAGGCACAGGAGAAGCAAAAGAGACAGAAAAGATAGAAAAAGAACCCGAAACAGCAAAGGGTGAAGGAGAAGGCGAAGAGGAAACCCGCCTTGTGATGCATTTCTCAAGTGCAGTCGCTCCTGTACAGGTTGCAGTCCTTCCCCTCCTGACCCGTAAAGAGCTTGCAGACCCGGCAAAGGAAATTGTTGCAAAACTCAGGGAAAAGAACCTGCTTGTCAATTACGATGACTCCGGGACCATCGGGCGCCGCTACAGGAGAAACGACGAAATCGGAACTCCTTACTCAGTTACCGTGGACTACGACACCCTTGAAGATGGGACCGTTACAATCAGGGACAGAGACGCCATGCGCCAGGTCCGGGCTCCTATCGAAGGGATCGAAAACGTGCTATACGAATTGATCTACAGAGGCAGAAGCTTCGAATCCGCAGGCAAGCCCTTTAACTTTTAAAATAAAGGATACTGCAATTCCTGAGCTGCGGGTTAAAAATCCTGCAGCAAAACTTTTATTTTTTATTACAGATTAATATTACTTTTTTAGAATTGAATTAGAGCTTTGAAACAAAATAACCTTGAAACGGAATAGGCTGAAAAAAGATTTACCTGAAATAAAATAATCCTGAAATAAAATAATCCTGAAATAAAATAATCCTGAAATAAAATAATCCTGAAATAAAATAATCCTGAAATAAAATAATCCTGAAATAAAATAAATCTGAAGCAAAATGACCGAAAGTCTTTTTCCTGATAAACAGGCATGTATGAAACATCCATTGATAAAGCCCGAAACAGTTGAGCAGAGGCTTTACCAGCTTAACCTTGCAGGAAAAGCCCTGGAGGGATCAAGCCTGGTTGTACTCCCCACAGGGCTTGGAAAAACCATTATAGCTCTTTTTGTAATTGTTTCCAGGCTCCAGCGTTTCGGGGGAAAAGCCCTGATCCTTTCTCCTACAAAACCTCTTGTAGACCAGCATGCCGCCTTTTTTAAAAAGGTGATGACCCTTCCCGAAGAAGAGATTCTGGCTTTTACAGGCAGCATTGCCCCTGCTGAGCGGGAAAAGCTCTGGGCACGGGGGAAGCTGATAGTATCTACCCCCCAGGTGATTGAAAACGACCTTCTTACGAAACGGATCAGCCTTGAAGATGTAAGCCACATCACCTTTGATGAAGCCCACAGGGCAGTCGGAAATTATGCTTATACCTTTATTGCGGAAAAGTACTTTGAGAGCGCAAAAAATCCCCATGTGCTCGGAATTACTGCAAGTCCGGGCAGCTCGGACGAGAAAATCGCAGAGGTTTGCCAGGCTTTACATGTTGAAAACGTAGCTGTGAAAACCGAGAAAGACAGAGATGTTCGCCCTTATGTGCAGGAAAAAGAAATAGAATGGCTCCAAGTTCTGCTTCCTGCCGAAATGGCTGAAATTCGGGGCTATCTTGAAAAGATCTTCGATGATCGGCTGAAAACCATAAGAGAGCTGGGCTTTTCTGCAGGCAGTGGAAAATACATCTCCAAAAAAGACCTCCTGCTTCTCCAGAAACAACTTCAGGGTGAAATCCGTATAGGGGGAGACCCTGCAATATTCTCTGCCATGTCTGTGGTCGCGGAGATGATGAAGGTGAACCACGCTGTGGAAATGGTGGAGACACAGGGGCTTGAGACTCTAAGAAAATACCTGGAGAAATTGGAGGCTGAAGCCTCTTCCAGCAGTGCGAGCAAAGCTGCAAAACGGCTCATGGATGATCTTTACATGAGAAAAGCCCTGTACAGGGTAAAGGAATGTGATGTAGAACATCCTAAACTCGAGCTTTCACGGAAGATCGTATCCGAACAGCTGGAAGAAAACCCCGATTCCCGGGTAATTGTGTTTACCAACTACAGGGACACTGCCGAAATAGTAGCAAATGCCCTTTCTAAGGCTCCGGGAATTGTCCCTATTCGTTTTGTGGGGCAGGGTTCGCGTCATAAAGACAAAGGACTTACGCAAAAGCAGCAGGTGGAAATCCTCGAAAAATTCAGGGCAGGGGAATACAATGCCCTTGTAGCCACTTCAGTTGCTGAAGAAGGGCTTGATATCCCTTCCACGGACATGGTTTTATTTTACGAACCCATCCCCTCGGAAATCCGCAGCATCCAGCGCAAGGGCAGGACCGGCAGGCAGCAAAAAGGTAGAGTAATTGTGCTTGTGACAAAAGGCACGCGGGACGAAGCCTATTACTGGAGCAGCAAAAATAAGGAAAAAAGGATGCTTAACAGCATGCATGGGCTTGAAACCATCTTTACCCCAAAAGCTTCAAAGAAGAGTGCAGAACTTTCGGATTTCGAAAGCCGATCCTGTACTTCAGACTCAAAGTTGAAAATAGAAGAAATCGAAATGGAAAACGAGGATGAAGACGAGAACGGCATCAATATCAGTTCTGAGAATCTCAGGAAAAACGCAAAAGAGAGGCAACAAACCCTGGTAGACTTCGAAGCTCTTTGCGGAAAGAAATCTGAAAATAAATCGGAAATATCCGGAAAAGAACCCGAAACCGAGCCTCTCAGAATAGTGATTGACCACAGGGAGACGAAATGCGGAGTTGCAAAGACCCTGGACAGGCTCGGGATGGAACTCAGCTTTGCGGCTCTCGAAATCGGAGACTACGTGGTAAGCGACCGCCTTGCAGTAGAAAGAAAGCGCACGGATGACTTTGCAAGTTCTCTGATCGACGGAAAACGCAACCTTTTTGCCCAGCTCTCTGACCTTGCGCGAGTGTACGAAAAACCTGTCCTGATTATTGAAGGGGAAGATCTTTTTACTTCCAGGCAGATCAACCCGAACGCTATTTACGGTTCACTTGTATCCATTACAATCGACTTTGGAGTATCCATCCTTAATTCCAGAGATGAGGCAGAAACAGCTTCTATTTTGAAACTACTCGCAAAAAAGGAGCAGACAGAAAACAAAAATGAAATCAATCCTCACGGAAAGAAATCTGCCAGCACTCTTGCCGAGCAGCAGGAATACCTTATTTCTTCTATTTCGAATATCGGGCCAAAAGCCGCAAGAAACCTCCTTTTGCATTTCGGCTCGGTAGAAGCTATTATGAGGGCTAATATTGAAGAGCTGAAGAAAGTAAAACTAATAGGACCAAAAACAGCAGCCAAAATCAGAGAAATCCTCGAAAGTTCATATAAAGGGTAATTGTACGAAAACAAAGTAAAAGAATGTAAAAGAATAAAAAATAAATTTTCCCAAGATTCAGGCTGAAAAAGATATATTATGATAATAGGAGGATATCTGGCAACAGCATTTGAGGAAAACTGCATACTAAAGCCTGAAATAACAGTACTCAACCTGTAGTCTCCGGGAAAAAAAATCGTTTTTTAATGAGGAATCCCCAGAGGAATTCCTGCGAGAAAAAACCTGTCCTATCAATACCTTTTGACGTTGCAGAGTGTTTTTTCAAGATGCTGCCTGTGAACTGTACATTTGGGCTCAGGCAGTACACCAAGAAAGATGAAAACCCACCCTAAAGGGAAGAGAAGGATCATCGCTCCAAGCATCCTCAAAAAGGTAATCAGACATGAAAGCAGGTCTCTGTATATCTCTCGCATGCTTTCATCACCTCTCAATATACATTCATATGGTCATAAATATAAACACTCCTAAAAGAAATTTACGATAAATCATGATAGATTTGATAGTTTCAAAATACCGATTTTCAAAAAAATGGAGGAATCCTTAACGATAAATAATTATGGAAAAAACCTCCTTTCAGATCACCTTGCTTAAGTTAACGGAGTTAAGATTAAAAACAGCATCACATGAAGAAGAAGCCCACTTATTTAAAAAACATCTTCTGTAAAAATTGAAACCAGAAAAGTAGATTCCTGTAATCAAAAAGTGTAAAACTGTAATGAAAGATCAGGAAATATGAAATAAATAATCGCTATTTGATATATAATAGATATATATGGAGATTAAAATTAAAATACTAGTATATGATGGGGAGAAAAGCCTTAAAAATATCCTGGACAACAAAATCGACATTGGTTGGAGTTTGCCGCAGGCAGGGGAGAAAAAGGTTACACCTCCAGACCAGAGTTTACTGAGAAAAAACTTCGGGTTTTCAGGGAAATTCCTGCCAGTCGGGGCATACTAAACTTAGTAAAGGCGGAAACGGAACAGGGAAATCCAGATCCTTTGGAACAGGGAAATCCAGATTCCTCAAGCAAATCTTCAGAAGAACTGCCTTCTCCAGATTTTGTCTGAAAAATATCTTTAACCCTGCATATTCTTAGCAGTATTTCTACCTATTGTTAGCTTGAATTGATCTTATTTCTGGCTCGCCCATCCCTGCCCCTGGCTATTTCAACCCTGCCTATAATTAGATATTTCCTGCCTGCAATTAGATATTATATCTGCCTGCAATTAGATATTATATCTGCCTGCAATTAGATATTATATCTGCCTGCAATTAGATATTATATCTGCCTGCAATTAGATATTCCCTGCCTGCAATTAGATATTCCCTGCCTGCAATTAGATATTCCCTGCCTGCAATTAGATATTATATCTGCCTCAGCCGCTCTATCAAACCAATACCTTTTTCGACCAGGTCGAACTGCTCAGCAATGCTGCGAGAGTTCTTTTCATCCTGAAGAGAAGATGCAATACTGACCATCTTTTTAAAGAGAAGGTTTTCCAGCACCTCGCAATCTCCATGAGTTGTAGAAACCGTGGATGATTCTGTTCTTTTTCCTGCCCGAACTGCAGAGGCGGCCTTAACTTCAGGAACCGTTTTTCTTACCTCTTCAGCCTCATAAGGGGTCTCAGGAATCTCTTCTTCGGCAAACTGAGAAACTTCATCTTCTTCCTCTCTGGTATCGGGTGTTTTTTGCCCTAACCTTGCTTTCTGTCTGCGTGCCTGTACTTTCTTTCTGGTCTCAAAAGAGTACCTGTCTCTCTCAGTAGAAGAGCTGGCTTCTGGAGCCTGGACTTCTGCCACAGGTTCGGGAGCCGGAGTTTCTTCCGTTTCTTCCCGGACATCACAGATAGGACAGATTACCGTGCCCTGGTAACGAAATTTTGGGGCTCCGCAGACTTTGCAGTGTTCGGCGAGCATTGTGCCCCCGAGTTCCAGGAAACGGGCTATTCGCTTTACTTTTTTGTCTTTGTCAGAATCCATATGCCTAACCGTCCTTTTTGCACAGTTTATCACTTATTTAGCATGAAAGTATATGAGGAGATCTTCCTCACGTACTCTCTCTTTCGTCATTTCTCGCAATTACATATATTTCACTCATTATTTTGATCCTTTCATCAACTGAGAATATCTCAGTCTCAACTATCTTTCTCTTTTGAATTTCCCTCTTTTTATATCCAGTTTCATCTTCATACATCTCCTCGTTTGTGATCAGATGCCATATGATTGTTGCAATTTTTCTTGCCAGGGCAATAATCGCCTTTGAATGCCCAATCGACTTCTTTTTTCTGTTGAAAAACTCTTTTAACCTGCTATTTTTCGTTCTTGCTGCTGCCTGAGCAATCTGTGTTAGAATCCACCTTGCTTCCTTAGATCCTCTCTTAGTGATTCTTCCGTTGTGGTATTTATCCGCTGATTGGTACACATTCGGAACCAGTCCAAGCCATGAAGCAAGCTTATCCCCTGAAGAAAAATCTTTGAAATCACCTATTTCAGCAATAAGAGTTGCCGCTCCAAGTTCTCCTATTCCTGGAACAGACATCAAAATTTCCATTTCTTGCTTATGATTTCTATACGCATAATTGAAAATTTCTTTTTCCAAAATTTTTATTTCATTGTCAAGATGCTTTATGATATCCAGACAGATCTGAAGCCTGAATGCAGCACCCTGAGAGATTTCTCTGTCCAGAATTTCCCTTATCTGATCACTTTTTTTACGAACATTTGGGGAAAGGCTTGCAATAATCTGGTCAACGCTTTTACCTGAACAAATTCCTGCTAAAATTGTTCTACCACTCTTACCAAAAATATCTGTTAGCACATTCTTCAGATTAAACATTTCAGGTGCGAGTATGGCGTGAGCTTCATTTTTTATATCTGTTCTTTTTTGTACAAGGTTATGGCGAAGCCGGATACATGAACGAAATGTTCTATGGTTTTTTGGGAAAACTCTTGATGGTTGAACCATATTATTCAATGCAAGTTGTGCGATGAATTCGGAATCGATCTTATCTGTTTTTTTGTGTGTAAACGCCTTCATATCTCGGGCATTTCCAACTATAACAGGTAGATGTTTTATCAACGCATCATAAATCGGAACCCAAAAGTCACTCGTTGATTCACAGGCAACAACGTCACATTTCTCTGATATAACCCAGTTTTTAAAAGCTAAAATTTCGTCAGGGGTTCTATAGAAATATTGTTGTTGTTTTTCACCAGATCTACTGAGGATTGTAGCAATGAAAAAGAGTTTGTGAATGTCTAAACCACAAGCTTTGTTAATGACTTCAACCAATTTAGATCACCAAATTAGATCACCAAATTAATTTGGGCAGTAGAATTGCCTCAAAGGCCAATTTAGCATCCGTGATCAAAGTCACATTTGAGCCTTCGATGGCAATTCACTGGTTAGTTTTATCACGGCTTCGAAGAACCAAAATAAGTACAACCTTACTGCCTAAGAGAATGATGAGGTTGATAGGTAAAAAAGGTAAGGAAAAAAAGTACTTTCATTTCTTTGTGCCTGTTATTCGAAGAATTTCATATGCGTTTTATAATATTTTTCCTGTAGCTCCCTCTATATGAAACTACCTTTACCACGCACAAAGCAGAAAAATGTCTGTGCCAGGAATCGCAAAGAGAAGACATCGACACAATCAGGCTCATGGATTACCGATAATATTTTATATAACAAGCCTGTCTTACACTAATTTATAAGCTCTAATTTTTAATCATAATTGACTGCGAAGGTGATTCAGATGTCATCAAATGATTCAGCAGAAGTTATCAGACAATGTCTTCATGTCCTTGACAGCATAACCAGTGACTCTTCAGTTCCAAGAAATATCAGGCGTTCTGTGAATGAAATCATGGATATCCTGAACAAAGAATCCGAACCTCTGTTCCTTAGAGCAGCATCAAGCATTTCCATTCTCGAAGATATAAGCAACGACCCGAACCTTCCTCTGCACACCAGGACTCTGATATGGAATCTTTCAAGCCAGCTTGAAACCATTCCAGTAGATGAGTAAAGCCAGAGACAGCAAAAGAATTTTTCTAATCCTGTATAAAAAGGATTTTGCCCGAGAGCGTCTTAAAAAAGAATTTAGCTCCCGGGAAGAAAACACGCCCAGATTCGTTTCTTGAAACGCTTCTGTTAAAAATCCCGAACTTCATAAAATTCTAAACAAAAAGCTGAAAAGAAGCTACTTGGTAATTTTGATAGTCGTTTCCAGCTGATTTTAGAATTAACTTTGAAAAAGAGGGATGTCGATGAGGTAAAAACCTTTTTCATCTTTTTTATAACTTCTATCTATTTTCTATCTTTTTTCTCTGAACTGAATTTTAAATCCATACAATGATCAGGACTTCAAAAGAATAATAAATGCATAGAGTTTATGCGTGAAAGAAGAGCTAAAAAAAGGGATAAAGATATAAAGAATCTCAGAATCATTTTATACAGGCTAAATAAAATAATATACTAAATAAGGCAATAGATTAAGACTATAGCCATAAAACAAATGGAGAATAACATGTTACAGGGGGGCAAAAGTAATGCTGGAAGAAATTTCTATCCGGATAAGGGAGAATTTCGAGGTTAAAGATAAGATCAGGGAAGAAGGACTGAAAATTTCAAGGGAAATTGTAAGGGAATGCAGGACAGCAAGTTTTGCCCTGCATGGAAAGAATTTTGAAAAAGCAGGTAACAACATAGAGGCGGCTGGAAAGGCTTTAAAAAAACTTGAGTCCCGGTTCGAAGGACATGCTGACATTTACCACGCCGGATTTGTAGAACATGCCCAGCAAGAATATTCGGAAGTTGCAGTTCTCTACAGCCTTTTAAAAGACGAAGGAAAGACACAGAATATTCCATCTCCGGACGAACTGAGAATTGAGTACGCCGCCTATCTTAACGGGCTTGGAGACGTAGTGGGAGAGCTCAGAAGGCATGTCCTTGACCTTATCAGGGAAGATTCTTTTGAAAAAGCCGAAGTATTTTTAGGGATCATGGAAAATATTCATGCAGTCCTTATGGACTTTGACTACCCTGACGCGATAACCGGCGGACTCAGACGAAAGACCGATATATCCCGCTCCCTGATAGAAAAAACACGCGGCGATGTGGTAAACTCAATTCAGCAGAAAAAGCTTGAGCTTGCAATGCAGAGCCTGAAATCCAGACTGTAAGACGATTCTCTCCTTCAGTGTTGACAGAGCTACAGGCTGAGAAGGAGAACTAAATAATTTTCACAATAACCACTAAAATCATTTACTATTCAGTGTAGTTACATTACAATTTAGCGCTCAACTACCTGACGCCCATTATCCAGTGTATTTCACCGCGCCGCCAAACCATTCAACATATGCATATAAACGATAAAATCGTAAGGGTCTGACAGATCCAGAATTCCAATAATCAGTTACAAGAGGATAGCCATGAGATTTGATCCAGAAAAAATAAAAAAGGATGCAAAGGAAAATTTTGACCTTGCCTGGAACGAGGGTAAAAAAATAGTTAGAACACCTACCCTTAATGAGCGCTACCCGAGGACCACCCTGAGTTACGGGAAGGCTCATCCTGTTTATGATACAATCCAGAAACTGAGGGAAGCCTATCTGCGCATGGGTTTTGAAGAGATGATGAACCCTCTTATAGTTGATGAAAAAGAGGTGCACAAACAGTTCGGAAGCGAAGCCCTCGCAGTCCTTGACCGCTGTTTCTATCTTGCAGGTCTACCCCGCCCCAATGTAGGGATTTCTGACGAGCGCATTGCACAGGTAACAGAAATCCTGGGCGACGTAGGAGACGAAGGAATAGACAAAATCAGGAAAGTCCTGCACGCTTATAAAAAAGGGACGGTTGAGGGAGATGACCTGGTTCCAGAAATCTCAGCGGCCCTCGGAGTTTCAGATGCCCTTGTAGCCGACATGATTGAAAGGGTTTTTCCTGAATTCAAAGAGCTTATACCCCAGGCAAGCACAAAAACACTGCGCAGTCACATGACAAGCGGTTGGTTCATTTCCCTGGGCGCCCTCCTTGAGAGAAAAGAACCTCCATTCCACTTTTTCTCAATAGACCGCTGTTTCAGGCGGGAACAGCAAGAAGACGCTTCCAGGCTTATGACCTACTACTCGGCTTCCTGTGTTATTATGGACGAAGAAGTAACCGTAGACCACGGAAAAGCCGTTGCTCAGGGGCTCCTCTCCCAATTCGGCTTTGAAAAGTTCCTCTTCAGGCCCGATGAAAAACGCAGCAAGTACTATGTGCCTGACACCCAGATAGAGGTCTTTGCCTTCCACCCGAAACTCGTGGGCTCGAACTCCAAGTACTCTGACGGCTGGATCGAGGTTGCAACTTTCGGTATATACTCTCCAACAGCCCTTGCAGAATATGATATTCCATACCCTGTAATGAACCTCGGGCTTGGGGTTGAAAGGCTTGCCATGATCCTGCATGATGCCCCTGATGTCCGTTCCCTGACCTACCCGCAGATTCCGCAGTACAGCGAGTGGGAGATGCCCGACAGTGAACTTGCAAAGCAGGTCTTTGTAGACAGAATGCCTGAAACTCCAGAAGGGCAGGCAATTGCAGATGCCATCGTTTCTCAGTGCGAACTGCATGGAGAAGAGCCGAGTCCCTGTGAATTTCCAGCCTGGGAAGGGGAGATTTGCGGGAGGAAAGTAAAAGTCTCCGTGGTCGAGCCAGAAGAGAATACAAAACTCTGCGGTCCTGCAGCCTTTAATGAGGTCGTTGCCTATCAGGGAGACATTCTGGGAATCCCGAATAACAAGAAATGGCAGAAAGCTTTTGAAAACCACTCTGCGAGGGCTAGCATACGTTTTATAGAGGCTTTTGCTGCCCAGACTGCGCGGGAAATTGAAGAAGCTGCAATGTCCGGAGCAGATGAGCATATTGTCAGAGTAAGAATAGTCAAGGTTCCCTCTGAAGTCAACATTAAAATAGGCTCTACTGTCCAGCGGTACATCACAGGTAAAAAGAAAAAAATCGACATAAGAGGCCCGATTTTCACTTCTGTAAAAGCGAAATTCGAGTGAGATAAGCAGTAAAAACAGGAATAGGCTGTATGCAAATAGAAAGAGTGCCGTTTTCAGGATACCCGAAACTCAGACGGTTGATGGAAACGGGAGAGCCTGTATGTGTAACCTTTGAGATAGAAGAGGGGGACACAAGAGAAAGATTCCGAGAAGTGGTACCAGCCAGTGGATCGGTACCAGTCCAGGAAACAGTACCAGCCCAGGAAACAGTACCAGCCCAGGAAACAGTACCAATCCAGGAAACAGTACCAATCCAGGAAACAGTACCAGTCCAGAAAGCAGTGCCTAAAAAAAAAGTAACCGGAAAAGGAAGTGAAGAGCTTCCTGAAAAATCCGGCTTTCTCTTTTGCGAACTTGTGCAGAAAGCCCGTATGGGAGAGAAGTTCCGGATTTCCGGGCAGAACTGCTCTCCCGGGGACTACGTCCTGGGCCTCTCTGAGGAAAACCCTGCTGAATATTATCTTAAATCCGGAAGATACAGGGATACTCAAGCTGCAGAAAAGGCAGCTCTATCCCTTCCAAGATTAAAGAGAAAATTTTGCTCCGTAGTGGTCGAGCCGCTGTCCCTTAATAAGGGTAACTTTGATGTGTTAATTCTTTTCCTTAAACCTGAGAAAGCCATGCGAATTGTCCAGGCAAATGCTTATTCAGAAGGAAAAAGGACAGTAATGGACACAATGGGTGCAGCTTCAATCTGTGGAGATTGTACCGTACTGGCTCTGGAAAAGGGCATGAGCTTATCTTTCGGGTGTAAAGGATCAAGAAAACACAGCAGATATGAAGATTTTGAAGTTCCTCTCGGAATTGCTTTTGAAAAAGTCGAGGAAATTGAGGAAGGGCTTTCAAAACTTCCCGAAACAATGTGTTAAGAGACAATGAATAAAAACTGACCCGGAGAAACAACTGCAACGGTTACCAAAAGAAAGATCAGGACGAGAGCAAAGACAAAACTCTTCAGAAAAAATGATCCAGCTGAAAAACGCTTTTTGCGCTTGCTGTCATCGACTTCTTCTACTACTGCATCGATTCCTAATTAATTCCTCTTTCTTTTAGATTATAAAAGTATGATTTTAGATTTTTCGACAATGCTTGCTGCTTGATTTCTAGAGCAGCTGAACTTGATAAGATAGTCTAAATCTTTTTGAGTGAATGATAATTTGGGGCGACGGCTTATACGGGGCATAAGGTAGTTAAAAAGTAGTTTATTGAATGATTAATGTAATTATTTTATGGATTTATATTAGAATCTATGTACTAGTTTTCATCTAGTCTTTTTAATCTGGTCTTTTTTGTTAAAGAAATCCGGTATAAAACGAGTTCATCTCATGCTGTTCTTTGAAGAAAGCAAATACCAAAGTATACTTATTACAGAGAGATCGATGGGATGAGTTTATATAGAAGTACAAACATGTAAAATGCGATTTTAATTACAGAACTATTCCAAATTCACACTAATGGAGGATTTAAATCGTGGCAGGACAGCCAATATTCATTTTGAAAGAAGGAAGTAAGAGAACCAGAGGCAGAGATGCCCAGAGTAACAACATCATGGCTGCAAAGGCAGTAGCCGAAGCAGTCAGAACAACCCTTGGTCCCAAGGGCATGGACAAGATGCTCGTGGACTCAATGGGTGATGTGGTCATCACAAATGACGGGGCAACCATTCTCAAAGAGATGGACATCGAGCACCCTGCAGCAAAGATGGTGGTAGAAGTAGCCAAGACCCAAGACGATGAAGTGGGAGACGGAACCACCAGTGCAGCTGTTGTCGCCGGTGAGCTCTTAAAAAAAGCCGAGGACTTAATCGAGCAGGAAATTCACCCGACAATCATTGCATCCGGATACAGGCTGGCAGCCGAAAAAGCTGTTGAAGTCCTTAATTCCCTGGCAATGAATGTGGATATGTCTAACCGTGACCTGCTGGTCAGCATCGCTGAAACCGCCATGACCGGAAAAGGTGCAGAGGCCTCTAAGAGACTCCTCTCCGAAATCGCCGTAGACGCTGTCACAAGCGTTGTCGACACGAATGGTAAAAAGACAGTTGATAGGGAAAACATCAGCGTTATCAAGAAAGTAGGTGGCAGAGTCGAGGATTCCGAACTTATTCAGGGCATGATCATTGACAAGGAAAGAATCCACTCCAACATGCCTGAGAAAGTCAAGGACGCAAAGCTCCTCCTTCTTAACAGTGCAATCGAACTCAAAGACACTGAAGTAGATGCCGAAATCTCAATAACTTCTCCTGACCAGCTCCAGTCCTTCCTCGACCAGGAAGAGCAGATGCTCAAGAAGACTGTCCAGAAGG
Organism: Methanosarcina sp. WWM596; assembly: GCF_000969965.1. Lineage (GTDB taxonomy): Archaea > Halobacteriota > Methanosarcinia > Methanosarcinales > Methanosarcinaceae > Methanosarcina. The sequence continues at coordinate 4,050,931 of NZ_CP009503.1, forward strand.
TAATCGGCAGCGGTGCAAACGTTGTCTTCTGCCAGAAGGGCATTGAAGACCTTGCCCAGCACTACCTTGCAAAGGCAGGCATCTTTGCTATCCGCAGGGTCAAGAAGAGCGACATGGAAAAGCTCGCAAGGGCAACAGGCGGCAAACTCATCACCAACCTGGATGAAGTCATCCCCGAAGACCTCGGATATGCAGGGCTCGTGGAAGAGAAGAAAGTTGGTGGCGACAACATGACCTTTGTCACAGGCTGCAACAACCCCAAAGCCGTTACTATCCTCCTGCGCGGCGGCACAGAGCACGTAGTTGACAGCATCGACAGCGCTCTTGAAGATGCCCTCCGTGTAGTAGGAGTTGCAATCGAAGATGAAAAACTTGTTGCAGGCGGCGGCTCTCCTGAAGTTGAGGTTGCCCTCAGGCTCCAGGAATACGCAGCAACTCTCGAAGGCAGAGAACAGCTTGCAGTTAAAGCCTACGCCGAAGCTCTCGAAGTTATCCCCAGGACCCTTGCAGAAAACGCAGGTCTCGACCCAATAGACATGCTCATGGAACTTCGCTCCCAGCACGAGAAAGGCATGAAGACCGCAGGGCTTGATGTCTATGAAGGCAAGGTCGTTGACATGTGGAAGAACTTCGTAGTCGAACCCCTCAGAGTCAAGACTCAGGTCATCAACGCAGCTACCGAATCTGCAGTCATGATCCTCAGGATCGACGACATCATCGCTTCTACCCGTGCAGCCCCTGGCCCAGAAGAAATGGGTGGCGGAATGCCCCCAGGAATGGGCGGAATGCCCCAAGGAATGGGCGGTATGGGCGGAATGCCCCCAGGAATGATGTAAATTCCTTAAAAATAAGGTAAAACCGATAAATGATTGACTCCAAAAAAGGTGCAGTTTCTTTACTGCTCCTTTTTTAAAGTTCAATCAAAAAATATTCCAAGCCTGAAAGCCTGTTTCCGGCCTCTCACCGGAAAAGCCATATGAATTTCCGTTCATTTTTTCTCTTTCAGGCTTTTTTAAGGCAGCTAAGGATAGCCTCAGCTTCATACTTTGTTTTTATTATCCTTGTCCTGCCTCGCTTGCCTTTGCCTGTAAAGTCAGCGTCCACATAGTTAAGAGCCTGAAGCCTGTTGACCATACCGTAAAAACGAGTGTATCCGAGCTGTGTCAGCTCATGGAAGGATTTGTAGAGTTCCCCTGCCTTAACATCATCTGCTCTTGCTATCAGTTCAAGCAGCTGTTTTTCAGAGTCCGAGAGGAGGCTTATGCCCCTGCACAGATGGAGCAGTTTAGAAGCCTCGTAGGCTTTTTCCACATCTTCAGATAAGATCATGCGGCTTCCCCTGCGCTCGGCGTTGAAACCCGAACGTTTTAGAAGATCGATTCCGACCCTCATATCACCTGTTTTTTCCACATACGAAACAACAAGTTCCAGCACTTCGTCAGAAATTACTTTTGGATAAAATCCGTACTTGACTCTGTCCTTAAGGATGTCCAGAATCTCTGTCTCCCCATACCTTGGAGAAGCTATTTCTTCAGGCAGAAAAACAGAGTTGACTCTTGAGTCCAAACAATAAAGGTCAGATGCATCATTTACGATCCCGATAACCCCTATCTTTGCTCCGGGGTACTGCTCGTGAGCCCTGAGCAGGGAATACATCACTTCATTGGCATGTCCCTCACAGCAGAGATAATTAAGGTCATCCAGCGCCACAATCAAAACTTTTTCCGAAGAAATCAGGAAATTTACAACATTTTCAAATAGTTTACGGAAAGCAATCCCGGAATTAGGAGGAGAGATCCCAAACAGCTGCCTGTAAATTCTGGAAATTACGGCAAAACGGGTGGAATCAATCTGGCAGTTAATCTTTACAGCCACAACGCCCGGAGCATGAGCCTCAACTTCCCTGAAAACCTTCATAACCGCACTGGTCTTTCCTGTTCCTGGAGGACCGACCAGCAAACAATTTAAAGGCCGCATGCCGCGCAGGGAAGGTCTGAGCGCAAACCTGAGCGCATTTAACTGTGAGTCTCTGTGGGGGAAATATTCCGGGAGATAATCCGGCTCAAGTACCGAAAGGTCCTTAAATAGGGTTTCGTCCCAGAGTAGTATATCGTTGCCTGTCAAGGAAACTTGCTCCTTTGTTTTGATGTATCCTTTATAATGTATCCTTTTTGCTGCCGGACTTTTATAACTGGATCTCTTGCAATTGCTGGATACTACTGGTTGAGTGAAAGGCTGTAAAAGTATGGGTGAATGGCTGGATCTCAATCGAATGCAGCATAAGTAAATACTCAGTGTAATTAGAGATTCAGTGTAATTAGAGATTCAGTGTAATTAGAGATTCAGTGTAATTAGAGAGTATGAGTTCCAGAGTTTGAACAGAAGTTTTAAAAGATCATACTCCCGGTTTGATATAAATAAGTCAAATTTTTGGTAAATATATCCATTGCTCTGTTTAAATTTTTAATAAATACGTTTTATTACATTTTAGCTTTTTTGAATTGTTACTGATTAATGCCTACTTCTGAACCACTATTTTGCAGTTTGAGTAATCATCCAGAAAAGTAATCCAGTGATATAACAACCAATCCCCGGGTAAAGAAAAAACATATGATTTAACCTTGTTGACAGTATTTAAATTACTTTATAAAAAGGATAATCACTGGCTAAAGGGAAAATGAAGGAAGGAAAAAAAGAGGAAGGAATTTAGAGAATAACTAAAAATATCATAGATTCCTGAGTACAGTACATATTTGAAGATTGGCTACACATTTGAAGAATAAGCACATATATACTCAGTATTCACAGCGGGCGGGAAGAACTAATATGGAAATTGAGTCAAAATTTTTGGTCCCGGAAGAGACAGATTTTAAAGAGCTTGAAAATCTCTCCAGGCTTGCATCTTATACTATTTCTGAAGCTCAGATCCAGATAATTGAGGACACTTTTCTTGATACCGAAAACAAAGACATTATGGCTGCCGGGTATTACCTGAGAATAAGAAAAGCCGCAGGGGAAAAAGGGAAATGGGTGACAATCAAAAGCCTGGGAGGTTTTGAAAATGGAACCCACTGGAGAGAAGAATATGTCAGTTTCTTGCCTGAAAGACTTTCTGTGCTTGAATGTCCCAACCTCAGGATCAGAAACATGATTTTTGAGTTTACCTCAGGACTTGACCTTTATCCACTTATCACCCTCAAACAGAAAAGGCTAATTCACAAGTTAAATCTTAAAGAAAAGCATGTAGCTGACCTCTATCTGGACAGGGTAAACCTCAAAAGCGAAAGCCGGAAAAAACTCTACAATGAGTTTGAGGTGGAACTTAAAAACGAGGGGACTGTCAAAGACCTTGAGATCATCCGGGATTTCCTGCTAAGTCATTACAGCCTTGTAGAGAGCCCTTTTTCCAAGTTTGAGAGAGCCTATATTTTCAGGGAAAATCTCCCGGAAAAAACTTTCATGAACCTGAAAGAAAGAGCTGTCTGTGCACAGCTTGCGGGTCACAAAAACATATACGGGAAGCAAGCTAAGATTCTTCTTTTAATTGACAGGGGCTGTAGTCCTGCAGAACTCGGGCTTCTACTTAAAGTTCCGGAACCGGAGATCAAAGCTCTACTCTCGCGGTTTAAAAAAGAAAGGCTTTCAGTCTTTCCTTTTACAGTAAATAAAAGAAAAACTCCAGAAAAAAACCTGGCATTTCATTTCCAACCCGGAAGAGGAGTACCTCATAAAGGCTGGACTGAGATGGGCATCGAGGAATGGACCCCTGAAGCCCTTATGGAACTGTATGGAGTTAACAAAGTAAGGTCAGCAGGCATCAGAACAGGAATTCTCGCCCTTTTTGACGGGCTTTCTGCTTATCACGGGCTCGGAAAGAAGGAAAAAGAACTTCTCGGACTTGCAGCCCTCTTGCATGGTATCGGAAGTTCGGTATACAGAGGAGAAGAAGCCATAATGAGCAGAGAAATTCTTCTTACCCATCCGATTAAAGACCTGAAAAATAGCGAACTGCAAATGCTTGCCCTTATCATGGAACTTCAGGCCCCCGAAATAAGTGAAAAAAAGCTTTCTGCAGTCTTTGAAGAAAAGAATACAGGTCTTTCTCCGGCTTTTCAGAATAAAGCCCTCATTCTTACAGCTTTACTCCGGATTGCAAACCTTTCCGATACAGTAACTCAGATATTTCAACCCTACAGATTCAGGCAACTTGATGAAGCAGTTGAAATAGAACTTCTGGGACCTGATGCAGAAAAAATTGCAAAAAAGGCGGAAAAAAGAAGCGAACTCTGGGAATATCTCTTCAGCACCAAACTACGGTTTACGCAGGCGAGGGAACTTCCAGAATCAGAAGGCTCAGAAAGAGCCCTGAAAATAGCCCCGGGAAGAATCTCAGAAAAAACACAAAGAGAAAAAGGAGGAGAAGCTGAAGAAAAAAGAGGAGAAAAACCCCGGGGAAAAGTTGAGGGTAAAGCTGAAAAAAGAATTGAGAAGAAGAAAAGAAAAGAAACTCAGAAATTCACGGTCAGCTTGGAAGATTCCATGGCTTTTGTTGCTCACAGGATCTTTACATACCAGTTATCCCAGATGCTAATCCATGAAAAGGGAACCCGAAAAGGAGAAGACATCGAAGAGCTGCATGCCATGCGCGTTGCGATCCGCAGGATGAGGGCGGCAACAACAGTCTTTAATGAATACCTTGAATCCGAAAAATTGGAACCTCACCTTAAAGGACTCAAGAGAACACTTGGAGCTCTCGGAGGAGTCCGGGACCTGGACGTTTTCAGGGAAAAAGCAGAAACTTATTTGAAAACCCTGCCTTCAGGGCATGAACACGACCTTGACCCTCTTTTTATCACACTTACAGAGGAGAGAGAAAAAGCCAGGGAAAATATGCTTGATTACCTTGACAGTGAAAAATACAGCCGTTTTAAGAAAGACTTTTCAGAATTTCTGGAGTTCCCAGAAACCTGGGCTCTCCCCACAACTACGGAGAAACATGACGCTCTGCCTCACAGAATAAAAGATGTGCTCCCTTCGATCCTCTATGCCCGTTTAGCCGACATAAGTGCCTACTCCGAATGGGTGGAAGGACCCTATGTTTCTGTTGAAAGGTTGCACAGACTCAGGATTGCGGCCAAAGGGCTGCGTTATACTTTGGAGTTCTTTGAAAGCGTACTCGGGAAAGAAATCGGACTCTTAATAAAAGATTTCAAAGTTTTGCAGGACCACCTTGGAGACCTGCATGATGCAGTCGTTGCAACCGAAATGCTTGGCTCTTACCTGAGAACAGAGACCTGGGGATCTTTAGAAAGTGAAAAGGCATCGAGTAAAACACAAATTTCCAAAAGCCTCGGAGGGGTGGAAGCTTACCTTGCGTACAGGGAAGAAGAACTCTTAACTCTGCTCAATACCTTTCCGGATGCCTGGGAAAAAGTCCAAAACAAAGAGTTTGGAAGGAGAATTGAAAGTGCAGTCATAAGCCTGTATGAAAGCCTCTGATGGATTTTCAGTTTATTTTTAAAAACCAATTTAAGTTTTGAAGAATATTGTGTTTTTGAAGAAGTTTCATCCCCGTGGGACTTCCTCAACCTCAGCACTTCCCTCAAAAACTACAGGGACCCCTGCCGCCTGTTCGATAAGAACTTTGGACTGGAGGTTATACCCAAACATCTTTTTGAAATATTTTTTCTGTTTCTCTACCTCCCAGATTTCGAGCTGGCACTCCCACCGGGCATGCATCTCGAGCACAAGGCTGTCGGTGGAGGCAATATAAAAACGGACATGGGAAATAATTCCTGTATGGGAACGGTCAAGCCCTTCGGCAATACGGAGCAGGGCGCTGAGAAGCCTCACGCTTTTTACTGTTTCTTTGCTGAGCCCTTCAAGATTGGGATGCTTCTTTTTAGGGGTGTTTTTCCTGTGGAAATACGCAAGGTTTGAAATTATTTCGATTTCTTCAGGCTGGAAACCCGGGAGGTTGCTCTCTCTTATGAGGTGATAGGCATGTGCCTGATGGGTATCATATGAGAGAAATGTTCCTATATCGTGCAGGGTTGCGCCGTATTCGAGAAGCTCTCTCTCACTCTCTTGAAACTCATAGATCCCAAGAGCCTGGATACTGTCAAAGAGTTCAAGAGCAAGCCTGGTGACGATATGGGCATGTTCTTCATCAAAGTTGCAAGCAAGGCCAAGCTGCATGATGCTGCGTTTTCTTACCGACATCTGCGTGACCATGTAAGAGAACTCACTCTTTGAGATATAATCTACAAGCAACCCTTCCCTGAGCCCGCGCTTGCTGATCGTAATCTCTGAAAGTTCAAGCTCCTCCATAAGGGTCTCTATGATTGCAGCGCCTGCAAGAATGATATCTGCCCTCTGAGTGTTTATCCCCGGAAATTTACGCCTCTCTTCAAGCGACAAGGCGCACATTGCCCTGACAATTTTCTTCAAGTCTTCGTATTCAAGCTTCTCAAAACTTTCATGGGCTGTTTTATGCAGGTAAACAAAAGCGATTTTTGCAAGGTTTTCGATAGTTCCCGAGCTTCCAATAGCACTGTCCGCCCTGTACCGGGAAAGTTCTTTTGTTATATCCGCGGTCTTGCGCCGTATGTAGGCTTTGATCTGCTCATAACGCTCCTCGGAAACCGGACCTGTTTCATCCGGAAGGAACATGTTTGTCAGGCGGATTGACCCGAGGTTAAGGGAGTGAAGGAAGTAACACTGGCTCTGATCCCCTATCGACACTTCAGTGCTCCCACCCCCGATATCAATAAAAAGAGCTTTTGAATAACCAAGGCGGAGCCCACTTGAGACCCCCAGATAGATCAGGCGAGCTTCTTCGGACCCCGAAATAGTACAGACCTCAAGGTTTGCCTCTTTTTTAATCATTTCAAGAAACTGAACCCTATTGCTCGCATCCCGGGTTGCAGAGGTTGCCACAGCTATGATCTCTTCTGCCCTGTAAGCCCTTGCAAGCTCCATGAACTTTTTACAGACAACGGTTGCCCGCTCTATTGCTTCTGGCTGCAGGATTCTGTCTATAAACTCCTTTTCTCCAAGCCGCACCGTTTCCTTCTGCTTGGTCAAGGGCTGGTAAGACCCGTTGGGATTGATCCGGACCAAAAGAAGCCTGACTGAGTTAGTCCCTATATCAATAAACGCAACAACCCTGCCTTCGGAAATTTTCTCGGGTTCCATTCATGACCACCTGAAAGCCTTGCTTTTTTGTTTTTCTAGAAGGATAAAGAGAGCATTATAAACTTCAAAATGTCCGTTTACATTTTTATTCAATTTGAGATTTATTTTCGGATAGTATTTTCCTGAGTTCTATCTTCCTATATATGTGAAATTGTAAGTTCAAAAACCCTACCCATGTCAATTACCCCTTAGCTAAAGACTCAAGGGTTTCCTGCTGGGGGTTTATGAAACTCCAGAGAGTAGCATAAAAATTTCAGGTGGAAAAGGAAAACACAGCAACTAAGGAAAAGAGAAAACAAAAAGGAAAAATTAAAGTTTTCTTTCAACTTTTTTCCGTTTTAAGCTCCCAGCTGCCTCTGTTCTCAAGCATCCAGAGCTGAGAATCCATTTCTTCTTCATCGGGCTGCGGGTAGATCCTTTCAGTCCTGCCGTTAGGAAGGAGAAGACGAGCTTTTATGTTATCTTTCAGGTGGGTACCGAGGATGACGTCACGCAGAATAGGGATGTAATCCGAAGATACGGGAAAGAGGATTTCGACCCGGTTGTCTAGGTTGCGGGGCATAAGGTCGGCACTGCCCATAAAGATCTCTTCTTTTCCGCCGTTCCTGAAATAGTATGCTCTTGAGTGTTCAAGAAAACGCCCGACTATCGAAGTGACCCTGATATTTTCGCTCAAACCGTAAATGCCGGGCCTAAGGCAGCAGATACCCCTGACAATGAGATCTACCTTTACTCCAACCCTTGAAGCCCTGTAGAGTTCCCGGATGCACTGATAGTCCACAAGGGAATTCATCTTGAAGATAAGGTGTCCGTTCCCGAATTTCTCGTGCAGGTCAATCTCACGCCTGATGCGCTCAAGGATCTGGTGCCTCATGTTCTGGGGAGCCACCAGGAGCTTGATGTAATGGTCTTTCCTTGAATAGCCTGTAAGGGCATTGAAAAGGTCAGAGATGTCTTTGCCTATGAAGGGGTCACCTGTGAGGTAACCGAAGTCTGTATAAAGTTTTCCAGTGACAGCATTATAGTTTCCAGTGCTCATATGCACATAATACCTGATGCCTTCTTTTTCAGCCCTTACAATAAGGCACATCTTGGCATGGGTTTTACGCCCGGGAAAACCATAGGCTACGTGAACACCCTTGCGCTCGAGTTCCTTTGCCCAGCCAATGTTATTCTCTTCGTCAAAACGGGCTTTAAGTTCAACAAGGACTGCTACCTGCTTGTTCCGGTCCGCAGCTTTCATAAGAGCCTGGATAATCCTGGAGTTGTCATCTACCCTGTATAACGTCATTTTAATTGCCAGGACATCCGGGTCATCAGCGGCTTCTTCCACCAGATCAGTTACCGATTCGAAACTGTCGTAAGGGTGATAGAGCAGGATATCCTTCTTTTTCAGGGCTGAAAAAATGTTTTCCTTATCGGCCATAAGAGAATGTTTTCTCTGCTCAAAAGGCTCGTATTTAAGCTCAGGGCGATTGATTTGTACAAGCTTCATGAGGCTTGAAAGGCCCAGAGGCGCCGCTGCCCTGAACATCAAAGGAGGTGTTAACTCCAGATTCTTAAGGAGAATATAAGAAACCCTTTCAGGCATAGTATAGTCGGTTTCAAGCCGGACAGCAGGCCCGAAGTAGTTTCTCCCCACCCTCTGCTTAACAGCCGTCAGAAGGTCCTTGTCCCCGTCTTCATCAAAGCCGAGGTCAGCATCGCGCGTGATCCTGAAAGGATAAGCTCCGAGAATACGCTGCCCGGGGAACAGCAGATCGAGGTTTGCAGCAATCAGCTGTTCGATCCACACAAAACGCCCTGATTTCAGATCTTCAAAACTGGAAATTATTTTTTCCTGGCCCTCTCCGGGAACAACAATCAGCCTTGTGAACATAGGAGGGATCTTGACCCTGGCAAAACGTTCCCCGTAGTCCGGGTCATCGATAAGTACGGCAAGATTAAGACTGAGATTTGAAATATGGGGAAAAGGATGCCCAGAGTCAAAACCAAGGGGAGTCAGTAGTGGGAAAATATTTCTTTCGAAATAGTCCCTGAGTTTTTCTCTGTCTTCTCCGGAAAGTTCAAAGTAGTTCAGGACTTTAATTCCCTTTTCCCTTAGAGCCGGTTCGAGCACTTCATTCCAGCAACTGTCGTTTACAGGAAGCTGTCTTAGAAGTTCTCCCCGGATGACCTTCAGCTGTTCCTGGGCCAGTTCATCTACACGGTCTCCCTTTGCCCCTTCTGTAATACGTTTCTGAACCCCGGAGACCCTGACCATGAAAAACTCATCAAGGTTGCTCCCGAAGATGGAAAGAAATTTAACTCTTTCAAGCAGAGGATTACGTTCATCCAGGGCTTCTTCGAGTACACGGTCATTGAACTGAAGCCAGCTGTATTCCCTGTCCGCATAAAGGCATGGGTCGCTCAGATCAGACATGCCTGATACTTCAACCCGGATCCCCTCAACACTATCCGTAACCAATCTATCAAAATCTGCACACTGAATTGGGAAGTTCCGTTCCATTCCTATCACGCGTGGCCTGGAGTTTGTGTTTCTTCAGATCCATCCTCAAAAATATAAGAAGATTGGAATATAAGATTTTTGTCTGTTCCATTATTTGACATTATTACCAGATGTTTTTTCAGTGTAATTAGCAGGGTTAGAAAGAAAATAACCTCGAATCCACTCGACAGCCAAAATAACCAGTTTTCGGAAAAATATTCCCTGAACTGCATATCAACCCATTCAGTAACCAGTTAACCGGCTGAGTTTTCTATTTCCTGTCCGGGGGTAAGGCGCATCTTCTTAAATAGTGATCGGAGATGCATTGACACTAAGACATATATAGACTTTTGGATTAGCAAGAATATAAGAACTGTCCAAAATCTTAGCCAACTCACTACTATTTATCAATATATAGTACTAAAGATTTATAATATTATCTCTTAGAAAACTGAAAAAACAAACAAAAAAAGAATATAGCGAATCTACAAAAACAAAAATAACAGGATATTATCCGGGTAAAACCGCCAAGAATAACCAGAAAATGGCATACGAATTCGAGAGTGAGATGTTTTAAAAAAAATGTTTAAAAGACAATAGATATTACCCGAAGAGTAAACTTTTGGTTAAGATTTTATCCTGTAAAGTTACCCTCTAAATAACTTAATCCTCAATTTAAAGGCCAAATAATTCGTAACCTGACACTCAAATTTGAACCTTAATACCCACTTTTTCTTTAATTTTTAAATTTATCCTTTAAATGGGCATAAAATTCCTGCTCTTTTCCCGTGGTTTTTCTCAGTAACCTTTCCACAATCAGTTCCGGGGTGCTTCTTGCTACACGATTGTATATCGGGTTTCGGTTTACTATCAGTTCCAGGCTGGAATCCAGACCCTTGGCTTCGATTCCGTCCACTCTGATATCTGTCCCTGTATTTTCAAGGATCAGTTCCGAAAGATGTGAAACAAAAACTCCAAGACTCTCTTCACTCCGGGAAAGGTATTCAAGAATTCCTGCTATAATCCGGGCTGAAGCTCCGGGTTCGGTAATCGATTCCAGCTCATCGGCGAGCACAAGTTTCCCGGAAGCTTCGGAAAGCACGGAAAATTGCTTGAGGGTTGTTTCAAAGGCTCCTGCATCAAGAGTTCCTTTTGATTTTCCAAAATAATAGAATTCTTCTACAGGGCCCAGCTCAAGTTCTTTTGCAGGGACAGGAAAGCCCATGTGCCCCAGGACCACACACTGGGCAAGCAGTTCAAGTAAAGAGGTTTTGCCCCCTGAGTTCACCCCGCTCAAAAGTACAACCCTGTTTTCCAAACCTTTCGGGGAAAAACTCGTTTTCCCGACGGAATAACTGACAGGGTCAATTTCTCCGTACCTGGCTTTCAAGAAAAGGTTTTCTCCCTCTTCAAAGCCAATTCCAGCTTCAGAAACTGTCTCAGGCATTTTTAGCCTGAATTGAGCAGCAAAGCAGGCTATAGAAAAACCCAGGTCAAAATCAAGGACCTCCCTGACAAGCCTTTCTACAGGCTTGCGGAAGGTTGAAAGGACTTTTGCAAGCTCTCTTTTGCGGGAGAGCCTGGCCTTTTCAAGGGACATATTGAGTTTTTGTCTGAGAAGCTGCAGTTGAGCCTGTTCTGCCCTGAGGGGATAGGCGATTTCATCGGAAAAGAGGACGTCAAGCATCAGTTTTTCCTGTTTCTGGAAATTGAGCTTTTCTGCAAGTTCCTCTTTTACGGCTTCGATCTCGCCTTTGTAAACCCTGTGGAGTTCCTTTGCGAGCAGGTCTTTAATTTCCATTCCTCCGCTCACAAGCTTGATGAGTTCCTGCCCGGTCAGGGTAAGGGAGCTTGCTTCGAGTGTTCGATTCATGTGCTGGTTTGCTTCATTTAAGGCAGAGGTCAGCACGGGATCAAGAATTTGCAGGGCAGCCTCAAGCCTGTCAAGTTCGGGGTCAAAACCCTCAGCCAGCTTCCCATTCTCTCCTACTTTCAGAAGAGCTGTTTTAAGGATTTCAAGGTATTCTTCTGAGAGTTCCTCAAAGAAATCAAAGCCTGAAGCCCGCAGAATTGATGTGATATTCAGGCAGGCAAGGATGCAGTCCAGATTCCTTACAAAAAAAGCCAGCTCTACTTCAGGCAGGATCTGCCAGAATTCCGCTTTTGAAGGGTCCTGGAAAAACTCGGGCTCAAGCCCTTCAGGCAGGTCAAAACTAAGATAGGTATCATCAAAAACAATCACACTCGGGTAGCCTCTCGCGAGATCTATGAACTCAGAAAAATTCTCCACAGCCTGAACAGGCAAAAATGCCTGGAACCTTTCCTTTGCTGCGTTCAGAGTTTTCCGGTCCCCAGAGAGGACGATCCTGTCTCTTACCCTCAGATTTCCCGGGATTGGCCTGAGCTTATTCACGCTGGAAAGGAGATTCAGGAACGCCGTATCCGCAGATAAGACATCTGCCAGCTCCAGGTAATCTTCTACAAAAGCTCTTCTCTCCTGAATAAGGTCCATGCGAGACGCAGGAAACGGGTAAAAAAGATCCAGCTTGTCCCTTGCATGCGGCGTGTGAGCAAACGTTTTTATCAACTCAAGAAGGCGGGAGTAGAGGTCAAGGGCTTCTTTTGTCTTCAGAAAATCGGAAATTGCACATCCTGCAGCCCGGGCCCTGGCATCCCTGGCAAGGGAAAGAGCAAATGTACGGCTGACCCCGTTAACCTCGGAAAGCGAAGTTATATCCCCTTCAAGAATTACCTGGAGAGCTGCATCCTCGCTTCCGAAGTGCTCGACAAGCCTGCAGGCTACTCGCTCGCCTATTCCATTAAGTTCCCGTAAGCCTGAGAGTTGCTGAGAAGATGCCATATTCAAAACACTTTTGGAGAATCAATCGGAACGGGGCCCATACCAACGTTTTTCAGTTCAAGAAGAGTTCAAGTTCTTTTTCAATATCAGGACGCATGGAAACTGTGTATCCGTGCGTTTCTTCAGTAGTATTATACATTGCCTTTGGTTCTTTTGCAAGGTCAAAGGTCCTGAGTGCCATTTCATGAGGGATTACAGTATCATTAAAAGAATGAATCAGCACAAGCCTTGAAGGGGGCAGGGCACTGAGGTAAGTGTCCGGGTCAATTGAACGGTAAAACCGATAAGCTTCGGGATCGGTCACGCTGGCAGGATCAATCTCTTCGGTACCGTACCCCGACGTGCTGATCCCTATAACTCCTTTAAGGGAAGGCTCAAGGGCACAGGCAATAATTGCAAACCTGCCGCCGTTACTTTCCCCAAGGACTGCAAGCCTTTCAGGATCGATTTCAGGCTGGATGGAGAGCACGTCTGTGGCTTTTAGGGTGTCATAAACCATAAGATATTCAACAGGTTCAAGCCCTGCCCTGAAAAGCTCAAGGTCCCTGTTAACGTTTACTCCACCCTTGTTGCGCTGGTCAAGGGTAAGGGTTGCATACCCCATTTTAGAGAGTTCTCCAGCTAGCCTCTGTTCACCTTCTTTGTTAACTCCTGCTCCCGGAAGTAGAACTATGCCAGGGGAAGAAGAAGCATTTGCAGGAATTCTCAGGAGAGCCTGGATATTTTCACCGCTGCTCTCAAAAGAGACCAGTTTCAGAATATCCGGGTCTTCAGGAGAGTACTGGTCTTCAATTTCCTGAACCATAAAAATGGGCTCTTCTCTCGGAGAAAAAGATAATGTGCCTGCTTCCGAAACCTCCCACGGAAGAGTTTTCTCTATGGAATTGGAGGGATTGTACAGGACTCCGAAAATACCCACCACTATCAGGAGAAAGCCCAGAATAAAAACTGTGGGTTTTGGGGTTCTGGCGCCTGAAGAAGATTTCTTCGTTTTTTTGAATTCTTTTTTTCCAGAACTATGCCTGCTCAAGGGAACCCTGCCAGAAAAATATAGTTACGGCCAGTAGCCGTTTACAGCACTTAAGAATAGTACTACTATACCCGCAAGGGCGCCGACAATCAGCACTGTTTTAGGCTGGATGTGAACCGCATTTTTGTCAGCTTCGTAGTAGCGCATGAGCCCTGCTGAGGACTGAAGTCCGGTACCTGATTTTTTAGCCATGAATAAAACACCTTACGAATGCATATGATATTGATTAATTGATTAAAAGTTTCTTCCTTGATTGGAAGTTGCATTTAGTTAGAAATTTAGTTTAAATATTTGTATTATCATGAGACTGGAAAATATAACTTAACCATATTAAAGTAGATCTACTGTTAGTTTTAAACTCCTCATTTAGACAGTTGCCAGAAAATTTACAGTTTTCATATAATTTACAGTACTCATATATAAATCCTGCAGAGCTATTCCGGAACATTCCTGCGGCAGAAAGGAAACCTGAGATTTAAAGACTCCAAAAAATCAGAAACAGAGAGACAGAAGATCTCAGACAAGAACCTCGTCCAGCAGGAAAGGCGGGTAAAATGCACCTCTTTCAGTGATTATCGCAGTCACATTTTCCATGGGAGTTGCATCAAAAGCAGGATTATAAACTTCAACATCTTTCGGAGCAAGCTGTTCACAACCTGAAAACCGCAGTTCATCAGGATTTCGCATTTCAACCTTTACACTTCCTTCCCAGCCTTTGAAGTCGAAAGTCGAGATCGGGGCTGCCACATAAAAAGGAATTTCATGTTCTTTTGCAAGGATAGAGTGCGTATAGGTACCTATCTTGTTAAAAACAACATCCTGGGTAATTCGGTCGGCTCCTACGAGCACGCTGTTTACGAGTCCCTGGTGCATTGCCCAGCCAGCCATCGAATCTGCAATAAGGGTTACAGGAATTTTGTCCTGCATGAGTTCCCAGGTAGTGATCCTGCTCCCCTGGTTCAAAGGTCTTGTCTCGCAGGCAATAACTTTGATATTTTTACCTGCTACAATAGCCGAACGTACAACCCCAAGAGCTGTACCCCAGTCAACACAGGCGAGCCTTCCTGCGTTGCAGTGTGTGAGTACGGTATCTCCATCTTTCAGGAATTTTGCCCCATATTTACCTATCAACTTATTAGTTTCGATATCCTCTTCTGCAATATCCCTGGCTTCCTGAAGGGTAATATCCCTGACTCCCTGAACATCGAAGGCATCGGAAACTGCTTTTAAGACCCTGTTAACACCCCAGCCCAGGTTTACGGCTGTAGGGCGAGTAGATTTAAGCACTTTTGCCGCAACCTCGAGGTCTCTGGTTATGGCTTCGATATCTTTTGCCCCGCTAAGGGAAGCTGCCAGGGCAATTCCAAAGCCTCCTGCAGCACCGAGCGCAGGTGCACCCCTGATCCTGAGAGATTTTATAGCCTCACAGAGCGAACTCAGGGTTTTGCATTCTATTACTCTGTACTCCTGCGGGAGTAAGGTCTGGTCTACCAGCACCACAGAATTGGACTCTTCGTTCCAGTCAATTGTCCTCATTAAATCACTTTCCGATGTGAACATCAGGTTCTGCCGGAAAATATTCCGACTTCCCTTTCAAGCCACCCATCCGATAAAAACCTATTTGACCCTTCCTTTTACAGAGGGAATGTTTTGGTTTCCGGTCACAATCAGGCAAGCTGAAAACCTGAATAAAGGGTTCAAATTAAGAAAAAAGGGATTCAAATTAAGAAAAAAGGGATTCAAATTAAAAAAGCTCTGTTTCGGATTAAAAATAGAATATAAGTGAGCTGTTCAGAAGCCGGACATCAGATTAATAATTTTGTTCCATTATAAGCCAGCAAATTTTGGAGTATGTTCTAAAGGCATATAAAAAAATATAAAAAAATATATAAATAGATATAAGAAATTACATAAATAAATATAATATTTCCTTCCCAAAGGGCAAAGTTAGATATAATAGATTTATAAAGTAACAGTACAAATAAGAGAAGATTTAAAATCCATAGCTGAGATACAGGAAGATTTGTAATTTCAGGAATTTATACTTGCATAACTTCAGGGACCTTGAATCCGTAAATCCTTGGATCCGTAAATTTAGAGAGTTTTGAGAATCTATTGTTTCATGCAAATTGTGGTTTATGAGAGTCAGGGTATCATCGGAGAGTAAGCGCTTATGACAAAAATAAAAATAGCAATTGCAGGAATCGGGAACTGTGCAAGCTCTTTGATACAGGGCGTCGAGTACTATAAAACCGAAGATAAAGATCCCATCGGACTGATGCACAGGAACATTGGAGGGTACAGGCCCGGCGATATCAAAGTTGTTGCTGCCTTCGACATTGATGCCAGGAAGGTAGGAAAAGACGTATCCAATGCCATTTTTGCTCCCCCTAACTGCACAGCGGTTTTTTGTCCTGATATCCCCCCCACAGACGTGAAGGTTAAGATGGGGAGAGTTCTTGATGGGGTCTCTGACCACATGAAGAATTATGGGGAAAATTACACTTTTGTTGTCAGTAGGGAACCTGAAGCCACAAAAGCAGACATTGTAAAAGAATTAAAGGATTCCGGCGCCGAAATGCTTCTTAATTACCTTCCTGTAGGTTCTGAAGAAGCTGTCCGTTTCTATGCCGAATGTGCTCTTGAAGCCGGAGTGGCTTTTATCAACAACATGCCTGTTTTCATTGCCAGCAATCCTGAGTGGGCAAAGCGGTTTGAAGAAAAGAATATTCCTGTTATAGGCGACGATATCAAAGCCCAGCTTGGAGCAACGATTACCCACAGGATCCTTACAGACCTATTTGAAAAACGCGGTGTAAAGCTCGAAAGGACATATCAGCTGAACACTGGCGGAAACACCGATTTCCTCAATATGCTCAACAGGGACAGGCTTGTTTCCAAACGTGAATCCAAGACCGAAGCCGTCCAGTCCGTGCTCTCGCACAGGCTTGCGGATGAAAATATCCACATCGGACCGAGCGACTATGTTGCCTGGCAGAAAGACAACAAGGTCTGTTTCCTTCGAATGGAAGGAAAACTCTTCGGGGATGTGCCCATGAACCTTGAACTGAGGCTCTCAGTAGAAGATTCCCCTAACTCTGCAGGTGTGGTAATTGATGCAATTCGCTGCTGCAAGCTGGCTCTTGACCGCAGGATAGGAGGTGTGCTCTACTCCCCGGCTTCCTACTTCATGAAACATCCGGCTATCCAGTACCCGGATGATGAAGCTTACAGAAGAACCGAAGAGTTCATAGCCGGCACCAGAGAACGTTAAAGCAAGACGGAGAAAAACTTCCTAAGGAGAAAAAATCCCCGAAGGAGATGAAATTCTTATTGAAGGTCGTTTTGATGCCAGAAAATCCCGGAAACATCCGGGAATTTTACGTTTTTACCGATTTAACGAAGCCCCTCTGCTGTAATTGTAAACTCCGCACTTGAACCTTCAGGACGGGAACGGTGTTTGTAGAGAATAGCGCGTCTTGTCCCTGTGCCTGTTTTTTCCAGCTGGATGATTGTCTTTGAGATATGCTCCAGGGAACTGCCTCCCAATGGGCACACCCCTCCTGCAATAATATTTGAATATACCTGATTTGTTATAACTGCGGTAAACCCGTGTTTACGGGCAAGTGCATGCAAGAATCCTATCTGGTTAGCAAGTTCTCTGCGGCTTTTTATGCCAGTTTCCTCATCTTCTAGTTCAAACCGGTAGTAGGAAGTTGCAGAATCCAGAATCACAAGCCCGATATTCTCACCTGCTATCCTTTCCACCTCTCTTACGGCTGCATACTGCTCTTCAAAACTCAGGGGTTCGTAGATAATTATACTCCTGGCAATTTCCTTTGCATTTTCCCCTGCAATCTGCTTGAAACGAACAGGAGAAAGCCCTTCCGTATCTATGAAAATTACTTTCTGCCCCTGCTTTACACATTCCACTGCAAGCTGGATGCAGACGTTTGTTTTTCCGGTCCCTGCGGCTCCAAAGATCTGGGTTACGATCCCTCTCTCGAAACCGCCTCCCAGGAGATCGTCAAGGGGTTTACAACCGGAAGATAAAAGTTTCTCTATGGCGTGACACCTCTCTTTGAACTTGATAGTGGTATGAAAGACCAATGATATAATGCTTTTTTCATATTTTTTTGTGTTTTTTTGAAAATAAAGGCTTAGAAACCGAAAAAGTAAGAAGAAGCAGAAACGGAGGACAAGTTCTCAGACATTTCCCTGAAACCGAGAGGAATTCTTTACTAAATATATTATAATGTTTTCAAGGAATAAAGCCATATAGATGGTATCCATACCTATATCCATTAAAGTGTCTTCCACACCAGATAAAGCCTTCTGTACTTGAAAATATTCCCACAAACCAGGCATTTTTTAAAAAACAGAAGCCCTTAAGTTTGTTATCAGATCTGGTAACAAACTAAGATCTTTGTATACAAAGTAAGTGGGTGATTGTATCCAAAGATGAGTTGAAAAACCATTATAAGCAAGCTAAGGCATTTAGAATAATTACCTGGAAATAAAGATAACATTCACTCAATAGAGTGAAAAAATGATATCTAAAGGGGCACTCTGTGGGAACTTCATGCCCTGTTCCGATATTGCTGACTGGTCTGGGAGAGTTATTATACAATAAATTGGGTTGGCTAAGGAATAGTACCCATGCGGGGTTTTGTTTTGTTGCTTTGATGCGCTCTGCGCCGGCACACTCAACCCCTGCACAATAGAAATAAAATAAATAAGTAGATAACGAAACATGTAAAAGGCATGTAAGAAACATGTAAAAAAAGAGACTGTACCACAAATCAGAGGGGCGCAAATCATGGCAAAAATAATCGTCTATACAACTGAACGTTGTCCAAAGTGTAACAAATTAAAAAAATTTCTTGAAGCAAATTCAGTACCCTTCGAAGTAGCAGATATGTCTACCCCCGAAGCTCTGACAGAACTGCGTTTTAACGGAGTCTTCACAGTGACAGCGCCTGTATTACAGATTAATAGTGAGTTCCTCACGTATACCGAAATCTTCCACGGGGAAGAAGTAAATCCGGAAAAACTCCGGGGAATTCTGTGACAGAAACCGTCTAAAGCTTTAAAAACAACTTAAATAACTTACATATCTCCCTTTAAAACAACAACTGAAGATGAGAAAATGACAGGCGATATTCTCTTGACCGATAATGAATTATCTGATAATCAGCCAGTGCAAAAAACACTTGACGGGCTCTCCACTTCTTCCCTCCCCAAAAATGACCAGTTATCTGACAATCAGCCAGTGCAAAAAACACTTGATGGGCTGTCCGTCTCTCCCCTCCCCAAAGTCAGGACAACCGAAGGTTTCATTCTTAACTGGGACAGAAACATCATTGTAAGTCAGCTTCTGAAAGAAACAAAATTAAGCGAGATCTTCTACAACAAGCCTGCAATCACAAAAGAAGAAGCCGTTGATATTGCAAAAGAAGCGGAAAAAATCATCCGAAAGATGAATATTAAGTTTCTTTCAGGACCTCTTATCCGGGAAATAGTCAACAATATACTTCTTGACAGAGGGCACGTAGAATGGAGAAATATCATGACAAGAGTCGGGGCTTCGGTCTACGATGCCTACGAAATCGACTCCGGATACGGCTTTGGGGCAAACGATAATGCAAACCAGCTGAACAATGCCGAAACCTCACATAAAAGAAAAGCCGACAAAATGTCCAAAGAGCAAAATCTCCTTCTGATGCCAAAAGAGCTTGCAGACCTGCACCTGAACGGGGACTTCCATATCCACGACCTCGAATACATGGGCACAAGGCCTTTTTGCCAGGACTGGGACCTCCGCTACTTTTTTTATTACGGGCTCATGCCTGACGGCGTAGGAACCCAATCAAGTGTTGCAAAACCTGCAAAGAATGCCGAAGTAGCTTTCCTTCATGCTGTAAAAGCAATGGGTTCAGCTCAGACCAATTTCGCAGGTGGGCAGGGTTTTTACAATTTCCTGACCTTTATGGCCCCCTATCTGGAAGGCAAGTCCGAAGTTGAGATCAGACAGCTTATGCAGATGTTCGTCTATGAAATGATGCAGATGATGTGTGCAAGAGGCGGACAAACTGTCTTTTCATCCGTGCAGCTTTCCCCTGGTGTTCCAAAGCTCTGGAGAAACATTCCGATTGTTGCCATGGGCAAGGTCTGGGACGGCAAGCAGGCTCCCCTCAGAACCTACGGAGAATTCGAAAAAGAAGTCCGCCTCGGGTTCAAAGCCCTCATGGATGTCATGCTTGAAGGAGATGCCTGGGGTAAACCTTTCAGCTTCCCAAAGCCAGAAATCTCTATCGAACCGGACTTCATGGAAGAAGACGAGAGTTTTAACGGAGCTCACCCCGAGCTTCCGACTTATAAAGAGCTGTACAGGATGACCTTTGAACTGGCTGCCAAATTCGGAACTCCCTACTTTGACAACCAGCTTCCCGAGTACAGGGGCGCAGGAGAAGGAATTTCATGTTACCAGTGCTGCGCCTACCAGTTCTCTTCAAACCCCACCGACGATAAAGACTTCGGGGACAAGCTGCATTTCAAAGATGGAAGGCATTTCTCCATGGGCTCATGGATGGTCCTGTCCTTAAACTGCCCCAGAGCAGCATACCGGGCTGAATATGATGATGAAAAACTTTTCACCGAACTCAAGACCCTGATGAACAGGGGTGTGGAAGTTTTTAAGATCAAACAAAAATGGATGAACAGCCTGATCAAGAAAAACAGGATTCCTTTTGCATCCCAGTGTCCCAAAGACCCGATCACCGGAGAAAAAGGGGCAATAGCTGTGGACTTCGACAGCCTTGTGTATACTATTGGAGTGATAGGAATTAATGAGATGGTCCAGTATCACACAGGCTACCAGATCCACGAGTCTCCTATTGCGTATAAGCTTGCCATCCGGGCTATGTTCGAAATGAAAATGCATGCCCAGAAGCTCTCAAAAGAAAACGGAATGGAAATTGCCCTTGCAAGAACTCCTGCAGAAACTACAGCCCAGCGTTTTGCAGTCTCAGACCTCCTGCACAGGGAATATGCAGACAAAGCCGAACTCACAATTAAAGGGGACCTGGAAACCGCAAAGAAAGAGTTTAATCTGACCCACGACCTGCCGATTTACTATACTAACGGGACTCATATCCCACCTGGTGCAGACGTGTCTTTGCCTGAAAGGATAAAGTATGAGCACACTTTCTTCCCGATCGTAGATGGCGGAAATATCATGCATATCTGGCTTGGAGAAGGAAAACCGGACCCTGACGGCCTGCAAGAACTTGCCATGCATATAGCAAAAAATACACAGACTGGATACTTTGCCTTCACAAGAGACATGACCGTATGCACTGATGGGGGATATGTAGCCGCCGGCCTGCTCGACAAATGCCCAAAATGCGGATCTGAAAATGTGCAGCACCTCTCAAGGATTACTGGCTATCTCCAGTCCGTGGAAGGCTGGAACAGGGGCAAGCGTCAGGAACTCAAGGACAGGAAACGCTACAGCACAAGGGAACTCAAATGAATTCCCTTAAACTTTTTTACACAAACTAAAAATGGTAACTGTTATGAAAGTAAATTATGCAGGCACTGTCCCAATCTCAACCCTTGACTGGACAGGAAAAGCAGTGGTCACCATCTTTTTTAGGGGATGCCCTCTTCGATGCCCTTACTGCCAGAACCACCCGTACCTTGAAGGACCGGGGCTTGTGGAACTTGACTTTGTGGAAGAGCAGATTAAAACATCGAAACCTTTTGTAAGTGCGGTTGTTTTTTCGGGCGGGGAACCCCTTATGCAGGAGGCTGTTATTCCCCTTGCAGAGTTTGCAAAAAATCTCGGGCTTGCAGTAGGAGTCCACACAAACGGATGTTACCCCGAGAGAGCAGCCGAACTGGTTGAGAGAAAACTGGTTGATAAGTTCTTTATCGATGTAAAAGCCCCTCTTGACGATCCCGAACTTTATGGAAAGGTTGCCGGATGGGAGGCGTGCAAAGAGGCAAGCAGTACAGTAAAAAAGACACCAGAAGATATCACCACAGCCATTGCAAAAACGATCGAGGTTGCCGATACCAGCGGCCTGGAACTGGAACTCCGGACAACAGCATTCAGAGGTTTTATCGGAAACGAAAAAGAAATCTCCCTGATAGCATCCTGGATTTCGGAACATATCGAAAACAGAGAGATTATCTATGTGCTGCAGCAGGGAATTCCGGAACACAGCCTGCAGGAGGAACTCAAGGAAATAAGAGTTCTGGAAAGGGAAGAACTTTTGGAACTTGGAAAAATAGCAAAAGGTTTCCTGGGAAAAGTGAGGATCAGGACAAAAGAAGAAGGAGAAGAAATAGTCTAATATTATCTAGTCTAATATTATCTGGTGCCTGATATTTACTGATATTTAGTACAATATCTACGGCATTTTACTGGCATTTTACTGGCATTTTACTGGCATTTTACTGGCATTTTACTGGCATTTTACTGGCATTTTATTGGCATTTTACTGGCATTTTACGGACACTTTTTTCATTTTTTGCCTGTATTCCGAAACAGATTTTGATCTATTAACCCCTTCATCTTTCCATTAATTTTTATTTTACCAGCTTTTTACAGAAAAAATATGTTTTAGGTTCAAATGAATTTGAAGTTTACAAAAGTCTTATACATGCCAAAGCATAAAAGACACTTATCAAACCTTTGTTAAAACCCTTAAATGGAATTCAATAATCCTGTACCCAAAAATACAGGTATCCCGGAAAATTTCCCATCGTTTCTCCGTGATATTCCCTGTTGTACTCCGGACAATATATCGAAAACTCCTGTATGTACGCCACCAAACTTTTGTGTAACCTCCGGGGTTACAAAAATTACATAAAGGAGAGAGACTCAGTGCATTTTAACCCGAAGAAGGATACGTATCTATAAAAAAGAAAGCAAGCAAGAAGGATAGCTAGCAAAAAGGAAAGCAAGTTATCACTTCCAGAAAAAGACCATGAAAGAAATAAAAGTATCTTCAATCGGAGAGCGCGCTTTAATCTCCCGCTTATCTGAGATTTTCAATGCCCCTGAAGGAAAAGAGAAAGGACAGGAAGGAATCCTTATAGGTGCCGGTTCCGATGACTGTGCCGTCCTTGACCTGAAAGGTGAAGACTGTCTGGTTATTACGACTGATATGCTGCACAGGACCACGGACTTTCCGGCAGAGATGGCCCCCTGGCAGATGGGCTGGATGTCCGCAGCCGTAAACCTGAGCGATATCGCAGCCATGGGTGCAGAACCAGCAGGGATCCTTATGGCAATAGGCATGCCTGCAGACACTGAAATTGCTTTTGTAGAGGAACTTGCAAAAGGCATACAGGCGTGCGCTGAGTTCTGCGGGACTACTGTTGCCGGAGGCGACCTCGATACACACGCAGAACTGACAATTACAGGTACGGCTCTGGGAAGAGTCAAAAAAAGCCAGCTTCTCCTGCGAAAAGGAGCAAAGCCCGGAGACTTTGTTTGTGTTACAGGATATACAGGGTCAGCCGGAGCCGCCCTTAAAGCGATTCAGTCAAAAAAACCAGTCAGTGAAACCGTCATGAAGGCTCTTTTTGAACCCGTCCCCCGCATCAGAGAAGCCCGGAAACTGGCTGAGTCGGGTGCCATTACATCCATGATGGATACAAGCGACGGACTTGCTATGTCTCTTTACGACCTTGCCAGGCAGAGTAAAGTAGGTTTCAGGGTATGGAAAGATTCCCTTCCTATCCTCCCGGAAGTCAGAGAGTTTGCCTCAGGTCCCGAGGAACTGCTGGAACTTGCCCTTTACACAGGTGGAGACTTCGAACTTATCTTCACAGTCGACCCTGGACGGCTGAAAAAAGTACAAAATATATGTAACTTGACTATCATAGGGGAATGCACAAAGTACGAAGCGGATATTGTACTCGAATCCCCGGAATGCAGGCTGACAGCTATAGAGCAGCGGGGATACCTGCAGCTAAAAGCCGAAACGGCTGATTAGCTTTCCTGAATAAGCTGATGTTAACCCCCCATAAATAAAAACCTGGAGTGAGATTTAAAAAAATTAAAAAATACTGGCTGATAAAGCTCACATGATCACAAAAATAGAGTAAACTTCAGGCTAAATTAACTAAATTCGTAACTATAAAATTCATAACTATACAAATTATGCACAAGGTTCAGAAGGATAGAATATGAAAAAAGCTAGTCTACAAATATTTACAGCAATTCTGGTGCTGGGACTATTATGCGGGACTGTGACTGCAGCTCCAGGTATAATAGAAGGAGTAGATCCCACGCCCTCAAATTCGACTACTGTTACAGGGATGGTGGGCGCACTTCAAACGTTCACCATTCCTTTAAACGAGACCGCTGAGGTTATATGGACCGAAAATGGCGTAAACACAACAATACCAACTGGTGACGGCAATATTTCAACTCTCAGCCATACCATCCAGTCAGGTTCGTACCAGGTGACAGCTTCCATAGACGGTGTTGGGCAACTATCAGCCTGGAATGTGGAAGGTACTGCAGGAGTTCCAGTGATCACTTTATCTGATCCTTCATCGTCAAGTGTCAGCAATAACGTAGGAGAATCAAGGACATTCACCGCGACTGTGAGCCCGACATCGGATATGACATGGTCTCTTGACGGCGTTACTCTTTATACAAACTCGTCTGTAGATTCATCTTCATATACGAACAGTTCCGCAACAGAGGGCACACATACAGTCACAGTAAACGCAGTGGATGGAAACGGAACCGCAGCAGAATCAAAATCCTGGACATGGATAGTATCCCCATCATCAGGCGACGGTGAAGTAGATGTAGATATTAACCCCACCGATGACACTATTGAGATGTCTGAAGGAAAATCCCAGACTTTCTATGTCAATTCTACAAACAGCCAGAATATCAACGTAGATTGGCGTGTCAATGACGTGTCGAAAAAAACCGAAACAGGGGTAACTTCCTCTTCATACGAATTTGAACCAGATACTTCCGGCACCTACACTCTTGAGGCGGTTGTCAGTGACCCCAGCGGCACTTATGATTCATTGACACAAGAGTGGAATGTGACAGTCCAGTCCAAGTACTATTCAAGCGGGAACAGGATCTGGGATGAAGACCTTGGGATGGCTACTACATACACATGGACTGCCCAGAGTTACTCAGGCTTCTATTATGACCTTGATACCGGTGTGTCTTCTGAAGAGATGACCATCAAGGACATCGGCAGAAACATAAATGACGGAGATATCGAGTACAGCACAAAACCTACTGAAACTGACTTTGAATACGGGAGCTGGGGCTCGTACCAGGTCATAGGGTTCATGGCAGAGAAATACTTCGCAGGCTACAGTGATAACACCTCAGTTGACGGAGTAGACGATGTCAGCCTGATATCCGACGGTATACTTGCCAAAATCCTGACAGACAACGATGATAAAGAGTCCGCATATTCAGGAGACGCCCTTGTACTTGAAGATGGTTATTCCCTGAACATCGTGGAAGTCGATGTTAACGGAGACACCGTCTGGATCCAGCTTGAAAAGGACGGAGATGTGGTGGATGATGATTTCATCACCTCTGGACAGGACTACGTTTATGAAACCGAACTCGGAGAAGCAGAAGACGTACCTATAATCATTGCCCATTTCGGCACGGTTTTTGCAGGCGCTGAGACCTCGGCTGTCTTCATAGAGGGCCTCTTCCAGATATCAGACAACTATATAGAACTTTCAAATGGAGACTCCTACGGGGAAATGGAAGTAACATCCCTCAGCAGCAGTGAAATAAAAATGAAGAATGAGGACGATATAAGCCTTGATAAAGGTGATACAATCGACCTTATGGGTAAAATACAGATTCAGGTGGCTGATGACAACACACTGCGCTTTGCTCCGGTCCTTGATACCACAGAAGAAGGAACTTACGAACTGCGCGGAACAGTCTACGATGAAGATGTCGACGGGGACTCTCTTCCAACCTGGACACCCTACAACTTTGAAGGTTTCTATTACAACATAGATGAGGGAATAGGGACCGAACAGCTGAAAATCGAGGAATTAAATGACCGGGAAATTCCCGACGGAAAACTGGTCTACACATCCGAACCCCAACCTGTTGAGTTTGAACATGACGAGTGGGGCAATTTCACAGTTGTCGGGTTCATGGCAGAAAAATACTTTGCAGGATATCCCGAGGGTAACGACAACAGCGATATTGAAGATGTGAGCGTTCTTTCGGATAATGTCCTTGCCAAAGTCCTTACAGACAGCGATGACAAAGAGTCCATGTACTCGGGTTCTGCCCTTGTGCTTGAGGAAGGCTATTCTCTTAACATCCTGGAAGTCGATGTTAATGGAGAAACCGTCTGGATCCAGCTTGAAAAAGACGGAGACGTGGTGGACGATGATTTCATTACCTCTGGGCAGGACTACATATATAAAACTGAATTAGGGGAAGCAGAAGACGTACCTATAATTATTGTCCATTTCGGCACGGTTTTTGCAGGTGCTGAGACCTCTGCTGTCTTCACAGAGGGAATCTTCCAGATCTCAGATGATTACATTGAAATTAATAGTGGAGATACCTTCGACGAGATGGAGATATCCAGCATCTCAGAAAGCGGCATCACAATGAAGAACGATGATGACATCGGGCTTGGTGATGACGACACCATTGATATTATGGGTGACATCAAGTTCAAGACAGCTGATGATAACACACTCAGGTTCTACCCCTTCGTTGAAGTCGACAGTGAAGGTGGAGCCAGCAAGACACTCAAGATAAATTTGCCTGATGAGATAATTGTAGGCGACACTTTTGAGATCGAGGTTACTGCAGGTAACGAATCGATAGAAGACGTCACCGTAAATTTCAATGAAGTCAGCGCAGGCAAAACCGATGAAGATGGGATTGTTGAGTACACTGCCGAAGAGGAAGGAACCTTCAAGATAACCGCAGAGAAGGATGGGTACACCACTGCAAACACGAACGCAAAAGTTATTCCTCCGAAAGAGAAGATGAGCCTCAATATCTCTCCTGAAACAGTGTATGTAGGAGATACAATTACCATCGGGGCCTTAAAAACAATCGGAGGAGACCCTATTGAAGGTGCAAACGTCTCAATCGATGGTAAAGTTATTGGAGAAACCGACTCCAACGGAACGCTTACGTACACAGCAGAGGAGATCGGCAAAATAAAAATAAGTGCTACCCAAGAGGGCTTCCTTGACAAGAGCGTTGAAGTCAATGTGAAGGACTATGAAGCTATCTTCGAGTTCTCCAACCTGGTAATTGACCCAATAGAGGTCAGAGCCGAAAAGGAAGCAACAATCACTATTGATGCCGAAAACACGGGTAATGCTGCAGGAGAATACGATGTTGAACTGGTTGTGAACGGAAGTTCAGTTGATTCACAGAAGATTTCCCTTGACGTGGGAGAAAGCATGACAGTAACCTTTGTACACAGTGAAGAGGTACCAGGAACCTATACTGTCGAAGTCGGAGGACAGGAAGCCACCTATACGGTAAAAGAAAAGTCTTCTATGATGCTTTATGCCCTGATAACTATTATCCTGTTATTGGGCGGCGGGATTGCTTACATGTTTACCAAAGGCGGCTGGAATGCGGCAACCATGCAGGCAAAAATAGATGAACTTATCAGGTCGGTAAACCTGAAAAAGTAAAAGTAAAAGCAATAGAAAAACTAAAAAAACAGGAAATTCAAACAAAAACGAATTAAAATTCCCGCGTTAACTAAAAAACGCGGGTTTTTTTCTATTTTTAAAAAGAGTTTAAATTAATAGCTTTCAGTTTATTCGAGATATGCTATTAAAACGAGTTATACATGTTTCATTCCATCTTCTTGAGCGCAAGTTCGATGGCGTCTACAAGGCTGCTTTTTGGGATAATGGTTGTGACCGGAATGTTCAGGATTTTTTCAACTGTCGGGCTTACTATAGGAGCACAAACCAGGGCTTTTGCCCCATCCCTTTCAGCATTAACGGCTGCGATTATGGCTTCTTCCATTGAGGTCGCAGAATATTCCCTTATTGTGACCAGCCTGCCAGCGATTTTTTTCTTCGTTTCCACGATGTTGTCAAGTACCGATCGGGCTGCGATTACAGCGATAAATTCTCCACTATCTGACTCCTTGATATCACGGATCGTTTTTACAATCTGACGGAGGGTTTTGATGTTAGGGTCACGGTTACCCGATAGGATCTTATAGAGGGTACTGGGGGGGATGTTTGCTTTTTTCGCAAAATCCACAGCAGTCAGGTTAAGGTCCTCCTTAATTACAGCAGAAAGTGTTTTTTGAAACACTTCATCGGACTCGAATGCGGATTTTATGACCTTATCTGCAACGTTCATTAAAATTCAACCTCGGATCCTGTAAAAATGTTCAATGAGTAGAAAGGACTTACGTTTTACAGGAGTTTCGTTCCTGAATGAGAAATATCTCCAGAGGTATTAATACATTTGGGATATAATGGAAAGGCATTTGAGAAAATATATATAGCAAACTTCGAAGAATATTAACGCGTAAGAGACTGCTATTTATTTTCACGAGAATTGTTCTTTCAAACAAAAAATGAAAGAACGGGAGGAGGGGAAGGGAAAAGATGGCTTTTTTAACAAATTTGTAAAAAGCCAACAAAAAAGCGGTGTAAAAACCTTCAGTTTTTCCCGAAGAAAACCCGATCCCAGTAGACCTTATTTAGCAGGTGAAATCTATTAGTGTTATTAGTGTTAGAAGAGGCAATTATTGAGGTGAAGTTTTGAGAAAATCAAGCATACTTATCCTTGCTTTACTGCTGGTCGTATCGATCTTTGTATCCGGTTGTGTATCCGAAGATACAGATGAAAACGTAACTAAAGAAGCCCCTGCAATTACTCAACTGAACATCGGCTACCAACCTAGTACCCATCAGCTGGCATACATGACAGCTGCGGAAAAAGGTTGGTGGGTAGAAGACCTTGCACCTTATGGAATTAAGGAAATTAAAGACTACGAATTCCCTACAGGCGCACCCGAAATGCAGGCTATGATGGCTGGGGATCTGGACATTGCCTATGTTGGAGCAGCCCCTGTGATTACAGCCCTCAGCCAGGGTCTTGACGCAAAAATTATTGCCCCTGTTCAGATCCAGGGTTCAAACCTTGTCCTCAGACCAGAATACGAATACAACAGCCCTGCCGATTTAAAAGGGCTAAAAATTGCCACCTTCCCTACAGGTACAATCCAGGACACCCTCCTCAGGGAATGGCTCAAGCAAAACGGACTTGACCCTGAAAAAGACGTAACAATCATAGGAATGGGCCCGGGAGATGCTATTACCGCCATATCAGCCAAACAGGTCGCAGCCGTGTTCCTGCCGCACCCTGCCCCCGCAACCATTGAAAGTCAAGGCAACGGGCGCTCCATTGTGGCGTCGGGAGAAATGCAGGCAAACCATGCCTGCTGTGTGCTCATAGCAAGTGGAAAAATGATCAGGGAACACCCCGATATCGTGGAACAGGTTGTAAAGACCCATATTAAGGCAACAGAATACAACAAGGCCAACCTGGATGAAGCTGCTCAGATCTTTTCAAACAAGACCACCCAGGACATCGAAACTGTAAAGCTGTCTCTTAAGGAATGGGACGGAACCTGGATTACAGACCCTGCAATGATTGAAAACTCAACTCTCGAATATGCCAGGATCCAGTATGAACTCGGGTATATCCAGAAGCCTCTGACAAAGGAAGAAACTTTTGACACTAGCTTTTACGAAGCAGCCATAAAAGAGGAATAAAAAAGAATGTTAAAATAAATTTTTAAATCAGTTCAACTGCCCCGGTTGCAAGAAGGGGCAGTTTGAACCCAAATTTGTTCTAAAAAATGGGAAAACGCCGGAAAGATAAAAAACTAAGAATCCTTTTAATAAACATGAAAATTAATTTCATAAAAACAATTGAAGAAAAAGGCATTGAAGCATTATCTCTTATATTCATAGTTGCCATATGGCAACTTATAGCGGATAAGATCGTACAGAACAAATTGCTTCTACCGAGTTTTTATGATGTAGTAATCGCTTTTTTCGTGATTGTCAAAAACGGGCTAATTTATACGGATACCCTGACAAGTTTACTTCACTTTTCAATTGGCATTGCTGCTGCATTTCTCCTCGGAATTCCTCTGGGAATAGTCATGGGATGGTTCAAAGCAGCAAACAGGGCACTCGATCCTATAATAGAAATCCTGCGTCCGATTCCCCCTCTTGCCTGGATCCCCTTTGCAATAGTATGGTTCGGGCTTACCCATCAGGCAGCAGGTTTTGTTGTGTTTGCAGGAATGATCTTTCCTATTATCATCAATACATATACAGGTTTCAAAAATGTACCACGGGTTTATGTTGAAGCAGCAAAGGTTCTCGGTTGTAACCGGAACATAGACCTCATCCGCTATATTGCGATTCCCTCAGCCATGCCCTCAATTGCAGCAGGAATCAGGATTGCAATGGGTGTGGGCTGGATGTGCCTTGTAGCCGCGGAGATGTTCGGAGTCAGCAACAGAGGGCTTGGCTACCAGATCTGGCACAATTACTACCTGCACAAGATGGACTTTGTACTCGTCTATATGCTCCTGCTGGGGTTCATAGGTCTTCTAATAGACCGCTTCTTCAGATACTACGTGGATGAAAAAATGCTAAGATGGAAGTCAGGGACTGTGGTATAAAATGAGTATAGTAAGTGTAAAAAACGTTTCGCGTGTCTTCACCAAAAAAGAAGATGAGTCCGGGACTGAAGCTTTGCATAATATAAGCTTTGATGTACAGGATGGAGAGTTTATCTGCCTCCTCGGACCTTCGGGCTGTGGGAAAACAACGCTGCTCCGGATAGCTGCAGGACTAGAGACCATGACCTCAGGAGAAATCACACTCAATGGAGTCCCCATAAAAGGCCCTGACCCCAAAAGAGGCATGGTTTTCCAGCAGTATTCCCTCTTTCCCTGGAGGACCGTTATAGACAACATCACCTTTGGGCTGGAAATGCAGGGAATAAAAAAGAGCGAAGCCCGGAAACAGGTAGAAAAGCACCTGGAACTTGTTGGTCTGAGGCAGTTCAAAAATAGCTACCCTCACGAGCTCTCAGGCGGTATGCAGCAAAGAGCAGCCATTGCAAGAGCCCTTGCCAACGAACCGGAGGTCCTCCTTATGGATGAACCCTTCGGGGCCCTTGATGCCCAGACTCGAAATGTACTCCAGGATGAACTTCTGAAAATATGGGAACAGAAACATGTAACATTCCTTTTTGTAACGCACAGCGTGGACGAAGCTGTCGTCCTCTCTGACAGGATAGTGGTCATGACTTCAAGACCGGGAAGGATAAAGGAGATTGTAAAAGTAGAACTCCCACGCCCACGAAGCCGCACAAGTCCGGAAGTAAACAGTTTAAGGGATCATGTCCTCAAACTTTTGGAAGAGGAACGGTTCAGCAAATGAATTGTTAAAAAAGTGCAGTTATAGAAAGAGAAGTTATAGAAAGAGAAGTTATAGAAAAAGGAAATTATCGAAGAAAGGAGCCCTTGAAGGAAAAAAGAGGAAGCTGTTAAAGAGGAAGCTGTTAAAGAGGAAGCTGCTGAAGAGAAAGCTGTTAAAGAGGAAGCTGCTGAAGAGGAAGCTGTTAAAGAGGAAGCTGTTAAAGAGGAAGCTGCTGAAGAGAAAGCTGTTAAAGAGGAAGCTGCTGAAGGAATTTACTGAAAAAAGTGCAAATAAGTCACGAAAGAACCGAAAATCATTGTTCGGCACGAATTATTACTTTTGTTAGCGGCTCTACTCTTTTCACGGCAACCTTTCCCACAAGCTCAAGAGTACCACCCGCTTTCACTGAACCGAGATAGCAGCCAGGCCTTGCACGGATGTCCCCCTCACAGGTTGCAATATTTGCCCTTGCTCCGTCAAGAAGAACAAGTTCGGAAACCGTTTCTATACTTCCCAGAATTTTTGCTGCAGCACAGACAAGGGCACTTTCGGCTTTTACATTGCCCTGAATGATCGAACCTTTCCCGAGTTCAAGCCTGCCCGATACGGTAAGACTTTTCCAGAACTTCACGTCCTGCCCAACAATAACATTGCCATCCAGCATAAGGTCCTCTTCAAGAAAAACCCTTTTTTCAATCACGTAAGTGTTGGATCGGGGGTGGTACTTGATAAAGCGCATCACTATAAATCACTCCAGGTTACTGTCCCCTGCTATCGATAGAAGAAAGCCGCAAACAAATGGTTTTAAGGTATCTGTAAAAACTTTGCCAATTGGATTTCAAAGTATGATTGAACATCTATTATATAATAGCATCGAACGTTCACTAGCAGAAGCCTCAACAAAAGGATTGGTGAAGGCTAATGTATACACAAAAGAACTAAACCAGAAAAAACCAGACTGAAGAAAAAGAGATTCCGGCAAATTCTAGAAACCGGAAATTCGTGAAAATATCTGAAATTAACAGTAAAAAGACTGAAAAATGAAAGACTGAAAAATGATTTATTTATGATTTTTCAGTCCCGTTTTCTTATTTTAAACTGTCCTGCTTACTCAACAAGGCTGGCAAAACCGTATTTGGGGAGTACCCTTTCGATTTTAATTCTGACCTCATCGCCGACCTTGGTGCCCGGGACAAAGATTACAAAGCCATCTATGCGGGCAATGCCATCTCCCTGACGGGCGAGATCTTGAATAGTAACATCGTAGACTTCGCCTTCTTCAACAGGAACAGGGCTACTTTCTTCTCTGAACATTAAAAATCATTCCTTTAATTTAGTAAAATTTAGCGTAACCGAGTAGTTTTTCCGGCCGCATTTACTCGACAACGCTTGCAAATGCAAATTTTGGAAGTACTCTTTCGACCTTGATGCGAACTTCATCGCCGACCTTGGTGCCCGGGACAAAAATTACAAAGCCCTCTATTCGAGCAATGCCGTCTCCCTGACGAGCAATATCCTGAATTGTAACATCGTAAACCTCGCCCTCTTCGACAGGGACTGAGCGACTTTCTTCTCTGAACATGAAAACCATTCCTTAATTACTTGAGTTAATTTTTAGTTTAATTAAATTGATTATCTTACCCACACTTACTCGACAACACTTGCAAATGCAAACTTGGGAAGAACCCTTTCGACCTTAATCTGGACTTCGTCACCAACACTGGTGTTAGGGACAAAGACTACAAAACCCTCAATACGAGCAATGCCGTCTCCCTGGCGAGCGATATCCTGAATTGTAACATCATAAACTTCGCCCTCTTCGACAGGGACTGAGCGACTTTCTTCTCTGAACATTAAAATCATTCCTTTAATTTTTACTTTAATTAGAACTTAACTTAATTAACTAATTTCTCAACCCAAACTTACTCGACAACGCTTGCAAATGCAAATTTCGAAAGTACTCTTTCGACCTTAATCTGGACTTCGTCGCCAACACTTGTATTCGGGACAAAAACTACAAAGCCTTCGATACGGGCAATGCCGTCTCCCTGGCGAGCAATATCCTGAATAGTTACGTCGTAAGTTTCGCCCTCTTCAACGGGCACAGAAATACGTTCTTCTCTAAACATTAGATTCATTCCTTTAACTTCTATTAATCAACTTATGAAAGCTCCATCGATAAAACAGAAAAGAGTAAAAACAGTACTTAACAAGCCAAACTTGAAAAACCAAATTCAGGAAGTACACATTCTACTTAATCTATTACGGTGAACTAATCCCCAATAGAGCTTAAGATAAGTCAATTGATGGTCATACTCATATCCGCTTGTATATAATATTTTGCTTTAATGCACCCAAAAAAGAAAAATAAAGAAGTTAAGAAATGACCTGAAACTCAATTTCCAGAATTCAGGATTTTTACTTCAAATTTAGATTCTGAAAAACTATATTAAGTGCCTTCGTGGGCGCAACCTATAAATATTTGAAAATACATTGTGAGAGTCGCTCATTGAATGAGAATTACAATGCGTGGGCTCGTAGCTTAGTCAGGCAGAGCGATGGACTCTTAATCCATAGGCCGGGGGTTCAAATCCCTTCGAGCCCGCTGATCTCATTAATCTCTTTTTACAGCCTCTTTAGCGTTATATCAATTTCAAAAATCCTTTTCAAAAACCGTTTTCAAACTCAAAAATCCTTTTCAAAAACCGTTTTCAAACCCAAAATCCTTTTCAAAAACGTTTTCAAACCCAAAATCCTTTTCAAAAACGTTTTCAAACCCAAAATCCTTTTCAAAAACGTTTTCAAACCCAAAATCCTTTTCAAAAACGTTTTCAAACCCTTATCTGACTCTTTAATTTCACCTATCTCACCTCAGGTTATTCAGATAACTCACCTAAGGAGTATTTCTGAGGTTTTAAGCAGCATCTGATGAAAAACCTTATCCCTATGCTCTCCTAAGCATTGTACAGCTCTAACAGCTCCTAGGCGACTTTAAAAGAACCCACCGGATCTGAAAGAGAGAAATATGAGTTGAAGAAAGAAGTTATCAACCAGAAAAGACAAAATTCGAAATCAAAAAAGAAAAACATTGGAGTGCAACCCTGATGCCAAAAGTAAGTGTTGAAATCCCTCAGGAGCTCCTTGATGACCTCAACAGGCATGTGGGAGATAACAAAAAATTCGTCAGCCAGTCTGATGCTATCCGAACTTCCATTCGTAAAATGCTGGACATGATGGACGACATAGATAGAAGGCGTGGAAGGCTTAATGAGTAAACCACTGTTGGTTAATGAACAAATTCATAAGCTTCAAAAGACAGAAAAGTATGAAAAAACATGATAAAAACATAAATTTAACCAGAAACCTTATCAAACCGGAAAACCACCGGAAAAGACCACCCCTTTATTTCTACTGTGTTTTGATATCAGAGGACTAATATAGTGAGTTTTCACTGCCCAGCAGAGTTTCTACTGGAGATAAAAATGGGGGTTGACCTGGATATAGTTAAGAGAATTTTCTAAATATCCAGGGTTGAAATTTCTGGTTGAATCATTAAAAAAATGGTTTAAGGGTTAACAACTTTCCCTGAAATCCCTAATACCCTGCGCAACGTTCGAAAGCAGAATAAAAGTTATCTTCTGGTTGGGCCAAGCACCCAGACCGCAGTCAGGACCCACATACTTAATCAAGCTGCCAAACCGCCTGTATGCTAGCTTCAGCCTTTTTGCAATGACAGCCGGGGTTTCCAGTTGCGTAACGATTTCAGGAAGATACTGCTGATCCTTCCAGATGTTGGTAGAGTATTTCTCGTTCAGGACTCCTGCCAGGGAGTAGATATCTGTTCTTGCAATTCCGAGCCTCAGGAAAGAATCCGTGTCTTCAAGCATTTTTTTGTCAATAAGCTCCAGATAGGAAGGCGTGCCCGCAGACTCCACCCCTATCACATTGATTGTAGGAGTCTGGCAGGCAAAATTATAGTAAAGGGCAGAATGAAGATGAATTTCCACATCAGCCCCCCACTTACTCGCTGCCCTGGAAGCTTCGGTTAGGGCAGAGATGATATCGTTCTCATCAAATGAAAGTTCAGGGTTCAGCCCTATGCTTGGCTCGTCAATAGAAACTGTTGTAATCTTGAAATGTTTTGCAGATTTCATTGAGTTCCGGACGAATTTGTTTACACTTTTTGCAAAAAGAGAATATATGTCCGTATACTGTGTACCCCCAAATTCCTTCAGGTAAAGTTCAGTTGGGCCGGTTACACAGATCCGGACCTTTAAAGTTTCCCCGAATTTTTCTTTATAGGCTTTTGCAACCGTTTCTATAGCCTCAAGCTCTTCAATCCTTGCGCACTCCAGTTTTACCTCAAAGGGGCTTTCAGTGCAGTCAGAGTCCCGGATAACCTTCAGGAATTGTTCATTCATGTCCTGGTACTGAGGATAAGTGGGGACCTCTACACCTGCATCTATTTTCTGCTGAAAAGCATCATTGATTACCGTAAAGAGTTTCTCATCTTCTGTTCTCGTTTTAAAGGCGTTTTGCACCCATTCTTTACTGACTCCTTCGGGTAAGGGATAGCTTCCGATATCGTCAAAAATGATTTCTTGCATGCTCTCTTAGTATACCTTTAAGAATTTATCATTATTGGGAAGACAGTAAAATTATAAAAAAGTAGAGAAGAAAACTTGGAGAATTTTCTCGCACGTCTCCCATCGTTTCCCCAAGTTACTCCTGACTTTTCATTTCTGCATTAAATGTATTGATGCCTTTTGCCGTATTCTCAAGCAGCCTGAAAGCAAGTTCCTGATCCGGCCAATATGCCAGCCCACAGTCCGGACTTGCATATTTGATACGGTCCCCGAGAATGTAAGAAGCTTTTTCAAGCCGCTTTTTAATGATTTCAGGCGTTTCCATATCAGTAATAATTTTTTGCATGTACTCTTTTTCCTTCCAGGCATTGACCCCATAGGTCTCGTTAACCATACCGATAAGGCTGGAAATATCAGTCCTCGAGACCCCAAGCCTTATGTAAGTATTCGAGTCTTCCAGGACTTTTTTATCCATGAGGTCTATGTAAGAGGGAGTTGCAGCATACTCAAACCCAATAACATTGATAGGGGTCTCACAAACAAGTTTATACTTTAATGGAGAGTGCAGATGGATCTCCATATCTGCCCCCTGTTTTCGCGCGTAGGTAGAAGCCAGAGTAAGGGCAGAGATGATATCAGAGTCAGAAAACTGGATTCTGTCATTCATTCCAAGACTGGGTTCGTCAAGAGAAATAACTCTGATTTTGAAATTTTTCGCAACTTTAAATGCCTGCTTTATGAAATTCTCGATATCCAGTGCCATGACATGGTATGCATCTGAAAAAGCAGTAGCTCCGAAAGCCTGAAGGTACAGGTCCGTAGGACCGGCAACGCAAACCCTCACTCCCAGGGTCTCTCCTGTTTCTTTCCTGTATTGCTTTGCAACCTCGTCAATAATCTCCAGCTCAAGAATTTTTGCGTTTTCCTCTTTGACCACATAAGGCTCATAACAGTTCTTTTCATCTTTGATTATTTCCAGAAACTGTCCGATCATATCCCTGAACTGCGGATAAGTAGGAACGTGTACTCCAATATCGATTTTTCTCTGGAAAGTCTCCCTTACCAGAGAAAAAAGTTTTTCATCCTCGTCCCGGTTTTCAGCTGCAGCTTTCACCCATTCCCTGGTGAGACCCTCGGGTGTGGGAAGGCTGCCTCCGTCGATAAAAGTGATATCCTGCATATGTGCTATGTAAGACAGATCGGGTATTATAAGTATTGGAATTACCCCGGGTAATAAATTAAAAAGTGATCGATGCTGAAGATACTGAAATTTTTTTGATTAAAGAATAGATGCTGAGGTATCTTAAATAAAGTAAGGCTTTATTGGGGAATAAATAGATTGACAAGGCATTAACTGATCTAAAATAGATATGTATTACACCCTTAGAGGCTGTCTGAATATTTATTTCGCCTCTCGATGATGTGGAGTTCTTTTAAGACACTCAGGTATTTCGTAATCCTGCCCTTCTCAAGCTCTTTATCGTTCATTATCTCTCCCAACCTGGTATTTCCCTTTGCAACGGAATTTATGATCGAGTAATATATCTGATCGAGTAATATATCCTGGGCTCGGTGAACTCCTGCTGGAGCACGAACATCGTATCATGATAAAGAAAAGTATTCTTTTGCAAAATTCGACCCTTTATGTTTTCCAGAAGGGGTTTTCTGTAATCAAATTCCAAAAGATACGCAGGTGTTCCTCCCAGCACCGCATAAGTAAGGACCTTCTCCTCCGCCTTCAGCTGTGGAAAAAACTCACAGACCTCCCTGAACTTCAGGGGCTCAAGCAGGATCTGTTCTGTCCTCCTGCCGTAAAGAGGAGATTTATATCCGAGCAGAGATTCCATCATGACAATAGAAGAACCGCAGAGCACGAAAAAAGCTTTTTTTACTGAAATAACGGTCACAGTACTCCTGAAGAATACTTTAAAATATATTAAAGAAAAAGTAGTGTAAAAATTAAAGTAATCAATGCCTCTTCCTGTACTTCGCGAGGACTTCACTATTTGCCTCAAAAGCTTTTTCCTCAATGTAACCCTTTTCCAGGGTCCATTCAAAAAAGCTCTGGAGAACTTTTGCAGCTGTCCCGATGAATTTTTTACCTCCTCCTACCTCAACCACGTAGTCATCAAGGAAATCCTTAATTCCGGCGGGACTGAGATGTTCGGGACCAAAAACATCAAAGTAATTTTTGTCTTCAGGCAGGGCGGTACAAAGAGCCCTGTCTTCATCTGACAGGTAATCCTCCGCACTGAGTTCCAAGAATTCCTCGTAAAGAAGAATCACATCTTCACAGTCCATGAAGACATCAGGCTTTAAACAGGCTTCCTGTTCACTCAAGAATGTCCGAAAAGCTTCATTTATTGTGATCATACTTATCGCTGCAATGGTATTTTGTTGAATACTATCAGTTTGCTATAAAAGATCTTATATTTTTCTAAAGATGGAAGGAAATAGAATATTTTCATTACTATTTTCCTTTTTTCCTGTTTCTGTTATATCTTCATTACATCTGCTTTTATCGTTTTTCACATTGATTCCGGAGCACCTATTCCAAGGGTATCAAGAGAGTTTGCAAGGACAATCTTTGCACAGTCCACAAGGGCAAGCCTTGAAGCCCTGACCTTCTCATCCTCGGCTGCGATAACCGGGACAAAACGGTAGAACTGGTTAAATGCGTCGGCAAGTTCGCGGGCATAGATAGCAAGGACGTGAGGCTTGAGTTCGCGGGCTCCAAAGTCGATTACACTGTCAAACATTGCCATTTTCTTGATGAGATCGATTTCGCTGTCCTCGACAAGAAGAGAGGGGTCTATTTCCATGGAAGAGTCCCAGGCTGCTTCCTCTTTTGCTTTCTCAAGGATGCTGCAGGCACGGGCATGGGAATACTGGATATAGGGAGCACCCTGTTTCTCAAAATCCAGAGCTTCTTTCCAGTTGAAAACTGTGGATTTTTCGGGGGAGACCCTAACTATATCGTATCTTACTGCCCCTATTCCGACCATTTCTGCAACCTGCTTCTTGAACTCGGCTGAGGTTTCGGGGCGACGAGTTTCAACCTGCTCGAAGGCAGCTTCAGTAACCCTGTCAAAGAGGTCATCTGCACTTATGAACTGACCGCGGCGAGTGCTCATTGAGCCTTCAGGGAGAGAGACAAACTCAAAAATAACGACCTCAGGTTCCTTGATTCCTATAGAATTCAGTGTAGCCCTGAGCTGGCCGGAAATAAGTTTGTGGTCGGCTCCGAAAACGTCGATTATTCGGTCTGCCTGCCCGGCTTTCCATTCGTGGTAGGCAAGGTCGCGGGTTGTGTAGAGAGAGGTGCCGTTTGAGCGCTGGATAACAAGGGTCTTTTTAAACCCGTAATCAGAAAGGTCAACCACAAGGGCTCCTTTATCCATCTTTGTCCTGCCGGTAGCCTTGATGCGCTCGACTATATCGTGTACTGCCCCGGATTTGAGGAAAAGCGACTCACTTACGAATTTATCATGAACAACATTTAAGCGGAGGAGAGTTTCCTTAATCCCGGCAACAGCCAGGGAAACTGCCTTATCAAAACGTTCAATAGTCCTGACATCCCCGGCTTCAATATTTTCCATAAGGGCATCGATTTCCTTTACATCCTCAGGGTTTTTGTCCAATTTGGCATTGGCTTTGATATACACGTCAGCAATTGCAGCATCAGACTTTCTGGAAAGGTCAAGTTCAAAGCGTTCGCAAGCCCAGGAGACCACTGCAATCTGGCGCCCCATATCGTTAACATAGTACTGGACCTCGACATCGTATCCTGCGCGCCTGAGGATGCGGGCAAGAGTATCTCCTATAATCGAGTTGCGGATATGTCCTACATGAAGAGGACCATTCGGGTTTGCCGAAGTGTGCTCAAGGAGAATTCTGTCCTTTGGTGCCCCACAGCCAAATTTTTCTTTTTCTACCCGGACCGCATTTACGGTTCTGTCCAGGTAGTGCCTGCCTGCAAAGAAGTTAATGTAAGGACCTGCGGCACTTACTTCTCCTATATATGAGTCTTCAGGAATTTCAATTGCAGAAACGATACGGGATGCAAGATCTTTTGGGTTTTGCTTGTGAATGCCTGCAAGCCTGAAGGCGGCTCTGCTCGCAAGGTCAGCATGGGAAGAGGTTTCGAATTGAAGTTCAGAATCCTCAACCTCAAACCCGACCTTTCGGATAGCTTCTTTTAAGATTGATGTAGCCTGAGCTTTGAGTTCCAGGAACAAGATAAATCACCTATATAAATCACCGTAAAAAACTAAAAATCCTTAATGTAATCCTCATGTGATAGATTTAATCTGTCAAATAATCTGTCAACTTCTAATCTTCTGATCTGATTGATGTGATAGACTTTAATTTACCAATTTCTGATCCACTGATCTAAGGACAATTTAATTAAAAAAGTATTGGGTGAAAATCACTTAGAAGAGGATCTTGCCCCTTAGTGAGATCAAATCCCAGTGTTGTACCTGAGGATTGCAGCTATGCCTCCAAAAGCATTCATAAGCTGGGAACCTTCATCAAAGTCGGTGGATACGAAGAATACCTTTGCATTACTCTTGTCGGCAAGCTCTGAGAATTCATCCACGACATCTGTAACGTCCGTAACCTCAAGAGAAGAACCACATTTAGGGCAATTTCCAGCTGTGGGAGCAGGTTCTCCAGGCTTCCAGCGCCGTGTCCACTTATTTTCGTATTCACAGACACTACATTTCGTAGTTACCCTTTCTGCACGCAGGTCTTCGGAAAGCAGGAGCACATCCACTGAATTGATCTCGAGGTTTGCCCTGACCTGGGCTTCTCCATAAGCTACCTTACCCGAATCGGAAATCAGTTCTTTGAAAAAGGATCTGACGGCATTCTTCTGTCCCGTGAGCTCAAGGTCCTGGAGCTTTTCCCCTGCAGCATTAACAAGTTCTGAAAGCCCGGACTCGTCGGTATATGCCGTATCAAAGAGCCCAATAATTTTTTTCAGGAGCTCGTGGTGCAGGAAATCACCTGCATAGAACTCTTCCTTTGTCGGTGAAGGACCCCCTATCAGGACGCCTTTGAGATCTTTATGGTCTACACCCATGAAAATCTCACTTGCAGCATCTCCTATCCTCTTGTAGAACTCATGAATTGCAATGAGCCTGAGCTGCTGGAAACGATGAGCACTCTGACCACCTTTCCTTTGCTTTCCGGGAACCGTTGAGGTCAAGTTGCGGAAAGCCTGGATTCGTTTTCCGACCAGAAGCCCTACAGTTGCTTCCCTGCGGTCAAGAACCAGAAGCCCGTAGGTGTTCTTATCTTTGAGCATATCCTCAAGAGGCTCAAGGTAGAAAGATGAGTCACAGTGGTATTTGTAGACAGTTATGGGGTCAGGAGGAACAATTACCTCGCTTTCCATGTTTGTCTTGTTGGCTCCGATATCCACAGCTCCTGTAAAGTACACTACCCCATTCTCAGGTACTTTGTCCAGGTATCTTAGCCTTGAAAGCAGAGACTCAATTGCTCCCTGCACATTCGTCCTCGTAAGCTTGGACTTGATGTTTGCAGCCTGTCCGTGCTCGTCTTTTAACTGGTTTGTAACATCGAAAATCTGCTTGTCAGCAGGAATATAAAGAGAAATAAGCTCCGTGCTCCTTCCTCTCTTATTCCTGAGACCTTCAAGCTTCTTTTTAAATTCATACTTTTCGTGTGCGGATTGTTCAGTCATTTTAAAATTTCCCCGATGAATAAAGTAGTAAGATTCGTGAGTTAGGAATTATTCAGTTTAGTTTATTCTGATTAACTCGAAATTATGAAACTTCTATTGAAACCGGTGATTTCTATTGGAAAGTTATAAAGTCCGGCATCATAATAAATTTAGTTATTCAGTGTAATATTCGTTTAGCATTTCGGATTCGTTTAGCACGTCGGTTGGTATACAACGGATAACCGGAGGATTCGATGAGGATAAATCACACAGTGAGTTCCTGTCTCACCCGAAATCCGGGTACAAAAACCGCCTGGAAAACGAAGAACCTGAGAGTGAAAAATACACCCTTCAAAAGCCGGCATCTCAACAAGCCGCTAAAGCTTGCATTTATGCTGCATAAACCTGCCAGGTTTCGCATTCTTTTGATCGCACTAGATATGAGACATAATCTTACTCAAACTGTATATGATAATTTGATAATTAACGATTTGATTTAATTTAATATTGAATTAACCCCTGTGGGATGATACTCTAATTGAAACTTAGGTTTATATTTGTTTCTATCCCCCGATCTATTTTATAGATTTATGCAGCTATAAAAGAGTTACTGTACACTGATCTCCTGCTTTAGAATTCACTTCCAGATAGAAAAGAGATAGAGAAAGCCAGAAAAAGGAGAACTAATTAGATAAGTAAGAATCAAAGTGAGAATTGAAAATAAAAAAGTTAGATGAAAAAAGCTGATAAAAAAGATTAGCTGATAAAGGTTTAATCCAAGCAGGAAACCTTTTTTACGGGAGATTTTTTCCCGTCCTTTGAGAGCAGGACAACCCTGCTAATTTCGGACTCATCTACGATTTCATACCCCAGGTGCTTTACAAGCTCTTTCGAAAACTCCAGTACCTCTGCGTGGGTCGGCATGGCAGAGCGGTCTAGACGAAGGCGTGAAAAGCCAAGGTGCATGTAAGCCTTTATTTCCACAAAATCCGGGGAGGCTCTTTTAATTAGTTCAGCGTAACCTTCCGGATTGAACATATTTTTGCCCTTGACCAGTGTAATCCTGATGACCGTTCTTGAGCATTTATCTTTCATAATATCCAGAGACTCGTTGATCCTGTCCCAGAGTGAAGGGGATTTTGGCTGGCAGACTCTGAGGTAGGTCTCGAGGTCCGGAGCATCGAGACTCATGTATAACTGGGAAGGGCTGACCTTTGCAAACATTGAAGGGACAGTTCCGTTCGTAACCAGAAAGGTAGTAAAACCTCTCTTTTCATATTCTTCAATAAGTTCAGGAAGGTAAGGGTAAAAGGTCGGCTCTCCAGACAGGGAGATTGCAACGTTATTCGGTTCATTGCCTTCAAGCCAGCGTTCCCTGAGTGCATTTGGAGAGCCGCCGAACCCTGTGATCAATTTACGCTGGCAGGCGATGCTTTCCTCAACTATTTTCTCAGGAGAATCCCATTCTCCGGGTGCAGGGACCGGAACCTCAGTCGGACGCCAGCAGAAAAGGCATCGCTGGTTGCACATGAGAGTAGGAGTCATCTGAAGGCAGCGATGGGATTGGACACCATAAAACTTCGATTTGTAGCAAAAACCTTCATCGTTCATGGCTTTCCTGAGCCAGAGACAGGTCTTTACTGCTGAATGGCGACCTGCGAGGGCATAGCCCTGCTTTTTAAGAAGGGTTGCAAAATCAGGGATATCAAAGGGAAGAGAGGTCTGCTCTTCATCCCGATTTTCTTCCTGAATTTCCGGAAAGCTTTCTCCGGAACCTTCTTTTTCTTCCTTTCTTTCTTCAAGCGACATTTTCCAGATATTAAACCTTTGTGGTATATATAAGGATCGGAAAATAATTTTAGAGAACTTCATCAGGCTAGAGGATTTAGAGAAATGGAAAGTCTGAGTTTTCAGACCCGGCTTAGTCAAATGCCAGAATTTTCACATCGAAATCCGCAAGATCCACAACTGGAACTCTGGCTGGCACAGGCATCAGGTTTACACGCTTCTGGAACTCAGTCTGGGCCTGCCAAGTTCCGGAATTAACCAGTAGAACATTTTTGTATCGCTGGACTCCAAGGGTATGGACATGACCTGTATGAATGATATCCGGAACAGGGTCAATTATAAAGTAGTCTTTTTTCTCCGGGGATATGGAAACCCTGCTCCCGTACGTTGGAGCAAGGTGCCTGCGCTTAAGCATCTCAAGGACTGCACCTGCAGGATCCTGATAAGAGACGCCGGGAACACTTGCCACCAGATCGTCAATCGACCTGCCGTGGTAGATAAGGATTCTGACGCCGTCAAGATCCACAAGAGCCGGGTTGCCTACAAAAGTGACATTTTTTGGAAAATCTGCGCAGATCCTCTCAGGCAGGGCTGGCTGTGGTTCTGCCTGGCGTACAGCGTCATGGTTTCCAGGGCTTATGATCACGTGTATGTGTTCAGGAACTTCTCTGAAGTACTCTGCTGCTTTTCTGTACTGTTCATAGACATCCAGAATATCCAGTTCCATTTCCTGGTCAGGATAAATCCCTATACCGTCCACGAGGTCTCCTGCAACAACGAGATAACGGACCTGAGCTGCAATCTCCCGCATTTTTTCGGAGTCAGATTCACCTTTCAAAAAGTCCAGGAAGTCCAGCCAGGCCTCTTCCAGGAACTGGGAACTACCTACGTGCACATCCGAGATAAGTACGGCTTTCCCATAGCTACCTGTCCTGCGCTGAACACTGTTCGGGACATCTGGCTGGATGATCTTTGTGGCAAGCATAAGCTTTCCGTCGTTAGTAACCGAGCCTGTTACCCCGATGACCTCGTCCAGAAGAAGCTGCGAAGCCAGCTCAAAGAGTTCCTTGTCGCTATTTCGGATAAGAACTGAAAAAGAGCCTGTAGAGTCTTCAAGAGAAAAGATTTTGTGCCCATTGGTTGTGTTGCTGATATCAGAAACCATTCCTATAATCGATATCTCCTCAGTGTTTCCGTCTGATCCACGGCGAAAATTCCTCCTTTTCAAACTCTCTATAGGGCGTGCATTAATCCTGCCCCGGATGATCTCAGAGAGCCTGCTGTACCTGTCCCTGAAATACTGCACAAACTGCATATACTCCCCAACACAGGTCGAATGCCCGGTAATATCGGAAAGCACGGTAACAGGGTTGCGGCCTGGGAGATACCTGACTTCTTCATCTCTGGAACTCGAACGGAAAGAATTTCCCTGGTTTGAAAAGAGAGAATCTGCTCCGTAAGCACGGTTGGAGGGAGAAGGAGAGCCTGCATGTCCAAAAAAAGAGGAGGCTGAT
Source organism: Methanosarcina sp. WWM596 (assembly GCF_000969965.1). GTDB lineage: Archaea > Halobacteriota > Methanosarcinia > Methanosarcinales > Methanosarcinaceae > Methanosarcina. Next base: position 4,095,567 of record NZ_CP009503.1, read on the forward strand.
TTTTCTACACTTCTTGAAGAAGCAGAGGGATAAACAGGATTGGAAAAAGAGCCATGAGCAGAATCATGAGCAGAATCATGAACAGAATCATGAACAGAATCGTGAACAGAATCGTGAACAGAATCGTGAACAGAATCGTGAACAGAATCGTGAACAGGATCGTGAACAGAATCGTGAACAGAATCATGAACAGAATCGTGAACAGAATCGTGAACAGAATCATGAACAGGATCAGAACCCTGAGAAGAAAGAATGTCAGGTTTAATCTCCGGATTGGAGTCTGAGACTTCAACCGCCGAAAAAACATCCGATTCAATACTTGATAATCCTGGTTCCTCAAGGGCATCCAAAGCAGGGTCAAAAGTTTTTACCACGTGCGAGTCTACGGGTTCTAAGGGAGAAGAGGAAATTTTACCTGAAGCCATCTGGGAAACTGCCCCGGGAGATGTTTCAGAAATTATCCTGGAAACCATTTTAGAAGCTTCAAAGTCCTTCAGGTCGATATGTTCGGGTTCAATAACGAAAACACAATCATCAATAGTTGAAAGGATATATTTTAGAAGGCTTTCAGGAGAGTTACTCAATTTGATTAATTCTACGGCTTGCGGACTTATCTGGTATCCTTCCTCTATAACTGCCCGTACAATATCGATCTCATTCATAATTCCGACCTGACTATCTCAACCTGACTATCTCAACCTGACTATCTCAACCTGACTATCTCGACCTGACTATCTCGACCTGACTATCTCAACCTGACTATCTCAACCTGACTATCTCAACCTGACTATCTCAACCTGACTATCTCAACCTGACTATCTCAACCTGACTATCTCAACCTGACTATCTCAACCTGACTATCTCGGCCTGACTATCTCGACCTGACTATCTCAACCTGACTATCTCGGCCTGACTATCTCGACCTGACTTTATGACCGCCAGGGTCTGTTGAACCTCATTTGATATGATATCAATCAACTTGAGGTCAAATAGATTTAAGGCAAAGACCCACTTAAAATATAAAAACTAAACACATACAAAATTGCTTCGATGCCAGCAAAATAACATCATACATTAGTAAGGGTTTTCAGTTAAATTAATGATTTGAGATTCTCCAGTGACTGTTTATATAGGACTTTCTTAATTATAAAAATATTTCCTGAAACTTATCATTTTTCCCACTTATCGGTATAATCAGATTTCTAAATAATCATTCAAATTTTATAGAATTTCAGTCTATTTTACACAGAATGGCCTGTAAAAAATATCATGGTCTGACGATAAATAGTAAATTAATATAGGATAAAAACAAATCGTATAGGCAAGTATACTGAGAAGAGTCGTATAATAAAACAAAGGATTCTGGTACAATTAAAGCGTGAAAATGAGATTTATACAAAAATATAAATTACATAGCTGATGAAATGCTGGCACAGACACTACAGACCGAATGAAATATGATACAGCACCAAAAGAATAAGATAAAGGAAATAAAGACTTACTATGAGCAACACTAATACACAAAAAAGTACCCAGGAAGAAGAAAGCTTCCTAGTCTCCCTTGGGAAGGATTTGCTGTCGGTTGCAGCTGTACTGATAACCTTTATGATTCTTTCCAAACTGGCGTTCGGGCTCTGGACACCTATGGTCGCAGTGGAGTCCGGAAGTATGGAACCGCATATGCAGATAGGAGATATTATCTTCATCAAAAACATCGATCGAGTTGATCTTGTTACCAATGAAGAAGGGAAAAATTCAGACTATATGACCTTTAGTGACTACGGAGACGTCATCCTCTATCGACCCTATGGGCAGGAAGGCATAACTCCCATAATACATAGAGCGATGTACAGGGTAGAAACCGGCGAGCCTATGTGGGAAAATGGTCCTGCTGCCCCTTACTCAGGATACATTACCAAAGGAGATAATCCTGTGACCAACAAGCACTTTGATCAGGAAGGACAGATCAGTTATTATGTGCCTGTAAAGGATGAATGGATAATAGGGGTCGCAAAGTACAGGATTCCTTATCTCGGACATATCAGGCTGTTCTTTTCATGAGCCTTTTGAGTTGTATAACCACCAGCGGATAATCCTTCAAGTTATTAACCGATGAACATACCTCCATCAAAGGATATAAACACTGATTATATCCCCTTCCAGTTACATACCCTCTTGACCTGTACATTTAATTCCAATCAGCACTTAATTCCAATCAGCACTTAATTCCAATAAACACTTAATTCCAATAAACACTTAATTCCAATAAACACTTAATTCCAATAAACACTTAATTCCAATAAACACTTCCGTACTCTTAATTCCAATAAACACTTAATTCCAATCAACACTTCCGTACTCTTCATGAAAATTCTGAACCAGACTTTCCTTCCCTGGTTCAAGCATCTTGCTTTTCACTTCTTTTCTTTCAGTCACCCGGACTTGTACATTCGGCAGTTGTTCAAACTTTTTCCATACATTTTTGCGAAACCTTTTTGAGCTTCAACAAATCAGAGTAGACAATAACTATAAAGTGAATCTAAAACTGAAAACGAACCTAAAAAAATTATAAAAACAGCTAATAAGTATAAGAAACATGAGCCTTAAAAAACTGAAAATTGGCAGGACAGAGCTTCCTGGAAACCTTCTTCTTGCACCTATGGCAGATGTAACAAATCTGGCTTTCAGGCTGCTTTGCAGGCAGTATGGAGCTGACCTGACGTACACAGAGATGATAAATGCAGATGCCCTGCTCAATGAAAGCAGGAAATCTTTTATTAAAGGACTGAGTTCTCCTGAAGACAGGCTCTTCGGGGTTCAGCTTGTGGGAAGCTGCCCTGATAAACTGAGAGAGGCTGCACTTCTTGTTGAAGAAGAGTATAGGCCTGAAGTTATAGACGTTAATATGGGCTGCCCCGTAAGACGCATCACGGGGGCTGGCTGCGGCTCAGCTCTCCTCAATTCTCCGGGACTTATCTATACAATAATCTCAGAGCTTACCGATGCCCTGAAGACTCCGGTCAGCGCAAAGATCCGCCTCCTTGAAAAGGAGGAAAAAACTCTTGAAATTGCCCGTCTGATAGAAAAAGCAGGAGCATCAACTCTGACTGTGCATGGAAGGACAGCAGCACAGATGTACTCAGGCAGCTCGGACCTTAAAGGAATAAAGGCTGTCAAAAATGAGCTTTCTATTCCTGTTATTGCAAACGGGGACATCAAAGATGAAGAGTCGGCAGAAAATACCCTGGAGGTTACAGGCTGTGACGGGCTTATGATAGGGCGCGCTGCAATGGGAAACCCTTTCATTTTCAGAAGGATCAGGCACTACCTTGAAACCGGGGAAAGAATGGAGGTGAACCGGCCTGCAAAGCAGCTTGAAGAGTTTGAAGCTTACATCCTCCTCCTTGAAAAATATAATCTTCTTTCTTCCATGAATCTCCGGATGCATGCCCACTGGTTTACAAAAGGACTTCACGGCTCGCGGCATATAAGAGAAAAAATTAACAGTTTAAAAGATGGAAAAGCCATAATTGAGCTGATGAGAAGTTCCCGCCAGGAAAAATATTAAAATATACTATCTTTTGAAGGCAAGGATTGTTTACAGCTAAAGTGAGAGAAAACAGATCAAGAAGGCAGGTTAACCTGATAAAGGAAATTATAAAATGTCTGAAAAATAATTATAGGTTAGAAATATATATAAATAACTTCTTGATTTTCACCGAAAAACTAATAATAATCTACACTATTATCCATGAACTATGGACACAACACGGCGTGAATATAAAATTGAAAAAATATTACGTTTAAGATAAGTTATGATCCAGTTATTATAATACTTTCAGGTTAACAATCAGCCGTCCAAACTTTTGGGTCCTTGCGCATCTGCCTGTGCGTTTCGCCCAGTGTCTGTAGAAAGCGTTATGTGCAAAGCCGCAATGAGCAACAGATGCTGAATTTGATCTGACAAACATTAATAGATTGAATAACATCAGGTTAATTCGATTAACAGCAGTGTGCCAGACAACTAAATTATATAAGTATGCCATACAGACTGCAAAGAAACATCCAAAAACGTCCAAAAACATTCAAAAACGCCCAAAAACGTCCAAAAACATCCAAAAACGCACTAATAAAAATCACATTTAAAAAGGAGAATCCAGATGAAGGAAATCAGAATACACGGTCGAGGAGGCCAGGGTTCTGTTACTGCGGCTGAAATGCTTTCCGTTGCAGCTTTTGAAGATGGGAAGTTCAGCCAGGCCTTCCCCGCTTTTGGGGTAGAACGTAGAGGTGCCCCTGTGCAGGCATTCACCAGACTCAGTGACAGTCCCATTAGACTCCGAAGCCAGATATACACACCAGATTACGTGATCGTCCAGGATGCCACTCTGATCGAAACTGTCAACGTTGCAAGCGGGATTAAAGACGACGGTATCATCCTCATCAACACAAAAGAAAAACCCGAAGAACTCAAACTTGATACAAAAGCAAGGGTCATGACCGTAGATGCTACAAAGGTGGCAATGGACATCATAGGTCTTCCGATTGTGAACACTGTCCTTCTGGGAGCTTTTGCAGGTGCGACCGGAGAGATCAATGTAGAATCCATTAAAAAAGCCGTAAGGGACCGTTTTTCCGGCAAAGTAGCCGAAAAGAACTCTCAAGCAATTCAGAAAGCCTATGAGCTTATCAGGGGGAAAGAAGCGTGAAAATCACAACAGGAGGAGCTTGTGAGCCGGGTTCTACCCTGGTAAACAAAACCGGAGGCTGGAGAAACTTCCGTCCCGTATATATTTACGAAAAATGCACCAAATGCGGAATCTGCGAGATTATGTGCCCTGACATGTCAATCCGTCCCAGAGGAGATGGCTTTTTCGAATACAACTACGACTACTGCAAGGGATGCGGCATCTGCGCAAATGAATGCCCTGCAAATGCAATTGAAATGATCCTGGAGGAAAAATAATGCCGCTCAATTCAGCTGACAAGGCCAAAATGGTCGTCGTGGAAGGTTCATACGCAGTTGCCCAGGCAGCAAAGGTTTCCCGTCCAAATGTTATTTCCGCTTATCCTATCACCCCTCAGACCCATATTGTTGAGGACTTATCTCAGTTTATTGCAGACGGGGAAATCCCGAACTGTGAATATATCAACGTGGAATCCGAATTCTCGGCAATTTCTGCCCTTGTGGGAGCTGCCGCTGTCGGGGCAAGGACATACTCCGCAACCACCTCCCAGGGGCTTTTGCTCATGCACGAGGTTCTCTTCAACGCCGCAGGAATGAGAATGCCCATCATCATGACCGTGGCAAACAGGGCAGTCAGCGCCCCGATCAATATCTGGAACGACCACCAAGACTCAATTGCCCAGAGAGACACAGGCTGGCTCCAGCTTTATGCCGAGGATATCCAAGAAGCCGCAGACATGATCCCCCAGATCTTCAAGATCGCAGAGGACAAAGATGTGCTCCTGCCTGGCATGGCCTGTATGGATGGATTTATCCTCTCCCATGTCTACGAACCCGTTGTGCTGCTTGAGCAGGACCTTACTGATGAGTTCCTGCCCAAATATGAGCCGGAATACGTGCTTGACCCCAAAAATCCTCTTACTTTCGGAGCCTTTGCTGACCCCTCGACTTACACCGAATTCAGGTACCTGCAGGAAAAGGCAATGCAGGCAGCTCTTCCGAAGATAGAGGCCGTTTCCAAAGAATTCGCAGAGATCTTTGGAAGGGACCACGGAGGCCTTATCGACGGCTACCAGCTCGAAGATGCCGAGGTAGTTATCATGGCCATGGGCTCCCTTGTAGGTACCCTTAAGGATGTAGTTGACGAGTACAGGGCAAAGGGCGAGAAGATCGGTATCCTGAAAGTCAGGTCCTTCAGGCCCTTCCCGAAGATGCAGATCAGAAAGGCCCTGGCAAAAGCCAATGTTGTTGTCGTGCTCGACAAGAACATCTCCCTCGGAACCAACGAAGGTGCCCTCTTTACCGAGACCAAGGGCTGCATGTACAACAGCAGGTGCGATATTCCAATTATCGGCTACACCTTAAACCACGGAGGCCGAGATGTACGCATTGAGCTGGTCAGCAAGATCATAGAAGAAGCCAAGAAAGTCACAAAAGACGGAATTACGGTTGAAAGCCAGTTTGCTGATGTCAGGGAGGAATTGCTATGAGTAAACCCGCACCTAAAACCTACCTTTCCCCGGGACACAGGGGATGTGCAGGCTGCTGTGACGCCCTTGCCGCAAAGTTCATGCTTATGGGCGCAGGCCCGGACTGCATCATCGTTAACCCAACAGGTTGCCTGGAAGTTATGACCACCCCCTTCCCGGAATCTGCCTGGCAGGTCCCGTGGATACACTCCCTCTTCGAAAACGGAGGCGCAGTGGCATCAGGTATCGAGGCTGCATTAAAAGCCCTCGGCAAGAAAGGAAACACAAGGGTCGTCGGAGTCGGCGGCGACGGCTCGACAATGGACATCGGGATTCGGTCTCTCTCAGGTGCCTTTGAACGGGGCCACGACATCACCTACGTCTGCGTTGATAACGAGGCCTACATGAACACTGGGATCCAGAGAAGCTCCGGAACCCCCTTCGACGCTTCCACAACGACAAGCCCCGTAGGCAAAGTCTCCTTCGGAAACCCACGCCCGAAGAAAGACATGCCCGCTATCATGGTAGCCCACGGTTCTCCGTACGTGGCCACAACCTCAATCGGTTTCCCGCGGGACATGATCAGGAAAGTCAAAAAAGCTACCGAAACTGTGGGTCCTACCTACATCCACACCCTCGCCCCCTGTCCCACCGGCTGGGGTTTCGACGGCTCCAAGACTATCGAACTTGCAAAACTCGCAGTTGAGACCTGCCTCTGGCCCATGTATGAAATGGAAAACGGTGAACTTACCCAGGTGAGAAAAGTCAAGAACCCCAGACCCGTCGAGGAATACCTCAGGGCCCAGAAGCGGTTCAAACATCTCTTCACCATGGAAGGCGGCGAAGAAGAAATCGCAAAGATCCAGGCCGCTGCAGACTGGAACATAAAACACTACGGGCTTCAGTAAAATCTGAAGTTCTACTTTTTCTTTTGTTTTTGAGTTATTTTTTTCAGGTTTGGGTTTTTTGCTCGATTTTTGATTTTCAAGTATCGGTTTTTGGTCTGAGATTGTTTTTTTACCTGTGCTCCGAAAAAGAAATTACTATTTGCTGATAGATCTTTCCAACTTCTTCCAGCCAGATAATCCAGAAATTGATATCAAAAGACTCCTATCCAGAGGTTGCATCATAAGTATTTGAGCCAAATTCGAAATCCATTGATTTTCAGCTTATTTATTCTTCAGATCACCTTTACGTAAACCTCTGCGGATATCAGCCGCCTCCGTATAAACTACACAAGCTTCATCTTTCTGCCCCCTGCTGGAAAGCAAATTACCCATGCTATCTTTGACCTTTGCCAGAGAAGAAAGATACTGTGTATTTTCGGGATCAGCCACAAGCAGCTTTTCATAAAGCCCAAGTGCCTGGTTAAACCTTGTTTCTGCTTCTCCCGTTTGTCCGAACCGGAAAAAGAGCTTTCCGATCTTGTCCTCATTTGATGCCGACCATTCGGTAAGAACAGGATCTGCATTGCCTCCTTCTGCATCATCGTTGGCTTCAAACAGCTTTATGACCTGGAGAGACTTTTCAAAATATCTCAGGGATCTTTCGAAGTCTTCCAGGTCTGAAAAGACACTCCCTGCCATGCTGTAAATAGGGATAAGAATCTCGGGTTTTCTGGCTGTTAGGGCAAAGTGCTCGGCCCAGACAAGGAAGTCAAGGGCTTTTTCGAAATCCCTATGGGTGTAAAGATCAAAAGCTTGCTGGAGTAATTCTAACGGATCTTCTGACAAATCCGGAGATTTTGAGGTATCTGGTTGCATTTTGTTTCCTTGCCATTAAGAAGAATTTTTTGGTATAAATATAAAAAAAATAAAAAGGAAGTTGTTTTAATCAGATATAAGAACATTTATTAAGATTTGCCTGCAATTTAACATACAATCCGCTATTATTTAACTCATGTTTTCCGAGTATTCAATAAACATCTTATGAAGATCAATAAACATCTTTTGAAGATCAATAAGCATCTTTTGAAGATCAATAAACATCTTTTGAAGATCAATAAACATCTTCTCTGGAGATGATTCCATGACCTCTTCCGGTTCAGTTTTCAACAACCTTCCTTCCCGTTACGACACTCTCCAAAAACAATGCCTCCCAAACTGGCAGACCTTCTTCGCCACAGTAATCGAATTTATCCCTGAATCAATCTCAGAATCAATCCCTGAATCAATTCCTGAATCAATCTCCAAATTGATTCCCGAGTCAATTCCTGAAGAAACAGAAAGAAAGAAGGAAAAGAAGAACCGGGAAATCGAGATCCTCGAACTTGGGAGCGGAACCGGTTTTCTTACAAGCCTGATAAGGAAAAAAAGACCCGATGCCAGAATCACCTGCATCGACAGGAACTCGGAAATGCTGGCTGTGGCAAAGGAGAAACCAGAGCTGCAGAAGAACGTCACGTTCATTGAGGGGGATATTCTGGAAGAGTGTGAAAAATGGAAGGAAAAGCCCGGATGGCAAAAAAAATCTGGGTGGAAAGAAAATCCGGAGATAAAAGGAAAGTTTGATGCCGTGGTTTCCACACAATGCCTTTTCTCCCTTCCCCCAGATGCAAAAACCAGGATTTTCAGGCGGATTTATGAGGCTCTCAAGCCGGATGGGAGGTTTATTGAAGGAGACATCTTCAGGCCCGAGAGTGAGTGGGAAGAGGAGATTTACAGAGCTCACTGGAAACGGTACATGGTTGAGCAAGAACTCACCGTTCAAGAAGCAGAAGAAATGCTGGGAACGTTTGAAGATGTGCGGGAGAAAATCGATACTCCAGAGAAGTTCAGGAAGAGACTCGAAGAAGCAGGATTTAAGTGGGTTTTCTGCCCTTACTGGTACGAGATGTACGCTATTTTTGTAGGCAACATAACCTAACTTTGACAGTTTCCACTATTTTTAACTTTACATTTCGACCCCCCTTAAAAATGAATGCCCATCCTTGTGAGAATTTGCCTGCAAGATCTCATATCAAAAACGTTTAATATTTCGGATAACAACTTCCATCTGAAATCTTCGTTTAGTGGAATAAGAGGAGCTTTCATAATATATCGCAAGATGAGGATTTTACATCCTTTTCAATGAAATTTACGGTTTTTTAAGGCTCTAATTAGATTTTAGATAAAAAATAAGATTTATTTCTTTGGGGAAAACTATTATCTGGTTTAATTAGCGGAAAAAAAAATGGAAAAAATAGGTTCCAGTTAAATAGTAAGTTTAAGAGGGCCCTATATTATAAGAATGTCCATATAAAACAACGAAGAGCCAATTTTTATTTTCAATCCAAAGAGATATTCAAGAAAAATATGATCTTTTTTGGTTTATTTCAAAGAGTAGCAAACCAGAAAAAGAGATAAAAGTATTTTTTCCCGGGGGTTAGTTTTAGAAGGCTTCATGATGAATTTAAGAACTGGATACAGACTCATCAAAACCCATATTTTTAATACGAAAGTTATTTTAGAAAACGTTAAACGTTAAAAACAAAGAGATGCGAAAATCATTGAATGAACAAAACTAAAAAAATCTACGTATCGAATTGATGGTAGGCATCTGTTTTGTAATGCCGTTTTTTAATCCCCGTTTTTCAAGGATTCCGTTTTTGTGCCTTTTTTAAAAGATACCGTTTTTCAAGATACCGTTTTTCAAGATACCGTTTTTCAAGTACCGTTTTTCAAGATATCGTTTTTCAAGATACCGTTTTTCAAGATATCGTTTTTCAAGATACCGTTTTTCAAGATACCGTTTTTCAAGTACCGTTTTTCAAGATATCGTTTTTCAAGATATCGTTTTTCAAGATATCGTTTTTCAAGATATCGTTTTTCAAGATATCGTTTTTCAAGATATCGTTTTTCAAGATACCGTTTTTTATGTATCGTTTTTCAAGATACCGTTTTTTATGTATCGTTTTTCAAGACACCGTTTTTCAAGATATCGTTTTTTATGTATCGTTTTTCAAGATACCGTTTTTTATGTATCGTTTTTCAAGACACCGTTTTTCAAGATATCGTTTTTTTTACAGATGCCTTGAACTCCAAATATCTTTCACTAAATATAAGACTACGGTTGTACTGAAAATTGAATATAAATTTCCAGCGGTACTGTAATTCTCCAGTAAGTTGGAGACCAAAATCCTGCATTCTCCAAGTCGACATAAGAAATTAGAATATACCTCATGATGCCGTTTTAGAACCATAGATAACCATATGTTGTGATTAAAGTTGGTTAACAGTTGGATCAACTCCCACAACACACATAAGCACTGAACAATTTTTTCTTTAAAGATTAGTATGAGAAATTATGTTTGAACTATATGTAAACCTAACAGCTACACACAATTATAGAGCATTATTTCAAAATCACAATCATTAAAAATTGTCATAAAGGTAGAAAATATTAGTGATCCCACATTCCGCAGTATTTTTTCAAAAATCAATATTTTCTTTGATAGCGTTTTTGAAACAAATCAAATTAATTTGGACTTTTAATGGAACTTGGTGAAAATTGAATGATATCATTTTTTTGTCTCTATGATACACCATATAGCTGCTTTACCTCCTGCATAAAAGTCCAATAAATCCATGTTTTATTGAAAATCGATAATTGAAAATCGATAGCAGGAAAAATTGTAAATATGCAAAAATTTACTGCGGAAAGTGGGGTGATTGGTAAATAGATTCAAAAGTCAACTTTTGTGAACCTACCTCGGAATCGCAGTACAGTGGTATTTCACAAAACTCAGGTTTGTAAAACTTAGATTTGACAAAATTTTAGACATTGGAAAAAAAAGAAATGTTGAAAAAGTGAAATACAATAGAAAAAGAATAGAAAAAAAGTAGGGCTGCCTGAGGATTAAATGTCAACTAAGGGCAGCTGTCTTCTGAGGTCTGGCAAATAACCTTCTCTGTGGAGGGCAATTTTATAATCACTTATTGATCTGCATACCTTGTGTGTATATTTTATGCAGTCGGTACCAACTTCACCTTTAAACAGCAGCTTTTCTGTCTTTTCTATGAATTCCGGATAGGTAAATAACAGTTCTTCTCTGGTGTGCAGGAAAAGGGCTGTAAAGTCCCTATGGATACCCATGCTTCTTTTAAGCAACTCAACGTTGAGGTGACCCTCAGAGAGGTAGCTGTTGAATTTCACAAACGTATAAAAGTCTGCGATGTTCTGATTTAAGGAGTTTAGAATTGAATATAGCACATTATCTGTTTCCGGAAGAGGGATATCCGGAAGATTGAGGTTTTCACCTTCAAAGGTTTCGTTTTCTTCAATATTTTGATCCTGGGTTGTCTCGCGGTCCATTTTATCACCCTGGTATGACGTTTTATATATAAGTTTTTTTATATAAAGAAGTGGATCTGGCTGTTTCCACTTTATAGTAACAGAACCAGTCTTTTATTTCTTTTAGGTGGCTTTCGGATACACCTGCTAGCTTGATATGGTGGCGGCACAAGTGTATAGTTGTACATCGAGGTGAGATCTCTCTATGCAGGCTCTTAACCTGTCGCAAATGCATCGCTTCCCCACTAGAAACGGCTTTGTGGCATCTCACACGGTGCTGTGGACTCCGTTTTTGAATTCCGTTTTTGAATTCCATTTTTGGATTTCTCTTTTGGATTTCGTTTTTGGATTCCTTTTCAATACTAAATTATCCCAGGAATGCTGACCTTAAAATCCTGGTCTAGTATAAAAAAAAACTTGATTTACAATTAGGTTTCTTGCATTTTACTATATATAAAATTATGTCTTAATAAAACTATTCAAATATAATTTTGTAGAAGGTAAAATTTAGTTCTGCCAAAAAACCTACTTAAGTACATTATATATTGAAGAGTGCTAGAATATATACCTGAGGAATAATTCAAATATAATATCAATAGGTTTTGTTGCCAAGAATGATTGTTGGAGGACCTGGAATTATAGATCGATTCCCAAACTGAAAATTAGAAGTTATAGTTTTATCATTCCTGAACTTTCAGATCTGAACCTTATACCTGAGTTCTGTAGATTATCTGAGTTCTGTAGATTATCTGAGTTCTGTAGATTATCTGAGTTCTGTAGATTATCTGAGTTCTGTAGATTATCTGAGTTCTGTAGATTATCTGAGTTCTGTAGATTATCTGAGTTCTGTAGATTATCTGAGTTCTGTAGATTATCTGAGTTCTGTAGATTATCTGAGTTCTGTAGATTATCTGAGTTCTGTAGATTATCTGAGTTCTGTAGGTTTTAATTGATCCCGGAAAAAATTAATTTCTGCACTTTAATTGATTTTTGAACTTTTAGTGAACAGGTTTAACCGTTCACTAAATGCACTCATGATAGAGGTGCCGACAGGTTCAAAAAAGCTTTAAAAACTAAACTGCATAGTTTCAACCCTTCAAAACGCGTCTGCTCTCAAGAATATCCATCCCAAAAGCTACAAATCCATATACCAGACTCAGTACAAGAATAATAGTGGCTCCCGATGGAACATCCAGAGCATAGGAAAGGCCTATTCCGGTAACACTGATAACGGTCCCGAAGGCAGTGGAGATAAGCATCATTCGCTTCAGGTTATTGGTGAATTTGCGGCTCAGGGTGGCAGGAATTGTCAGGAGGGCGATCACAAGAATAATTCCCACGACTTTTATAAGGACAACAATTGTAAGGGCAATAATACAGAGCAAGAAAAGGTAGAGCTTTTCGGTAGGAACGCCCTGTACAGTTGTGAACTCTTCGTCAAAGCATAAAGAGAGAAATTCCTTATAGAACAGATAGACTGCACCCACTATTACTATATCAAGACCAAGCATCAGGTACAGGTCAAATCGGGGAACTGTAAGGATATTTCCAAAGAGGTAAGTCATCAGATCCGGGGCATATCCGGGAGTAAGATAGACAAAAATAACTCCCAGGGCCATTCCAAGAGACCAGAGAATGCCTATTGCACTGTCTTCCGGGATTTTAGATTTCTTGCTTACGGTACCCATGACAAGAGCGGATAGCAGGCTGAAAGGAAGAACTCCGAGCATGGGGTTGATTCCTAAATAATAGCCAAGCCCGACACCTCCGAAAGAAGCATGGGCAATCCCCCCGCTGATGAAAACGATCTTTTTAACAACAACAAAGGCACCTATGACTCCACAGGCAACGCTTGCAAGGATTGCGGCTATAAGGGCGTTCTGGATAAAAGTATATTGCAGAAGCTCAAACATTTTTTTTCTCCTTGAGAGACACTGTTTTTCAAACCTAACCCTTGACTTCAGGAACTCTCTTTGTGCTTTTCCAGCACTCTATGAGGCACTCCATGAGCAATCAGTTCGACAGGACACTGGTAGGTGGCTTCCAGGTCCTCAACCGGGATTTCCTTAGAGTTATGGTAGTGGAGCGTGCGGTTCAGGCAGGCTATCCTGTCCACGTAGACAGAAACTGCACTGAGGTCATGTGTGACCATAATGATTGCCATTTCATGCTTGAGCCTGTTCAGAAGCCTGTAGAGTTCGTCCTGCATGTGAGGATCAAGCCCGGAATTGGGTTCGTCCAGAAGCAGGAGTTTGGGGTTAGTTGCAAGAGCCCTGGCAATAAAAACCCTCTGCCGCTGCCCGCCAGAGAGCTGGCCTATCTGCCGGTCCTTAAGGTCGAACATCTCCACTGTCCTCAGAGCCTCTTCAGCGGCCTTTTTGTCTTCTTCACTGTACTTTTTCAGAAAACCCGTATGGCTCATCCTGCCTGTCAGGACGACTTCCCAGACACTGATAGGAAAATCAAAGTCAAAACCTTTATACTGAGGGACATACCCTACAAGGTCTCTGCTTTTTTCCGGAAGCTTCCCAAAAAGTTTCACGCTGCCTTTATACGGCTTCAAGAGCCCGAGGAGCACTTTGAGAAATGTAGTCTTTCCTCCACCATTAGGTCCAATAATCCCAAGCAGCCCGTTGGGCTCTTTTAATTCCAGATTTACTGCCTCAAGGATTGTCTGGTTTCCGTAGCGAACCCAGACGTCCTCTAGCTCTATAACATTCTCCATTGCTCTTCCTTCAGACTATCGTTTTTATCTTACCCCGAATTAGGTTCTTTTTATATTTAGATATAGAACCTGAATGCTAATTTTACACAAGGTTTCTGGAAAAGATATCGGATACGTTGTCCATGTTTGCAATGTAATCTTTTGCAAGAGGGTCAACAGCCACAACTTCCCCGCCAATTTCTTGAGCTACGACGTCTGCACTTCGCGGGTTGAACTGAGTCTGGACAAAGATAACTTTGACTTTCTTTTCCTTTGCAAGATCCACAAGCTTCGCGAGATCCCTCGCACTTGGCTCTTTTCCTTCAACCTCAACAGGAATCATAGTAAGCCCGTACTCCGCGGCAAAATATCCCCAGGATGGATGATAAACCATGAAATTTCTTTCTTCACGTCCTTCCAGCTTTTCCTGAATCCTCGAATCCAGAGCGTCCAGCTCTTCAAGGTAAGCATCTCTATTCTGGGTATAGTAAGCTTCATTTTCAGGATCGAGTTCTACAAGCCCTTCATAAATATCTTCAACCATCATCTTTGCGTTTTCAGGTGATGTCCAGATATGGGGGTCCAGTTTTTCATGGTCTTCGTCAATTTTGTTTTCATCCCCAGCTTCAAGTGATTCGTTATGTTCTGCTTCTCCTTCGTGATCGTGCTCAGCAAGTTTCCTTAGTTCAATTCCTTTAGAACAATTTACAATAAGAGTGCCACTATCCATGGACTCGAAATTGTCAATCCAAACTTCCTCAAAAGGCATACCAACCCCAACTGTTACTAGCATCTTTGCTTTACTTATTTCCTGGACTTCCTTTGGAGAAGGTTCATAGGTATGAGGATCTGCCCCAGATGGGACTATAACAACAGTTTTTACATTATCTCCTCCGACCTTTTCTGCAAATTCAGCTAGGGGAAGAATACTTACGGCAACTGTTATGGGCTCGCCCATTCCTGATATTTCAGTTTTCTGTTCTGTACTCCCATTATCCCTGGAATCGCCAGAATCTGTACAACCGCTGATAAAAATGCTCAGACCAACAATCAAAAGTACTAATATAGGTATGATTTTTAATTTCATAATTAAACTCCTGTTTTTTCACTTTCAT
Organism: Methanosarcina sp. WWM596; assembly: GCF_000969965.1. Classification (GTDB taxonomy): domain Archaea; phylum Halobacteriota; class Methanosarcinia; order Methanosarcinales; family Methanosarcinaceae; genus Methanosarcina. Next base: position 4,110,813 of record NZ_CP009503.1, read on the forward strand.
TTTTACTTCATTGCTTCAATTAGCTTCAATACTGGAGGGGACTGAAATAAGGTTGATATTAAGACAAATTTGGCATATGCCCAAAGATTTGAATTATATACAAGATTTTTTGGAGTTGACCCAACTTTGACTCAAAACCGGATCAAAGGTTTTATTCAACCCTTCATTCATACTGGCAATCAATGATAATGCCCCTCATGAATGCATTTCTCGTGGCTGATTGCTCCACATACGCCGATCATCGGATGGCCCATCGAGTTGCAGATTTTGTTTACCGCATCCCTGGAAACAAAAGCTTCAAATCGGGAAACTTCAGCACATGCTTCCTCCGCCGATAGACCGTAATGAGTAAAGAGAAGACTCAAAATCCTGTGCCTCCGAACAAGAAATTCTGCATATGCTGCCCCCATTTCTGTCAGGTCTACCCCCCTGTATGGAATATGGTTTAGATAGCCAGCTGCTGCAAGTTCATTTAAGGTTTTGCTTGTTGTTGAAGGGTCAACCTGCAGGTTGGAAGAAATTTCAGTGGTTTTTACAGTGCTTCTTTTTTCAAGAATAAACTTGAGATAATCTGCCTTTCTCGGAGAGAGTTCAAGGCCCGTAAACTCAGAATAATTCTGCTCACTCATATAGATAAATATAAAAAACTGGTATATATTGTTTGTCGTATACCAAATTATAACGTTATATTTGTAGTGTATCAAACTTGGAGAAAACCGGAATGGTCCTCCGACAAAAATAAAAAGCATTGAAATCCGAGGAATTAAGTTCCAGTATAAAAAGATGACACTAGTGAAACTAGCAGCATGAAAAATTCAGTAGAAGAAAATATATACCCCGGAAACCAGCAGGAAGCTTATCACGCCCATCAGAGCGCCCCCAAGAGTATTTGCCCTGAAAACCTCGGAGGGGTCAAGTTCTGCCAGTTCTCCAAAAATCCAGAAGAATGGATCGTTAACATGCGAAATCATGAAGGTGCCTGAAGCCATTGCAAGGATCAGAATCTCCGCAGGAAGTCCAAGTTCCGGAACCATAGGAAGCAAAAGAGATGGTGCAACAAGCATTGTTACCACCCTTGACCCCTGCACGGTTTGAAGGGCTACTGCAACAAGAAAAGGAACAAGGATATGAGGAAGGTTAATCTGCAGGAAAAACCTGCCAAGAGCTTCTCCTGCCCCTGTCATGGCAAGAGTTGCACCAAGAGCTCCTCCCCCACATAGGTCGAGCAGGACAACACCACTTCTCCTTACTGCTTTTTCGACCAGGGTCCTGACCATTTCAAACTCCAGTGCTCTGCTGGAAAAAATGGCGAGAAGAACTCCTATAAGGAGTGCAACATTTGGGTTTCCCAGAAAAGCAAACAGAGGGTTGGGATTCTCAAAGCCAGCCTGGAAAAGGATAAGAAGCAAAGGAAGAAAGATTGGTGCATAAGTTTCAAACCTGCCTGGCTTTCCAGTGTCTTTTCTCTGCACTCCATCTTTTCCTTGAACTTCGATACCTTTTTCCTGTACTATTCCTGCCTCCTTCTTTTGTGGATCTTCTGTAATCTCTGTAGATCCTGGGTGAGCTTGAACCTGATTCTCGTTTTCAGAAACTCTGGAGTTTTCAGTTTTCCCCAATCTTCTGGCGTAAAGATAACCCGCAGTAGAAGTAGGAATAGCGATAAAAAATCCCAAAAGAATGAGTGTATCCGTATTTGCTGAAAGTTCTTCTGCTGCCGAAATAATAACAGGGGATGGATATACCAGATTAAATGAGGCAACCGCCCCGAGTGCAAGTGCAGTTGCAGTGGAAATGGGGGGGTAATTAAGCTTGGTAGCCAACTCTTTTGCTATCGGAATAAAGATGACATAAGCAAGGATATAGCACATCATTGGCACGGAAAAAAGAAAACCAAGGAAGTTCAGGGCAAGCAGAGGATTTCTGGAAAAACGCATAATGTCAGAAGCTATTAAAGACATTCCACCGGTCTTCTGGAGTAGAAGTCCGATGATACTACCACTGGTGATAATGATAGCAAAACGGGAAAAAACATTTCCAAGTCCCTCAGTTACCGCTTCGACTGCCCCCATGGGTTCTCCTGCAAGCACACCTATAAAAAAAGATACAAGGACAAGGCTAAGGAAAGGATGAAGCCTGAATTTTGCTGTAAGAAGCAGTATGGATATAAGGGCGAAAAGGAAAATAAGGACAGGGTGCATAACATCTAAATCTAAAATCTTTTGAAGTTATAAACAATAAATTATAACAATAAATTATCGACAATAGAGAGTTTTCATCAGTCACATCCTACTTATAACATATAAATATTCTCCTCAGGAAGCTGATCAGAAGAAGAGGAGGAAGAAGAGGAGGAAGAAGAGGAGGAAGAAGAGGAGGAAGAAGAAAGCTGGCTAAGTTCGTCAATTTCCTCTTCTCCAAGTACCCTTGCAAGGTTCAGGAGGATAAGAAGTCTGTTCCCTTTTTTCCCGACTCCGGTCAGATATTCTGCATTAATTTTCGATTTAATCATATCTGGAGTCGGTTCAACAGAAGAAATAGGCAGTTTCAACACCCCACTTACGGAGTTTACAAGCATGCCTATCATTGTATCTCGAACTTCCACTATAATAATTCTAGACAGGCTGTCCCTTTCTTTGGAGCTGAAACCAAGGCGCCTGTTGAGATCTATTACTACAATAATTTTTCCGCGCAGGTTAATTAATCCCTTTACACATTCAGGAGCCTGAGGAACACGGGTGATTTTTGAAACTGGGATGATTTCGGAGACCTGCATGATATCAACCCCGAATTCTTCTCCTGACAGTTCAAAAACCACTAACTGAAGCGATTCTTTTGGAAGTGTAGAATCTTCCTTTATTACTGTTTCCTCAAACATTTCAATCCCTCAGGCCAATTTAAGGATTTTAACCCGCTATATTTAACCAATCATATTTAGTCAATCATATTTAGTCAATCATATTTAGTCAATCATATTTAGTCAATCATATTTAGTCAATCATATTTAGTCAATCATATTTAGTCAATCATATTTAGTCAATCATATTTAGTCAATCATATTTAGTCAATCATATTTAGCCAATCATATTTAACCGACCGCATTTAACCAACAGTATCAACCAACCATATTTAGTCAGAAATATTTTCGGGCTCTCCTTTTGAATTGCCAAGTCTGAATTTTTCAGTGACTTTTTTCATCTTTTCCCCAAGCAAAGAGAGATCATTCGCCATGCTTGCAAGCTCAGACATTGAAGCACTCTGTTCTTCAAGAGCTGCCGCAGTTTCCTGGGTTCCTGCAGCGGACTGCTCCGATATAGAGGATATATCTTCCAGAGTAGAGGTAATTTCTTCAATAGATGCAGACTGTTCTTCTGTAGCAGCTGCAACGTCCTCTATCATATTTGTGATTTCATTGATTGTGGGGACGATTCCTGTAACCATCTCAACCTCTTCACTAACCGATACTGAACCGTTCTTTACGTTCTTTTTACTTGCTTCTATGCTTTCTACGGTATCGCTGATACTATCCCTGATCTCATCAATCAGCCTGGAAATATTTTTGGCTGCGCTTCCGGATTCTTCGGCAAGTTTGCGGACTTCATCGGCTACAACAGAGAATCCTTTACCGTGTTCACCTGCCCGTGCAGCTTCAATTGCGGCATTCAGTGCAAGCATATTGGTCTGGTCTGCAATTCTGGTTATCAGAGTTATGATCTCATTGATCTGCTGAGACTTGGAGTCAAGTTCCTTGATAACAACTTCAGTTTCATCAACAGAAGAACTGATAAGATTCATCTTAAACAGGACATCTCTGGAAACATTTCCGATACTATGAACAGTATCATTCACCAGGTTTGTACTTTTAGAAACTTTCTGGGTGTTATCCGCAATTTCCTGAATATTGTGGGTCATATCCTGCATTGCATGAGTTATATCAACAATTTTTGTGCTCTGCACCTCTGCCCCGTTAGAGATTTCAGCTGCGGTTTCTGAAATTCTCCTTGATGCAGATGCCACTTCTTCAGAAGATGCAGACAATTCTTCCGAAAGTGTGGCAAGGTGAAGTGAACCTCCCTGAATTTCTTTAATCAAACTGCGCAGGTGCTCAACCATTGCTTTAAAAGCCTCTGAAAGCTGGAAGATCTCACTTCTCGAAGAACCTTTAATATTAACATCAAGGTCTCCTTCAGAGATCTTATCAGCAGCTTCAAGCAGTTCGTAGATAGGCCTTTTATAGATGTTCAAAATCACAAAAACAAGTAAAGCACCAATAAGCATTGAAATAAAAGTTACCAGAAAGATCTTATTTATGGAGTTCGAGATCAGTGTATACAATTTTGTTTTCTGGTCAACACGGGCATCTGTAGTTACTTCTCCAACCTGTGCAGCTATATCCATCATATTTATCTCTGCACTCGCTTTTCTTTCTTCCAGAACCTTAAACTGCTCGAAACCGGCCTGGATATTTTTTGCACTTGTAAGTATTTCCTTTCCTGCGGCAATATTTTCCGGCCTTTGCATTCGCCCGTTTAAATCCGTAGAAAGTTCAATGATATCTTCCATGAAAGTATCGAAATTATCTACATATTCCTGATCAGGGTTCATATCATAATTCCGATATTCATTTCTGGCTTTCATTGTCAATACAATGATCTTCTGAGCGCTCTCGGCATTGGAAAATTTTTTCTCGAGAGTTTCATTTGAATAGCCAGCTTCAAACTCCTCCCTGTACTGGATCATCTGGTTTCTAGAAAGCTCATCTGCGTTTGTTATTAGAATTTCACTATATACAGTCAGATTAGCTCTTACATCTGCCTGTTCGTCATCTGCTTCAACATATCGGTTAAAAGCGTCCTCAAACTCACTTGAAGCTGCAAGAACGAAATCCATCCGATCGCGGTTCACAGGATCAAGATAGCCTATGTATATTTCTTTGGATATCGCTGCCTGTGTGGGCACAAAGCTAAGATAATAATAAACTTCTTCTTTATCAGAGGGCTCACCGTGAATAATGTACCTTTCTTCCGCTTGCATAGCGTCCTGCATGTTATTCATGATAAAAGTCATATTCTGGATAGCACGACTCTTCTCCTCAACTTCGTTCATTCCTTGATAACTTACATAACCCACAAAAAAGATCAAAATAAGGAGAAAGGCAAATCCTATCACCACATGCCCTATCTTTGTGCTTTTGTACATCTTTTTCACCCGTGCTTCCAGATTCTTCACCTTTGTGCCCTTTCTATTCTGCAGCCGAACTACAACCCATTGTCAGTGCCTGTTGAAAAGGACAGAAATATATAAACATATAAACACCTGCAAAGGTCTTTATCCAGATTTCCCAACTAGTACTCAATATAGATTATTAAGAATTCATAAATTTTCTGATTCTTAAAGAATAATAACCCCAAATAATAGGAGAACCAGAGTTTCGGCATTTATCAAGAATACTCCTTCTGGAGATATTATTCTGAAAAATACAGTGAAGAACTCGCCACTGTAAGAAACTCTTTCACCTGGGATCCAAAAATATCAAAATTTATGGGTTTGGAAAGGACAGCATAACATCCGGCTTTAAGGAATTCTTGTTTACTTTCAGGATCACAATGTCCTGTAATGGCAACCACTTTTATGCTTCGTGTATCAGGGTTGCACTTTATCCGTTGAAGCAGTTCAAGACCATGCATCTTTGGAAGTTCCATATCCATCAGTACAAGATCAACTTTGACCTTACTGAGAACTTCCAGCGCTTCAAAGCCATTTTTTGCCTTTTTCGGCTCATATCCGTAAGATTTCAAAAGGTCAGCTTCAACAACAAGATTAAGCAGGTTATCCTCAACGATCAGGATTTCAGGCATTTGATCATCAGGCATTTGATCATCAGGCATTTGATCAGCTCCAGTGCTTGCCGGAAGAATTCTCTGAATGAGATTCTTCTTATAAAGGTGCTGTTTTTACTGAGATATTATTCTTATAGGGGGTATTTTTGAAAAATATTTTACCATAGGAAACAATAAACGGCTTAATTACATGAAATATTTTATCATTACTCATCGTAGTAAAAATCTTATTATCACTCATCGTAGTAAAAATCCTATTATTACTCATCGAATCTTATTATCACTCATCGTAGTAAAAATCCTATTATTACTCATCGAATCTTATTATTACTCATCGAATCCCATTATTACTCATCGAATCCTATTATTACTCATCGTAGTAAAAATCCTATTATTACCCATCGTAGTAAAAATTTTAGTAAATACCCTTATAAATTTTCTATTGCAAACAAATTTTATTTAAATTTCACATCTTTTGACATAATTAGTAAGATTTGAAGACAAATCAGTTGGAATTTACATGCTGGTACTTAAACATTTACAACTAAATTCTAATACCAAATAGAGTGAATTTAAATGACAAAAAGAAGACATTCAGTCTCCAGTGTTGATCTTTAACATAACGATATAGCAGATAGCAGTAAATTACCCGGCTTAATAAAGATAATATGAATTCCTGTAGAATATAAAGTTATTTGTTAAGATATATACCACTATATGAATATATAAACAGATGATAAAAATATCCATTTTTTATTTGGATGTGTTTCCAGAAAAAGTTGATTCTACGTAGGATATGAAAACAAGTGCCTTAAAAGCGTTCAAAATTATTCTGTGCAGTAGCAGACCCTGACAATATAAATAGGATTTTTAAAACTTAACAAACCTTTAAAAATATTGTGTTAAAATGCAAACATCCCGCAATTGAGACGAGTTTAAAGCTACATAAATTACTAAAGACAATTAAATAAGTTTAATATAGCAGGACTCTCATGTATTTTTTTACATAAACATGAAAAACTTACGTTAACAACTTACGTTAACAACATACGTTAACAACATACGTTAACAACTTACGTTAACAACTTACGTTAACAACTTACATTAACAACTTACGCTAACAACATACGTTAACAACATACGCTAACAACATACGTTAACAACATACGCTAACAACATACGTTAACAACATACGTTAACATAATATATACTCTGATTTTTAAAAGATGAAATTGTAAGGTAAAGTAAGGTAACTTCAGAGCAGTTCCAAAAGGGCAGTTCCAGATATACAGTCGAACAAATACCATCACATAAGACATTGTCACAAAGATATTATCACTTACTTAATAAAAATAAAAGAAGGTAAATAGATGGCAAGAGTAATGATCGTGGACGATGCCGAATTTATGCGGATGGTAATCAAAGACATTCTTTTAAAGCACGGACACGAGGTGGTTGCTGAGGTCGGTGATGGGGAAGAAGCAATTCAGACCTACCTAGAGGTAAAACCTGACCTCGTGCTAATGGACATAATAATGCCAAATATGGATGGGAAAGAGGCATTGAAAAAACTTCTTTTAATGGACCCTGATGCAAAAGTTGTAATGTGCTCTTCTCTTGGGCAGCAGGCTCTGATAACGGAATCGATAAAAATAGGTGCCATGGGTTTCATAGTAAAACCTTTTGAGTCCAATAGTATGCTGGATGTAATCAAAAAAATTGCTGAACCAAATTAACTGAAGAGCTTTAAATAAAACGTTCGATTCTGAATTAACTATCCGAATTTTAGATTAAATATCTTATTTCTGTAGTAAGTACTCAATTACTGGATTAAACAGTTAGTTTCTGGATTGCAGAAATGAGTTCTGGACCAAGAAAGACTGAATCGAAATACTTGAGTTTACTTGAGTTAAATAAAAACAATTTTTAAATAAAACGATTCAACAAAAAAGTGCTTGAAATGACTATCTGCGCACTCATAGTAGATGATTCTGCTTTAATTCGCAAAGTTCTCTCCGATATTCTCAGTGAAGACCAGAAGATCAGGGTTATCGGAACGGCAGTCAACGGAAAAGATGGTCTTGAAAAAGTCAAGAAACTTAGGCCCGATGTAGTACTTCTGGACAATGTAATGCCCGTTCTTGACGGCCTTAAGACTCTTGCCCGTATCATGAAAGAATATCCGACTCCTGTAGTTATAGTGTCAGCTCTGGGGGAAAGAGCTGAAGAGATTACCCTTACAGCTTTTGAATATGGAGCAGTGGATGTGATCGAAAAGCCCTCAGGTATTCTCAGTCAGAACATGCCTGAAATGGCAGAGGAAATTTGCAGGAAAGTCAGGACAGCTTCAAAAGCTAACCTTAAAAACCTGGAATGCATGCGAGATTTAGAACCCTGGAATCCAGAGAAAGAGGAGAAGAAAGAGGAGAAGAAAGAGGAGAAGAAAGGGGAGGAGAAAGAGGAGAAGAAAGGGGAGGAGAAAGAGGAGAAGAAAGGGGAGAAGAAAAAGAACCGGGAAAAAGTAACCTCTGTAAGAAATGTACTGGCAATAGGCGCATCCACAGGAGGTCCAAGGGCCCTGGAAAAACTTATAGGCTCACTCCCCGCTGAGATTCCAGCTGCAGTTCTTGTAGTACAGCACATGCCTCCGGGATTTACAGCATCTCTTTCTAAAAGGCTTGATGCAAAGTCAGCCCTCAGGGTAAGAGAGGCACAGGAAGGGGATATAGTAGAAGAGGGAACTGTGCTTATAGCCCCGGGTAATTATCATATGGAAATTGTACGAAATAAAGTAAACGGCCATGAAGAAGAAGTAGTACATCTATCCTGCAGCCCAAAAGAATTGGGATCCAGACCTTCAGTAAATGTCCTTTTCAGATCACTTGCCCCGGTTTACGGCTCCAGAGCTATTTCCCTTGTCCTTACAGGAATGAACTGTGATGGAGCAGATGGAGCTGAAGAAATTAAAAAAATGGGGGGCAAAGTAATCGCAGAAGCCCGGAGTTCATGTGTGGTATACGGAATGCCCGGAGAGATTGTAAGACGAAACCTGGCAGACTTCGTGCTCCCTCTGGACAGGATGGCTGAAGAAATTATCAGAATAGTAAAATAAAGTTAAAGATAAAATATCTTTTATTTACCGCAAGATTAGCCGGAAAAAGCAAATCAGCCGGAAAAAGCAAATCAGCCGGAAAAAGCAAATTAGCCGGAAAAAGCAAATCAGCCGGAAAAGTAAAAAGTAGAAATAAAACAAAAAACAAAGTAAAAAGAGAAAAAAACAAAAAAAGAGTACAGAGATAAGGAAAAATTTTTAAAATTTTTCGGAAATTCAGATACCTCTCAGGACTATAAAAGGCAGGGAAAAATCATGGATATGTCAAAATATATAGACATTTTCAGGTCGGAATCTGAAAAATATATTAAAGAAATGAGTGATTCCCTGCTGGCGCTTGAACTGGATCCTGAAAATGTCGAGCAGATGAATGTAATGTTCCGTGCAGCCCATACTTTCAAAGGCATGGCTGCAACCATGGGATTCAGGCAGATTGTTGAACTAACACATGAGATGGAAAGCCTGATTGACAGGTTCCGGACAGGACGGCTGATTCTTGATTCTTCTTTAATTGATATTCTCTTCGAATGTCTGGATGCTCTGGAGGAACTTGTTGAAAATGTTTGCAAGGGCATGGAAAGTAAAACCGAAGAGAAAAAAAAAGATAGAAGTGAAAGTAATAAGTCTCATCCCGATACCGGGGAAGTTCTGAAAACTCTCAGGACTATAAATAATCCCTTAGAAGAAGTTGTCCCTCGAAAAATTGAATCCGAACCCTTTTCTGCAGACAAAAAAATAAAGGAAAAAGTCGAGAAAAAAGAAGTAGAAAAAGAAGTAGAAAAAGAAGTAGAAAAAGAAGTAGAAAAAGAAGTAGAAAAAGAAGTAGAAAAAGAAGTAGAAAAAGAAGTAGAAAAAGAAGTAGAAAAAGAAGTAGAAAAAGAAGTAGAAGCAGAAGTGGAAGAAGAAAAGGAAACAAACGAAAAAAAAGAAGATAAAAAAGAGACAGAAGAGGGAAAAGAGAAAAAGGAAGAGGGGAAAGAGAAAAAGGAAGAGGGGAAAGAGAAAAAGGAAGAGGAGAAAGAGAAAAAGGAAGAGGAGAAAGAGAAAAAGGAAGAGGGGAAAGAGAAAGGAAGAAGGGAAGAAGAGGAAGAAGAAAAGCAGCTCGAAAGTATAAATGAAGAACTAAATGAAAAAAAAAGGGGTACTGCTTCTGAACAGGATTTTAAAGTAAAGGGTGTACAAAGCTTAAAAATACAGAATTCAAAGATACAGAGTTCAAGGATCAGCACGGAACAGTTAGACAAGCTGATGAATCTTGTGGGTGAACTCATAATTAACAGGAGCAGGGTAAAAGAGCTTACAGGGGAATCTAAATCAAAGGATCTTGAGCTTGCACTTTCCGAATTCAAGAAACTAACAAGGGAACTTCAGGAAGAAGTGTTAGAGATCAGAATGGTTCCTCTGGATCATATAACCAATATTTTTCCCAGGATGATAAGGGATCTTGCAAGGGCACAAAATAAAAAAATTAACTTTGTAATCAGGGGAAAAGAAATCAAACTCGATAGAGCTATTATGGAAGAAATCGGAGACCCTCTGGTGCACCTGTTAAGAAACGCAGTGGACCATGGAATAGAAACTCCCGAAAAGCGTGTGAAACTCGGGAAAGAGGAAACCGGTACTATAATGATTACGGCTTCAAAGCAGCAAAATTATGTTCTTATCAAAATAGAAGATGATGGAAGAGGAATAAACACAGAAAAAATCCGCAAAGCTGCATTGAAAAAAGGACTTATTTCAAGAGAGGAAACTGAACAGCTTTCGGAAAGAGAAGCAATACAGCTGATTTTTGCACCGGGACTCAGTACTGCCAGCATGGTCACCGATCTTTCAGGCAGGGGAATTGGAATGGATGTTGTAAAGAACCGGATTGAACGTCTGGGAGGGTCTGTAAAAGTGGAATCAAAACCCGGATCTGGTTCAATGTTCGAACTGAAGCTGCCCATAACAATTGCTCTTTATCAGGCTATGCTTGTAAAGGTCGGCATGGAAAGGTACGCAATTCCTTTCACCAGCATAGTAAAAAATATCTCAGTCAGGAAAGAAGAAGTCCGGCATATCAGGGGTGAAGAGGTTATTGTGATAAACGAAAAAGCGCTCCCTCTCTTGAGATTGCGTAAGTTGTTTCAATTGCCTGCTGCCCAGAGAGAAGAAAACTTAGTCGTTGTTATAGTGGAGAAAGCCGGACAATCAATAGGAATCGTTGTAGATGCACTGCTTGGAAAGCAGGAAGTGATTATAAAAAATTTTAAAAGCCGGCTGCTGGAAAAAACCCGGGGATTTGCAGGAGCAACAATTATGGGAGACGGGAGTGTCATTTTAATTCTTGATGTTAACTCCATAATCTAAAATCTTAATTCAAGAGACTAATAGTGCCAGTAATAATCTTCAATTTTAATTCTTGATGTTAACTCCATAATCTAAAATCTTAATTCAAGAGACTAATAGTGCCAGTAATAATCTTCATCAGAGAAATTACAGGTGAAAAGAAAATCAAAGTTGTGTTGGCGCACCCCGCTGAAAGCAACGGGGTATGTTCGCACCACCGCTCAAAATTCCGTTAAAGAAGACAATACTCCTAAACAATTTAGTTTGAGCAGAAGTAACAACCAAAAAATGGAATAACAACCAAAAAATGGAATAACAACCAAAAAATGGAATAACAACCAAAAAATGGAATAACAACCAAAAAAATGGAATTGATAAATCATATTATCATTAATGGTTACTGGGGAAGTTTTCCATCCCTACAGCAAGCTAGCGGGGTATTCGACTGAAGTAAAAATGGGATAAGTGAATGAAGAATCAAGGTGGAATAAACTTAATTGAGGAAGGAAGGAGTAAAAGGAAGTAAAAACGGGATAAAAACCGGCAGAGAAACAGTAAAAATAAACAAAGGGAGAATACAGATCGGTGAAGATAAAATAAAGGCAAGCAAAAATCTCGAGGAAGACCCCGGATTTGAACTGTTAAAAAGAGTGATTACGGAAAGTACTGGTTTTAACTGTGAGCAATATAAAGAAGCCCATTTCAGGCGTAGAATTAACATCCGGGTCAGAGCTACCAATTCCAAGAGCTATGAAGAATACCTCAAGCTGCTGAAAAAAAACTCAGGAGAACATGAGGATCTCATTACAGCCCTTACCATAAACGTCAGTGAGTTTTTCCGAAACCCGGAAACCTTTGGAGTAATTGAAAAAGAAGTCATTCCCTTTCTGATAAAATCAAGATCAGATTCGCTTGTAAAATCAATCCGTATCTGGAGTGCAGGCTGTGCAACAGGAGAAGAAGCTTATTCTCTTGCCATTTTGCTGCACAGAGTTCTTGGGAGAGACTTCGACAGGTATAGAATAAGTATTACAGGCACTGATATTGACAATTTAAGCCTTGAAAACGCCCGTAAAGGGATTTACCGTGAAAATGTGCTTAAAAACGTGGATGCCAGTATCAGAAAAAGCTATTTTGTAAAGAAGGGTGAGACGTACCAGGTTTCCGAACAGCTAAAAAGTATGATACGTTTTAAACGGCATGATATGATATCAGAATCCAGTACAAACCGTTTTGATCTCATAATCTGTCGAAACGCCATGATATACTTTAAAAAAGAAATTCAGGAACAGTTGCAGCTTAATTTTTATCATGCATTGAACAGAGGAGGGTTCTTTGTGATAGGAAAAGCAGAAACACTACTGGGAACCGCTTCAAATCGTTTTAAACCTTACAATGCAAGAGAACGCCTGTATATAAAAGAAACCTAAGATTTTTAAAGAGATCTGAAAGAACTGAAAGAACTGAAAGAACTGAAAGAACTGAAAGAACTGAAAGAACTGAAAGAACTGAAGAGAATTAAAGGCGACGTTCATGGAAAAAATCAGAAGCTTGAGCGAATTTGAGTATGGAGCGCTGAAAGAGATAGGAAACATAGGGATCGGAAACTCAGCAGTTTCTCTTTCCAGACTTGTAAACAGCCTTGTCTGTACCAGAGTTCTCGATACAAAGTTCGAGTTAATCGAAGATATACCGAAAATAGTAGGCTTTTCAGAGTCTCCGGTAATAGGTACATTAATGAGTATCAAAGAGAATCTCAATGGTTATATCCTTGTCTTTTTTCCTGAAAGCAGCGCAAGAAGTCTCTGCCTGAACCTCTCAAGTGAGGAAGGAAAAAGTGACCTGATAGATACTATAAACCTGTCTTTAATTGAAGAAGTAAGTCATATCCTGGCAGGAACCTACATAACTTCCCTTGCTAAATTTTTGAAACTCGATCTTTCGATTTCAACACCTTACACAGCATATGATATGTCTGACTCTATTTTCAATTCAGCCGTTGCAGAGATGGGCTACATAGCAGATTTTGCACTAGTACTTGATGCAGAGTTTCTGATAAAAGAAAAGAAAATTGACGGAAACGTACTGATTTTGCTTGATCCGGAATCTCTGAATAATCTATTAAAAAAGATTAATACAATAATTGATCAAATGAGCTTATTCCAAAATTGAAAAAATTGCTTTAAAAACTAATAAAAGATCTAAAACTGCTTATTTAGTAAAAAAATTACGTTTAGAGCCTTTAAAAAACACTACTTCAAGATTAGTTATGAATAATTGCACCAAAATAATAATAAATAAGATATTTAGTAAAAAATTATAATACTATCTGAATTATAACTTACAAATCGATCAGTATATAATTTCTCCGCAAATATTAAAAATCAATAAGCTCATTATTCAAATATTAAGGAATAAAATGGGATTTAACCAGAAGAAAATGAAATAATATAGATTTAAATCGATCCTAAATTAGTTAAAAATAAAATTTTGACAAAATAAGGCTTATTATCTAATATTATTGAAAAATAAGTAATTTTAAAGAAAATGACATAAGCTCAAATACAATAATTGATCAAATACAATTGATGATCAAATACAACAATTATGAAAGATCATGAGCAAACCATAAGGAGGTTTTTTACAGATTGGCCGATCCAGTCATAGTTATGGTGGGTATAGGAGACTGCGCAATAGCCAGAAGCCCTGTGAAAATTAAAACCTCCGGACTGGGTTCCTGCTTGGGAATAACCCTCTATGACAGACAAAAAAAAATCGGAGGCCTGCTCCATACCATGCTTCCGAATATAAAAGGAGCAAGGATAAAAGATAATCCTGCCAAATTTACAGACGCAGGCATAGAATACATTGTAGATGAAATAATACAAATGAGGGGATCCAAAAAAAAACTTGGAGCAAAAATTGTAGGAGGTGCAAGCATGTTCGACAACTCGCACATGAATATAGGTGAGAGGAACATAAAGAGCGCGAGAGAAACCCTGAACAGACTGGGAGTGGAAATCATAGCTGAAGATACAGGGAGAAACTACGGACGCACAATAATATTCGATACCTTTACTGGCGATCTCCTCATAAAGACAATTCTCAGAGGGGATAAAGTAATCTGAAAGTAATAAAGACCTTTTTTATAATCTTCTTTATAATTAACATACAGTTTAACTGACATAACATCTTTCCTGATTCATTCTAACATACTGCCCAGTTTTTTTCAATTTCTTTTCTTTGAAAAATTATATATTTGATATAAATATTATAATAGACATTCATTAGCTAATCGATTAAACCGATTAAAGCCCAAAGAGAATAAAAGTACCATAAAACTTTAAGTGTATGCCTGAGATTAAGTAACGCTGCAATTATGTGGCTTTTTCTGTATGGCATAAACAATCCAGCCGAGCATGAACAACCAGCGCAGCACAAATAATTCGAATATAGCATAAATTTCAAAAATATCTAAGCAGACTAAAAGAAAATAATGTATAATGATTGGAATGTGCTGGATTATGCGATACTGGATTATACGGTACTGGATTATACTGGAATATGCTAAAATACGCTAATTTATAGTAAGATTTCAAGCCTGGATATCAGAATAATTAATAAAGAAAAGTAAATAGGGGATTTTCATGGAAATTAATGGAGTAGAAATTGAAGATACATATGCAGAAGCGTTTCCGATCAAGATTTCAAGGGTGCTCATAACAGCAGCCACAAAGCACTGGGCACAGGTAGCAGCCACTGAAGCCACCGGCTTTGGGACGTCAGTTATAATGTGCCCTGCAGAAGCGGGAATTGAAAAATTCGCAAGCCCAGGTGAGACCCCTGACGGAAGACCTGGAGTCTATATCCAGATATGTACTTTCAAATACGAAGCTCTGGAAGAACAGATGCTTGAGAGGATAGGGCAGTGCGTACTTACCGCTCCTACAACTGCAGTCTTTAACGGGCTGCCTGATGCTGAGAAACAATTTAATGTTGGCTTTAAACTCAAATTCTTCGGAGACGGTATGGAGTCCGAGGCTCAGATTGCAGGCCGCAAAGTATACAAAGTCCCAATCATGGAAGGAGACTTTGTGACTGAAGAAAATATAGGAGCCGTAGCCGGAATTGCAGGCGGGAACTTTTTTATCTTCGGAGACTCCCAGATGAGTGCCCTGACTGCAGCCGAAGTTGCTGTTGATGCAATTATGGAACTTGAAGGCACAATTACTCCATTCCCTGGCGGCATTGTCTCAAGCGGGTCCAAGGCCGGAGCGAACAAATACAAATTCCTGAAAGCTACTGCAAATGAAAAGTTCTGCCCCTCCATAAAGGACAAAGTTGAAGGCACCGAAATTCCTGCCGATGTCAACGCTGTATATGAAATTGTCATCAATGGGCTTGATGAAAAGAGCATAAAAGCAGCCATGAAAGCCGGAATAGAAGCTGCAGTAACCGTTCCTGGAATCAAGAAGATTTCTGCAGGTAACTACGGCGGCAAACTGGGTAAGTATCAGTTCAAACTTCAAGAGCTCTTCTGAGCTCAAAAATTCTCTTTTTTAGCAATTACATTTCTTTTTTCTTCTGAGCTCAAAAATTCTCTTTTTTAGCAATTACATTTCTTTTTATTCCATACATCTTTCTCACACCATCATCTTACATACCTTTTTATTTTTCAGATTGAATTACTTTACAAGGAAACCGATAATAAAGAGATGCATAAAGTCCATTCTTAAGAAGTCTCGTTTTTTAGAATTTTCATTCTTAAGAAGTTACTTTTCAGATTCAGAGAACAAAAATGAGAGTGGAAACATGAACAGACAAAAAACCAATTATTTAATAGACCTTGCCCTGACAACACTGTTTTTTGGAGTCGCAGGTACAGGTCTTTTCATGTATTTGTTCATACCTTCAGGAGTTCAAGGGGGTAGATACCTAATGTACATGGGGCTAACGAAAGCTACCTGGGTCTGGATACATAGCAGAATTGGAATCCTGATGTCAATTCTTGTGGTCATTCACCTTATCCTCCATTGGAAATGGATTATATACACTACGAAGAGTTTCTTCGGGAAAGAAAAGCGTGAGTTGTAAAGATTTTCGAATTACAGTAACTTCATGCTACATAAAAAGGAAAAAATAGAAAATAGTTCTGAAAATAGTTCTAAAAATAGTTATGGAAAGCAAAGATGTTATCCCGCTACCAGAGAACTATTTTTCAGAGTCCAAGTGCACTGAACCCGGAATGGAGAAGATCCTGTGGGTTGAGACCTGTAACCTGTAGCATTACATACGCCCCAAGGAAAGTACCTATCATACTTCCGATATTGGCAAAGCTGGCCACAAGAAGAACACGCATAAACCTGTTTTTGAACATTTCTTTGAAAGTTTCTATCCCTGCAAGGGCTTTAATATCGTCAGTGGTAGGATTTTGCTGTTTTGCTTCTACCAGACCTGCAAACCAGCCTGCAGCCATCATAGGGTTAAGAGAGGTTAACCAAGCAACCGAAAAGGCTGTAAGGACAGAGTATGGATGTCCCCCCGCCAGGAGGGTGCCGGCTGCGCTAAGGGCCCCGTTAATGAGGAACCACCATCCAAAAGCTATAAGAAGGAGTTTAAGGGGAGTGCCCGATACAAGGAGCAATAAAAAAACTAGAAGCGCAAGACCAACTATTCCAAAACCAACAACTTTACCGATTCCAATGCGCTTCTTAGGAATCTCCACCAGAGTACTAAGTGGTGGAATGTTCTTTGGGTTTTTCAGGTAGTTAATTATTCCTGGTTTATGCCCTGCTCCAACCACTGCAACAATAGTTTTATTTCCGCCTGCAGCCACCTTGAGGAGGCTCCCTGCAAGGTATGCATCCCGCTCATCTATGAGAGTTTCAGCCGCAGTTGGGGCAAATTCTCTAAGCTCACTGACAAGGGCTGTGACAACATCCTGTTGAGTCATCTGATCGATATCGATATCAACCCCTTTTCCTACTCCTATCAGGCCGCCTATTAGAGAACCAAGCATTTTTATTTTCTCCAGGAATTTCATACGACCCCAGAAACGCTGGAGAGTTACCTGAATATCCCTGTCAATTAAAGCTACTCTGGCTCCTGATGCTTCTGCTTCTTCAATTGCGGAAATCATCTCAGAACCGGGTTTTACACCCATGTCTTCACCGATCTTTTTCTGCACATAGGCAAGCAACCAGTTGACAAGGTAAAAGTATACCTTTCCTTCGGTGAGAATTTCCTTTATTGGAAGCTGATTCGTCTCCTGAATGTTTCCTTTCAGAGAATCATAACGTGCCCGACAGAGCTCAATGGCTACAATATCGGGTTTAAGTTTTCTGATAGTATCCCTAACTTCAGCCACGCTCTTTTCCGAAACATGTGCCGTACCTATGAGCACAACCTTTGAAGGCTGAAACTCGGCAGCCGGATTGAGCTCATCCAGAGACGGAGGTTGGAAAGTAGAGGGAACTGAAAGTTCCGAAGCTGAATCAGGAAGAGGTTCCGCAACAAGCTCGGAACTTATATCGAGCTTCACTTCAACATCTCCGACTTCTGCTACAGATGGCAGTACAGAAGCGCCGGTTTCCTCTGGCTTGTTGATTGATGAATCAGAAAGTTTAGACTTTCCGACAGAAACATTATCTTCTGCGGATTCGGTTATAAGTTTGTCCATAGAGTATATTGACTCCTGAGATGAACTATGAAAATTGTATTCAGGCTCCTTGTCCTGAGAATCTGTAATTTTAGACCTATCCATTATCAGTCTCTCTGTTGCGGCTGATTAGAAGTGACGGATTAAAATGTATAAAGCAGAGCATTTTTCACTCTATTGCTATGTACTGCTGTCCAGAGTACATTACTCTACCTTAAAGCCATTGCCAAAATACGTTACTTTATCCATTATACTTCCTAATTTTAAACACTTACTGCCGCGAATTCAAAGATATCAAGTAAATAGTTTAGCACACAAGTAATTTAATATATAGTATAATTAAGTCATACACATCAAATAAGTTACACATGTTATATAAGTGATCTGTAAAAAACTGATCTGTAAAAGCCAATCTATACATAGCCAATTTGTACGGATCTGAATATGAAATAAGTTATGTATATGAGATAAGTTATGTTATACCGTAAAACAACTGTTACCGTGAAACAAATAAATTATAATTGATGAATACCAAATTATACTTTAAAGATATTAAACTACACATCTAAGATATTAAACTATACTTCAAAGATATAAAATTATACATTTAAAATAACCAAGTAATAAATATGATAGAACTAAACTGTAAAAAAATTAGTGCCGGCAAATAATTAACTCGTGTAATTACTGCCAGAAATTTCTGTTTACCATTTTCACATTTTTCCTTAACAATTTAGTTTTATTTAGTTTTACAGATTTTCAGTGTTCAAGTATGCAGTTCTTTTTCAGTTGCACATTTCTTCAGTTGCACATTTCCAAAAAGGAATCTTTTGGTGCTTCATTCTGATCTGAGCCTCAGTGTCCTGACCAGGTCTGTTCTGGAAAGTACCCCTACAAGAGACCCATTATCAATGACCAGAACTCTTCCTATGTTCTTAGATGTGACCAATTTGAGGACATCACTTGCCTGTGCATCCGAAGTAACAGATATGACATCTCTGGTCATAATATCTGAGATCCGGGTTACAGGACGGTCAAGAGTGGAAACGCGCTGGATATCGGTAAAAGTCACAATCCCTTTCAGGTCGCGCCCCTCTATTACAGGATAACCCATATGCTTTTTCTCAAACATAAAAAGAATCAGATCTTCAACATTCATGGAAGGAGGCACTGAAACTACATCTTTTGTCATTATATCTTTTACCAGAACATTTTCTAAAGTTACGGATGCCTGAGTAGAACGTTCCTCCTCAGATGCACCGACATAAATGAAGAGAGCAATCAAAGGGAACCAGAGGTTTCCAACAAGAATTCCAAAAATCGCCATCAAGATAGCAAAAAATTTTCCTAAGGCAGCTGCACTTTGCGTAGCTTTGACATAAGACATTCTCCTGGCATAGAAAGCACGGAGCACCCTGCCTCCATCCATGGGGAATGCGGGCAGCAGGTTGAAAATTCCAAGAACTATGTTCATGGCTCCAAGAATCCAGATTGTCAGAAAAACGGGATTGTCAGAAAGCGCAGAGTTTGGTGCAATTATATACCCATATATTAAAAGACAGGCGGCACCTATAATCAGACTCATTAGAGGTCCTGCAAAAGCCATCTTTGCTTCCTGTCCAGGATCTCTTGGCATCTCTTCCATTGAAGAAACGCCTCCGAAAAGGAAGAGCGTGATGCTCTCAATACTGACTCCATAGCGCATTGCCAGATATGAGTGTGCAAGCTCATGCAAAAGGATTGATGCAAAAAGCAGGATTGCGGTCAGGGTTGAAAGCGCATATTTCATAGCAGGCGACTCAACCTCTTGAAAGCCATAAGGGTATGGATTAATGGCGAAGACATATGCAAAAATGGGAAGTATCAAAAGAAAAGTGATGTGCAGTCTTATAGGTATGCCCATTACGCTTCCGATTTTCAGTGCAGATTTCATAAAATAAAATACCCCCTTTATCTATCTAATACAAACACTTAATGAGCTATATATGAAATATATGTGAAACAAGTTGATAAGCCATTATGACACAATGATATGCATATCTGAAATATGTTGCCAGAATGCATGAACGTGCGACAGGTTGTTACACCTAAGCTTCAAAACGTTTGTTTAATTTCTTAATTTTAGCTTATTAGTTTGTTTAATTTCTTAATTTTAGCTTATTAGTTTGTTTAATTTCTTAATTTTAGCTTATTAGTTTGTTTAATTTCTTAATTTTAGCTTATTAGTTTGTTTAATTTCTTAATTTTAGCTTATTAGTTTGTTTAATTTCTTAATTTTAGCTTATTAATTTCAACCCGCTAACCTGATCTGAGAGACAGAAACTATCGTATATCCAAAAGCATCAATTATATTATTTTAAATAGTATAATTATTTTTTGCATCCCTTAAACAGGCAAAGAATAACAACAAACTTGATGATAGTCATCCTAAAGATAAAGTAGCCAGGTAAAATAATGAACTAAATTATGAACTGAACCACTAATCTAACCGCTAATTGAATCATGAACTAAATCACGAACAAAATCATGAACTAAATCAAAATCATGAACTAAATCATGAACAGAATCATGAACAGAATCATGAACTAAATCATGAACAGAATCATGAACTAAATCATGAACAGAATCATGAACTAAATCATGAACAGAATCATGAACTAAATCATGAACAGAATCATGAACTAAATCATGAACAGAATCATGAACTAAATCATGAACAGAATCATGAACTAAATCATGAACTAAATCATGAACAGAATCATGAACTAAATCATGAACAGAATCATGAACTAAATCATGAACTAAATCATGAACTAAATCATGAACAACGGTCAAAACGCTACAACTCGTAAAAGTTCCAAGTTTTTTATTAAACAAAATATTAGTTAATTGCCTCCCTAATTATTTTTTCTCCACAAAACGTAGCTGATTCTAATTTACTATTTAGCAATAATATTATAGATATTTGCTTTCGCAAAATTAAAAGCAACTTTAAATCATTGCTGTCACTTTCTTAAGATCCTCCAAAAATATATTAATACCTTCTGGAGTATTATGCGGCATCAGGACTAAACGGAGGGTTCTTGGAGTGCGGGTGATTGAGACATGCCAGCCGAATCTTTCAAGAAGCTGTTCTCTGACAAAGTCAGGTTCTGGGACTTTTAGAGCAACTACGTTCATTACAGGTTCTAGCAGGGGTTCAAAACCGATTTTTCGAGCTTCTGAAACTAGCTTTGTGGTAAGCTGCATGCAGTATTGCACGTTCTTTCTGTAACCTTCATAGCCGAGATATTTCATAACAGCACAGGTAGCGGCAGCTGAGGCTCCGCTCCTGGTGCCTGTAAGTGTGAACTGGGATTTTGTGGTAAGATATGGAGTGTTTACCTTAAGGGAGTCCAGAAAAGAAGGGGATCTGAAAAGTATGGCGCCTGACGGGATTGTGGACAGGCCCATCTTGTGGGGGTCTATAGCAATGGAAGTAACTCCTGGCACTTTGAAATCAAAAGGCTGGGGTTTTTCTAGGAAAGGAATTACGAAACCTCCAAAAGCCGCATCAACATGCAGGAAAAGCTCATTTTCAAGAGCTAGTTCAGAGAGTTCGGCAATAGGATCCACCTGGCCAAACTCAGTATTCCCTGCTATCCCTACGAGCCCTATGGTGTTTGCATTTATATGACTTTCAACAGAAGCCATGTCTACCCTGAACTCCGAATCCAGTGAAGCCCTTTTGACCTCTATACCCATCATGTCGGCAACTTTATCAAAAGAAAAATGAGCCGACTCGGGAATTACAATGTTTGGAGTTCCTTTCAACCCTTCCTTTCCTGCGGTAACAAGATTTTTCATTCCTCTTACAGCCTGAATATTGGATTCGGTACCTCCTGTAGTAAGGTAGCCACAAACAGAACTCTTAAATGAATCTCCGGATGGAACATCAATTGGGGGGGCGTGAAGAAGCTCACCAAGCATCCTGACAACCTCTTGCTCAAGCCGGTGAGTTCCACCAAAAAGCCCGAGGTCTCCCAGGTTAGCCTCAATAAAGAGCCTATTAACCTCAACCGCGATCTTATGAGGGTGAGTACACATTGAACTTAAAACCCGATAATAATCCGTATCTTCTGACTTTGCATTTTCCAGATAGGAAAATATCTCTCTTTCAGAAAGACCCTTCTTATTCATATAGATAAAGTAAAACCAGTTTTATTTAAAAGACTTATGGAATAAAACTCAAAAAATAATTGAAAAACAAAGAAAAAAGGACTTGAAAGAAAAAAGAAGTAACTCGTATAAAAGGCAATTGCAGCTTAAGTTATATAGCTATATTTTTATAAAAAACAAACGTAGGCTTGAAGGGTAGTTTTTGTAACTTACGGTGTAACTTACGGAAAGGAAAAAATTAAAGTAAAAGAATAACTTTTAAAAATGTTCAAAAAACCATCAATTTTAGAAATAAATCAAGTGAAAAGGGAAAGAAGGAAGAGAGAAGAATTGATAAAGAAGAAAACCGGTTTCCAAAATTCAGAAAGAGATTTGACATATTAAAGAGATTTGATATATTATTCATTGGTTTTATTCACTGGTTTTATTCACTGGTTTTATTCACTGGTTTTATTCACTGGTTTTTAGATCTTATGACCCTAGATAAAGTTTCTCTGTAAATGAAGGATATGGATTGTTAAATTATCAAGAATAATGTATATTTAAAAATTTTGTTCTTAGAGAGAGACCCCTTTATTTCTACTGGAAAGAAGTATTCGTGTTGTAGTGTAGTTTACGGTAGAATTAAACTATAAAAAAGTATAAAAATTATATAAATATTAAAAAAATAATATTAATATTTCTATTAAGTGTTTGATTTTAATTTTGACCTGCTAATTTAGAACTACCCATAACAACATATATATACAAGTAGTGTTATAACACAACAACATTATTTTGTTCCTATAACAAAATAAAATTGTATTTTTTTTGTTCTCAAAACCTCCTTAACCGTTTCAATGGAAACCATGGGGTCTGGGTGTTATATAAACTTTCCAGTAGAAATAAAGGGGTCTTTTCCATTTTCTCCTTCCGTCCAACTTAATAATTTACATAGCTTAAATCTTGAAATTTTAAAACTACATTCCGCAGTTTTTTTGAAAATCAATGTTTTTCTTAATAGTATTTTTGAAATATATTCATATTTCGCCATCTGGATTATTTTTTACCCAGGCATCAGTCTAATCTTTCAGAGTAAAAAAAGAGAAGCAAATGAAGGAAAATAAAAATTAAAATCGACAAAAAACTCTGAAAAATACTCATCTCTTTTTCAAGTTCTTCCTTGTATTTTATGGAAAAGAGGCACCGCCAGGTAATCTGGCGGGGGTATTTTATAGCATGTGAATTGGGAAGTGGTTTAAGGTGTCAAGAAGGTGTTTTTCAGATTACCTACTCATTTGAGGTTTCGAGAGGCACCATGTCTTCTTTGTGAATAGCTTTTCCATGGAGATTTATATGGTTTACGCGGTCGAATTCTTTAAGGATTTCTTCTGTAGGACCTTCCTTATCCAGAATACTGAGGAGGTAGATTGTTATACATGAGAGGAAGAAACCAGGGACAATTTCATACATGTCAAAAATTCCACCTGAAAGTTGCTTCCAGACGATAACAACTAAGCCACCGACAATCATTCCTCCGAGCGCTCCATTTCTGGTTGTTTTTCTCCAGAAAAGAGAGAATAAGATAACAGGCCCAAAGGCTGCTCCAAATCCTGCCCAGGCATATGAGACCAGGCCCATAACCGAGTTATTAGGATCTCTCGCTATTAAATAGGCAATTGTTGAAATTGCAATAACTGCAAACCTGCCCATCCAGACGAGCTCTTTTTCTCCTGCATCTCTTTTTACTATTATCCTGTAGATATCTTCGGTAAAAGCAGAAGCAGCTACAAGGAGCTGGGAATCAGCAGTACTCATAATAGCTGCAAGAATAGCCGCAAGGAGAACTCCTGCAATAACAGGAGTAAACGTGTTGTTTATCATTACCATAAAGATAGTTTCGCTTCCCGCATCTCCAAGAAACTCAGGATAGAGGTAAGCTCTTCCGATGATCCCGCCTACTACAGCAAAAAACAGGGAGATTATAACCCAGACCATTGCAATAAGTCTTGCCTGTTTTATTACTATGGGAGTGCAGAGGGTCACGAATACCCTGACCTTCAGGTCGGGGATGAAGTGAACCCTCGCTGGCTGTTTTGTATTCGCTTAAACTGTATCAATCATCGTTTTTTTGTAAAATGAGGTTTTTTGACACCATAGCCACAGGTGGTTCCAGCTACCTATGGCTAGGATGTGATAAGCGTTGGAATTGCGCAGTTTTAGCCATGGCTATGGTCAGATTACCTACCACATCGTGTTGGTGCCTAAGTATCGATACAAGATATTCTACAATAAACGAGTTAAAAAGGATTGCGAGTCTATATTCCACAATATTTGCACAGAGAAAGGCTACAAAATCCATGCTCTGGAAGTTGTAGATAATCATGTTCACCTGTTCCTGGAATTCCACCCAAGCACCTCTCTATCAGAGGTGGTTCAATACTTGAAAGGAGGTAGTTCTTACAGATTGTTCAAGCTTCATCCTGAACTGAGAACACGATATTGGGGTGGAAGTCTATGGTCAAGTGGTAAATTCTATCGATCCGTTGGAAATGTAACCGCTGACACAATCAAGCACTACATTAAGGAGTCGCAGGGAAAACCGAAAACAGAGGTTCAATCATATAGATTAAAGTCTAGGCAACGGAAAATTGACGATTTCTAAGTACCAGAATAACCGGGCGGGCGGCCCATCAGCATACCCCATCCTTTAGGTTGGGGTGGCCGCACGCAATTTGATTTTGTCAGGGGATTCTATGGCCATAAAACGAACCAGGATATGTGGCATACCAAAGTATCCCAGGCCCCAGGCCAGGTTTGAGATCAGGGGAATTGAACCTCCAGAAAGAGCAGTCCAGGGATTAAGCAGCTGCGGGTCTATACTTTTAATAAGACTTACAGTAGAATCATAACCTCCCATTCCCTTTAGGGCTGCAAGGGGCACGAAAACAATGGCGCAGACCATTAGCATTCCCTGGAAAAAGTCGGTCCAGCAGACGGCCATGAAACCTCCAAGAAATGTGTAGCTAATAATCACCAGTGCACCGAAAAGAAGAGATTGCTGATAGGGAATTTCAAAAACAGTATTGAAAAGTTTTCCGCCTGCGACAAGTCCTGAGGAAGTGTAAAGCAGGAAAAAGACTAGAATCAGAATAGATGAAATAATTCTCAAAGCGTGGCTTTCGTCTCTGAACCTGTTTTCAAAGTACACTGGAATAGTAATGGAATCTCCTGCAATCTGGGTATATTGGCGCAATTTCTTTGCAACGAATTTCCAGTTCAGGTATGTTCCAGCAGCCAGACCCACTCCTACCCAGATAGATTCCATTCCTGCCAGATAAGCATATCCGGGCAATCCCATTAGCAACCAGCCGCTCATATCCGACGCCTGCGAACTCAGCGCAGTAACCCAGCTGTTTAACTTTCTTCCTCCTAAAATATAATCTGAAAGATTCTCTGTTTTTCGATAATAGAGAACTCCGATGGCGATCATAAAAAGCAGATATACTGCGAAAATAAGTATAATACTAAAATTATCTGATACCATTATTTAACTCCAGTTTTTTAGTCAACTTCATTTTTAGTCAACTTCATTTTTAGTCAACTTCATTTTTGGTAAACTTAATTTTTTCAGTTCAAATGATAATTACTGTCACCATTGTAGAATTAAATTTAATTTTAAGACACGCTCTAAGATTACTTCCATCTGCAAATTTGCCAGTTACGGCGATTCTGTCAGCAGCTGTATTCAGAGACGTATATTGTTTATAATGTATTTTTATTATGTGGGATATATATTATTGTGTATAATTTATGACAATTCTATAATACTATTTTGTTATTCAGACATTAAAAACGGTTCGTTTTATTTCGGTACATTAAACTGATTATTAAGAGTATTACTATTTTCGATTTATTTCTTCAAAAATTCCTTTGTTATCTTAATTTGACGAGTGAAATTGCAGTAGAAAACATTGAATCAACAGTTCTAGAAACTAAATCAACAATTCTAAAACAAATCTTTAAAAAAACAATATGATTTGAAAAATATGCAATTTGAATAAAATTTATAAGTTAATATGTAAACATAGCCAATTTTTTATGTATTTACACTCCAGATATATAGTTACTTTTAATGTCTATTCCTTGTTTTCGGCCCAACTGTCTTTATTTATTAAGCAATCGTTTTGTTATCAATGATCTTATTTACATCAAAACGGTTTTCATTTTTAACATATCCTCTTTCGTTTCAGTATAGCCGTTTGTTTACCTCGTATTATTATTCTATACTAAATATTTTTAATCATTCAATGGAAGTGAAGGGGTCCACAATTTTCTGATATTTTTCCATGCGAAAAAGGGGATTTAAAACTGACCTTCAGGGGTGCTGGAATTGTAAATCTTTTATTTTATTGAAACTGAGCTTAATGGTATCGATTTCTTTAGAGGG